>JBAXTA010000258.1:0-6586 GCA_037130415.1 Spirochaetota bacterium
CGGGCCAGCTCGAGCGCGTCGTCAGTCCCGAGGTGCTCTTCGCCAAGCTCGAGGACGAGCTCATCGCCACCCTCCGCGAGCGCTACGCCGGTTCGCAGAAGGAGCGCAAGGAACGCGATTCCCAGGAAGCGGTGAAGCCAGGGACGCAGGTTTCCGCCCACGCGGCGGCCCCCGCGAAAGCCCCCACCAGTGGATCTGCCGCAGGGGCAGCCCCGGCCGCTGTCCCGCCGCCGAAACCGCCCTTCGTCCCGCCCCTTGCCGACCTGCCCGTCGAGGAGCGCTTTGCCAGGCTGATCGATCTCCGGGCGGCACGGATCATCGGGGTGGAGCGCCATCCCAAGGCCGACAAGCTCTACATCGAGAAGCTCGACGACGGCACGCGCAACGCCGACGGATCGGTGGCAGAGCGGGTCATCGTCTCGGGAATCGTTCCCTATTACAAGGAAGAAGAACTACTTGGGAAAATGATAGTACTGGTCAACAACCTTCGGCCCGCAAAGCTGCGCGGTGTCGAGAGCCGGGGCATGCTCCTGGCTGCCTCGAGAAGCACGCCCGAGGGCGGCAAGGAATCCTGCGAGGTCCTCGACGCTGGCTCTGCCTCCCCGGGGGACCGGATTGTCCTTGAGGGCATGGATCCTGCGACGCCAGTCCAGGCCGAGATCGACGTGGATACCTTTTTCTCCGTGCCGATCCGGGCCGAGGCCGGCACCGCCTTCATCGGGTCCGCGAAGCTCCTCGCAGGAGGAAGGGCCTTCAGTCTCGTCAAGGTCCCCGAGGGGGATGTGGGTTGAGCAAGGAAGTGGGCGCCCGCTGGCCAGAGAGGGCTGGCCCAGAGGAGCGTGCCGTGCTGCAGGATCGGGTACTGAGGCTCGTGCCGCGCATCCCGGCTCTTGATGCATCTACTTCCGGATTTCTCCAGAGCGGCCTCTGGGCTGGCTTCAAGGGCCGCTTTGGCTGGACTTCCTACGCCTTTGACTGCCATGCCGAAGGCTGGGGCGGGGCCCTCCCCGAGGTCTTTGGCCTTTCCGTGCTCCTCCGCCGCCTGGGCGGTCCCCTGTCCTTCGCCTACGTCCCCGGCGGCCCGGACCTGGACTGCCCCGAGTCCCTGCGTTCTGACCTCCTCTTGGTCCTGAGCCGATCCCTCAGGGCCTTCCTTCCCGTCTCCTGCCTTTTCCTCCGCTTCGATAGTCCCTGGTATCATGAAGAGTCTTTGTCCCCGGCCGCCCCAGCCAGGCTGCCCCTGGCCCGCCCCCGCTTCGAGCGGCCGCTCAGGAAGGCGGGCAGCGACGTGCAGCCCCCCGACAGCGTCCTCCTCGATCTCGGTCCCTCGCCGGAGGCCCTCCTCGCCGCGATGAAGCCCAAGTGGAGATACAACGTCAGGCTCGCCGAAAAAAAAGGCGTAATTGTAACAAATGAAGGAAAGGAATCCCTGTCGGTGTTCTATGGCCTGTATGAACAGACGGCCCGCCGCGACAGGATCGCCATACACCCCAGGTCCTACTACGAGGCCCTCTTCGATGCGGTGGCCGCGTTTCCCGGCGAGGGCCGGGAGGGGACAGGGGCCCCCAGGCTGGGTCTCTGGATCGCCCGGCACGAAGGCCGCGCCCTGGCTGCCATCATCACCCTGTTTTATGGCAGGCAGGCTAGCTACCTCTACGGCGCCTCCTCGGACGAGGGACGTTCCCTCATGCCCGCCTATGCCCTCCAGTGGGCTGCGATCAGGGCTGCCCGTGCCGCTGACTGTAGTCAGTATGATTTTTATGGCATCCCGCCTGTCGACGACCCGGAACACCCCATGGCGGGGCTCTACCGCTTCAAGACCGGATTCGGGGGCACGGTGGTCCATTACGCTGGATCCTGGGACTTTGCCTTTTCACGGCCACTCTATGCGCTCTTTCGATTCTTCGAAGGGCTCAGGGCTTTCTGGTTCAAGGTGGTCAGGAAGCGGCTTTTGTAGGCAGATGGGGCGAGGCCGACTGGGCTGGCCGGCGGGAAGGCGCAATTGCTCGCGGTCGGGCTCAGGGCGCGGGCTCAGTCCTCAGGCTCCCCGAAGGCGAGACCCTCGAAAATCATGAGAGTTGCATTTGCCTCAGCCCAGCTCCCCGGAGGCAGGCCTGCCTTGGCCGTCAGTTCGTCGAGGAGCTGCTTCCTGTCCCAGCCCTGCTCGGTGGCGACCTGGGGAAGGAATACGGCGGATCTCCCCCGCATCGAGAGCCACACTCCATGACGGCCGACTTCGATCTCCTCGATCGATCCAATCCCTTGTCGGGGCCCGAGGAGGGTTATCTCGATGGAGCACTCATCGAGTTCGCCTGCTGCGAGGGGATGGAATCGCGGGTCCTCGAAGGCCGCAGAGCGCGCCATTTCGGCGATGAGCTCCGGGATTGGGCCCCCGCCCTCCATCCTCCCGATACATCCGCGCAGCCTCCCTGATCGCTTGAGCGTCACAAAGGCACCGGCAGCGCTGGCGGCAGCCAGAGCTGGGGGAATCTCCGGTCCCGATGCGCCAGACCCCCTGAAGGCGCTCATGATCGAGTCGCGGGCAAGGGTCAGCAAGGCATCGCGCGTTGAATCATCCAGAACTGGCAACATGATGGTCGTCCTGGCCTTAGCCTGGCTGCTCAAATGCGATGGCAGCGTACTCGCCGAAGAGGTCCTCGTCGGTCTCACGGGCGGATGCAGCATCGTGGCGTCCCAGGACCCTGGCCCGGCCTGGAAATCCGCTGGAAAGGAGGGCCGCGACGCAGGCGGCGCCGCAGGAGCGCTTGGAGGATGCCAAAGCCGCCAGACCTGCCCAATCTCCGGAAAGGATGCGCCCCAGGTAGCTGTCTGACTCCCGATGGCTTTCCTGGGCATCCTTGCCAAAGCAAAGGTCACTCGACACCACAAAGAGTGTCGTCGAGGTCGAGGCTCCAAATACCAGCCTCAAGCCTGTCGACAGCGATTTCACAAGAGCTGAGCTGCAGCCTCCCACGAGGACGGGAACAAGACGTGCTTCGGGGCAGATGGCTGCGGCAAAGGGCAACTGGACCTCGATGGAATGCTCCTCGAGGTGGGGTATGTCGTTGACCAGGTAGTGCGTGCCGCACTCGGACAGGCCTTCGACGGCGTTGCGATCTACCGGAAAGTCACCGAAGGGTCCGGAATATCGGGTCGATTCAGGAAGCCAGATCGCCGTTTCGGTGCTGCTGTGGAAGGGAGCAAGGATTACGAGTGTGGTGATAGTCCTCCCCACCGCTGCCTTCCAGGCCTGGGCCGAGAGGTCTCCTGTGTACTCGAATCCTGCGTGGGGGGAGAGTATCGCGACGGCGGGGGAAGCCGGGAGGGGGGCAGCCTGAAGCAGGCTGGCCACAAGATCCCTGAGCTCGCGCGGTTCTTCGGGGTAGAAGATGCCCGCATGGGTTGCCTCGTGGGATCGGAGGCCTCCGCTGTTTATCGCCATTTCCCAAGTATCAGCCAGCAAATCCCTGCCTGCAAGGGAAACGCGATCACCGGGAAATTATCCTGATCGAGGCCAGGGGCCAGGAAAGGCCTACGCTTTCTCCTTTCTGGAGCATGACCAGGCTACTGACTTCCAGACAGAGGGGACCTGAATCTACACCGAGGTCGAGGACTGCCTCATTTCGCATGCCCCGAAACACCAGACTGCGGACAAGGGCCCTCGTTGAAAACATCGCTGGGTCCTGGATAGCCCGATCGCCATGAAGCTGCGCTTCGCGGGCGGGGAAAAAGGCTACAAGTTCCTCCCCGGCCCTGGGGATGATCGTGGATGCCTGGCATTCAGGCGGCAGCCTTCCGAGCTGGGTCTGCCATCCTCCTCGGTCCTTCTCCCTGATGGGAATACAGATCCCCGAGCCCAGAAAGCGCACGGTCCTCGAGTTGGCAGGATTTTCGTACAAGCCCAGAGGGCTTCCCGAGTCGATGATAGTCCCTTTCTCCATCAGGAAGATCCTGTCAGCCCCGGCGAGGGCTTCGGCCAGGTCGTGGGTGACTCTGAGGCTGGTCAGGCCGAGGGCCCTCGTGCGTACCTCGATTTCACTTCCGAGGGCTGCTCGTGATCCAGGATCGAGGGAGGCCAGGGGTTCGTCGAGGAGGAGGAGCTCGGGCTTGGTGGCGAGGCTTCGCGCCAGGGCGACGCGTTGGCGCTCCCCCCCCGACAGATGCCTGGTCCCCCGGTCAAGGAGCCCGGTGAGTCCCATCGATTCCGCAAGGCCCTCCACGAGCCGGACCCGGGCAGAGCGGTCCATGCCCGCGATCCTAGGGCCGAATTCCAGGTTTGCGCGCACGCTCATGGTCGGGAAGAGGCTGTCGCCCTGGAAGACCAGGCCCACGCCACGACCTTCGGGCGGAAGCCCGTCGATGCGTCGGCCTCCCAGGCTGATCTGGCCTCGGACAGGCTTCGCAAAGCCGGCGATGAGCCTGAGCAGGCTGGTCTTTCCCGAAGCCGAGGGGCCAACCACAAAGCCTGACATACCCCGTTCGAGGCGAAGCGAGGCGCTGAGCGCAAAACCCCCTGCCTGCCATTCGACAGCGCTCAGCTCAAGCATGACCGGGCCTCCAGCCCTTGGCCCAGAAAGCGAGGCCTGAAAGCAGGGCGAGCACAACGCCAAGGACGCAGGCCTCCGGAAAGCGGTAGGCGCCCGCAAGGCGATAGATTGCCAGCGGGAGGGGTTCAAAGTCGGGCAATCCCAGGACAAGGGGCGTTGTTGCGTCGCCTGCCGCGAGCGCAAAGGAAAAGGCAAGCGATGACAGGAGGGAGGGCAGGATGGCGGGAAGCCGTATTTTGAGGAGGGTCTGGAAGGGTGTTGCGCCCAGGCTGCGCGCGGCTTCGGCTGGCTCCTCCTTGAGGAGGGCAAGAGCCTGCAACGAGGTCTTGAGCGAAAAGGGCAGTACTATCAGGGCTTCGACGAGGATGACCGCCCACAGTCCTGCTGTCGGCAGGAGGAGGCTCCATCCAGCTGCTGCGACAACTCCCGAAATGGCCAGGGGAAGGCTTGCAAGGCTGTCTGCCGCTGCCCGCTTCCCTTTCCAGAGGTTCGCCAGCAGAAAACCGCTGCCGGTCGCAAGGAGGGCTGCAGGCAGTGCAGAGATCAGGGTATCCCCGAGGGCCCGCGCCAGCAGTCCCGAGCCCAGGACCCGGAGCCAGGAGCCGGTGGCCGGAAAATCGGCCGCTCCAAAGGCCTGCCGGTCGGTCAGGGACCCGCCGAGTACCATGAGGAGGGGCCCGAAAAAGAGGAAGACAAGCGCAAGGCCATAGCCGGCGATGGCAATCCATCCAATTAGGCCTGGTTTCCGGGCTTCCCTCCCTGCCGCGCCTTCCGAGGAGGGAGCGCTGAGCCTCGAGGCTCCGAAGGCGAGAAGCCCGAGGATCATCAGGGCCAGGAAGGTCTGTACCAAAGCCAGGGCTGTCGCGCCTGCAGGGTCGCCCTCAAGGCGGTACAGGCGCCAGATCTCGGTCTCTGTGGTGGCCGAGCCCAGCGGCGCAAACAGCATGACAACGACAAAGCTGAAAAAGGAGAAGAGGAAGGCCAGGCCCGTGGCTTCGAGGATCGACGGGAGGATGCCGGGGAGGGTGCCGGCAAAAAAGGCGCGAAGCCTTCCTGAGCCCAGGCTCCTGGCAGACTCCGACTTTGTCGGCGCAATGCCCGAAAGTGCCGATCCCACCAGGTCGAGGACGAGGGGAAAATTGTAGAAGCCGTGCACAAGGCACAGTCCCGGCAGGCTGTACAGGAATCCGATAGCCCCGAAACCCGGAACCCCGATCCCTGACAGGACCTGGTTTACGATCCCGTTTCGGCCGTAGTACTGCACAAAACCGAGGGCAACCAGGACGGGGGGAAGGCAAAAGGGGAGGAGGGCGAGGGCCCGCGCGAGGGAACGCCCGGGAAAGCGCCAGGTCGCGAAGATCCAGGCTCCGGGCAGCCCTACCACGAGGGCGACAAGGGCACTGCCTGCAGCCTGCTTCAGGCCGAAGGCGATGGCAGGCAGGCCCCTGCCCTCGGAGTAGAGCCTTCCGAAGGCCTCAACGACGGGCCGGGGTCCGATGCGAAGGACCAAAGCCGCAAGGGGGAGGGTTGCCAGAATGGGAAGAAGGGCGAGGGCTGCGTTTCGCGCGAAGGACGAGGAAGTGCCGCTGGCTGAAGTTCCTGCGGCCTGTCTCCCTGTGGCGCCGGGGCCTGCTTCGCTCATCGGGTCCTGGCTATCTCCGCCATGAGGCTCGCAGCCTCTGCCACGAGGCCCTCTGCGTCAATGCTGAGAACCTTTGCCGGCCTGTCTCCGTCGCGGAAGCCTGCAGGCAGCGGAGTGCCACTGCGGGCAGGGTACATCCACTGCGTCGATGGCAGGAGGGCCTGGGCCTCCGATGAGAGGAGGAAGTCCATGAAACGTTCAGCATTGCTACGGTTTTTCGCGCCCTTCAGGATACCCGCCAGTTCGATTTCGAGGGGGCTGCCTTCGGACAAGGGGAGCACCTTGTAGCGTTCGGTCTTTTCCACCTCGCGGTGATAGGCGGGGCTCGTTGTATAAGAAAGCACGAAGGGTGCCTCGCCCGAGGTGAACAGCCCATAGCCTGTATCCCAGCCCGGTG
>JBAXTA010000259.1:0-6583 GCA_037130415.1 Spirochaetota bacterium
TGGAGCGGCACCGACACATTGACAGTGTCGGCCAACGACCTCGGCCACTCCGGAACCGGCGGCTCGCTCATCACGTCCTCGGCCTATGCCATAGCGGTCAATACGGCGGCCCAATCCGATTCTGATCAGACTCTCGCCCTACATTTTGACGGTTCTACACATATAGATCTTACCTTCAAGGAACCTGAGACGAACATTAGCCGGGAAATAGTTTTTAGCACAACCGTGGGGGGGGGGCTTTTCGGGGTCGCGGGCGGAGGTGTCGACCGGGCTCTTTGGATTACCTCAGATGGTCAGATCAGCTCTTACGTTTATAGTTACGAAATTATTCAGTCATCAGAATTAAGGTATCTGCTCAACCCGGTGCGAGGACAGACTTCCCGCGTAGGGTGCTGAGGATGGCGGCATAGGCGTCTGTTCCGTGGCGGGCGGCGGTGCCAATGACGGATTTGATCCCGGCGAAGAAATCGGCTCCCCAGTCGGATCGGAAGCCGCCGGTGACCTTGCGATAGGTGGCTGTGGGCCTCAATTCGCGCTCGGAGCCGTTGTTGTCGGGGGCGACCTCGGGATGCTCCAAGAAGGTGAAGAGGTAGGAGCGGACCTTGGCATAGCGTTTTCGTAGGCGCTTTCCATGCTTGTTTTCCGGGGCCAGAGCCATGATGGCGTCGATGTCGCGGTCCAGGCGCCGCCGGTATTCGCGCCGGGTGCTTTCGGCCAGATCACGCCGTCGCCGGGCGATCACGAAGGCGCGCAACAGCAGCGCCTTCATGCGCGGAGCGAAGATGGCATCCCCGGCCTCGATGGCGTATTTGCAGTCGCGTAGTTGATGGGCGAGGCAGACCTGCCAGCCGTCGGCGTGCCCCTGCTGCCCACCGTAGAGATCGGACACCCAGATGGCCGGGCGGTGTCCGCCCATCACCTCGGCCACCACCGCCGCCGCGCGGGTTTTGCGGATGACGTGGATGACCACGGCATCGTTCTGGAACACCCAGTTCCAGCAGGTGCGTCCGTCGATGCGCACGGAGGTTTCGTCGGAGCACACCACCCGCGAGCGGCGCAGACGGGCGAGGATAACACCCACTTCCCCGTCGAATTGCGGCTTGGCGCGACGGAACATGCCATCCAGCGCCCCCTCGCTGACCGACAGGCCGAACAGGTGCAGGAACAGGCGGCTCAGGCGCTGGTAGCTGATGGCATGGACGAAACGCAGATAGATCGCCGCCGCGACGATGCCGGGACCGAATGGAGATCCGTCCTCCAGGCCCTCTGGCACCGGTGCCACCGTCACCTCGCCGCAGCAGGAACAGCACCCGGCGTAGCGTTCCACCCTTGTGACCACCGGGCGAACCGGCGGCAGATCGATCTTGTCGTAGCGGCCATGCAGGACATGATCGCCATCATCCAGTGCCGTGCCGCAATGTCGGCAACTTGTGGCCTTGGCGGTGACGAACTGGTCCGGCTCCTCCGCCAGCGCCCGTCCGCCGCCCTTACGCCCCACGCTGCCCGCCCGCGGACCCGTCCGTTTTGTCTTGGCGTCGCGGTTGGCTTTCTGCCCTTTCGATGGCGGTGTGCTGGAGTTGTCCGGCGTCTTCGGCGGTTCATTCAGCTTGGCCTCAAGCTGCGCCACTCGTGCCGTCAACGCGGCGTTCTCGGCTTTCAGCGCGGCCACTTCTGCCACCAGCGCATCAACCCGATCCAGAAGCGCGTAGATCAGCGCGTCTTTCTGTTCGTGCGAAAGATGGGAAAGATCGGGACGGTCTGCTTGCTGAGCCATCCGAAGGTTGAATCGTGAACCGAGTCCCGTGTCAAGATTTTGTGCGAACCATCGTCACGCAACGCTACATGCGCGCCAACCGGGGGTGGGATGAGCAGATACCTTTGAAAGCGGAGTCTGAGCCATCTACGGGGAGCAATATTTTACGCATCGCAGTCTTCTTTAACAAACAATAATTTCACCATGAGTTTGCGCGCTTCCTCAAGTACCAGCACCGATGCGCTAATTGCCGTCCCCTCTGTGCAAACGTGCTTGTGACACTTTGATGTGTGTCGTTTAGTGAGCATGGCACAGGGGGAAATGAGCGATGACGAAGGCGATGACGACGATTGCAGTTGCTGAGGCGCTTTCGCCGCCACCTCCGGATCCGGAGGTGGCGGCGAAAGCGCGGCGGCGATCGTTTACGACTGCCTACAAGCTGGCGATCCTTGACGAACTTGATGGCGCTAAGGCGGGAGTGACCGGGGCGGTTCTCCGCCGCGAAGGGCTGTATTCGTCGTCGCTGGTGGAGTGGCGACGCCAGCGCAAGCAAGGGGTGCTGCGGTCTCAGACCCCGGTACGACGTGGGCCGCCCGCCACGATCAAGAGCAATGACACGGTCGAATTAGATCGTCTGCGCCGCGAGAATGCACGGCTGGAGCGGCAATTAGCCAAGGCCCAATTGATCATTGGAATCCAAAAAAAAGCGGCGCAGCTCCTGGCAATCGATCTGGGGGCGATCGACGACGAGAGCTGACGGCTCTTGTTGCCGAGGCGCCTGCCGGGATGCGCCAGGCCGTGTGCGCGGCCTTGGGTCTGGCGCGGGCTACCTTCCATCGTCTCCGTCATGGGCAGGTCCAAGGGCCACCCGCGCGCCGCCGACAGTCTCGCGCCATGACAGCCGCCGAGCGTGTTCGGGTTCTGGCGGTGCTGCACGAAGACCGCTTCATGGACCACGCCCCCGCCGAGGTCTACGCCACCTTGCTCGACGAGGGCGTCTATCTCTGCTCGATCCGCACCATGTATCGCATCCTGGCCGCCAACCACGAGGTTCATGAGCGCCGCGACCAATTGACCCATCCCGCCTATGCCAAGCCCGAACTGCTCGCCACCGGTCCCAACCAGGTGTGGTCGTGGGACATAACCAAGCTCAAGGGGCCAGCCAAGTGGAGCTATTTCCAGCTCTACGTCATCATCGACATCTTCAGCCGCTGCGTCGTCGGCTGGATGCTGGCCGACCGCGAAAGCTCCTTCTTGGCGAGCAAACTGATCCGCGAAACCTGTCGCCGACACGGCATCGAACCCGGCAGCCTGACCCTGCATGCCGATCGTGGCCCCTCCATGACCTCCAAGGTCACCGGCCACTTGCTGGCCGATCTCGGCATCACCAAGACCCACTCGCGGCCCTACACGTCCAACGATAATCCCTATTCCGAAAGCCAGTTCCGGACGATGAAATATCGCCCCGAATTTCCCGACCGCTTCGGCTCCATCCAGGATGCCCGCGCCTTCTGCCGCCAATTCTTCGACTGGTACAACAACCGCCACCACCACAGCGGCATCGGCCTGTTGACGCCCCAGCAGGTCCATTCGGGGCAGGCTGGGCATCTCCGCCATCAGCGGCAAATCGTGTTGGACGCCGCTTATGCCCGCCACCCAAACCGCTTCGTCCGGATCGCACCTCAGGCCCCGGCGCTCCCGACCGCCGCCTGGATCAACCCGCCTGAAAACTCGGAGAAGTTGGCTGCTTAAACTGATCGAAACGCTGTCTCAAAATCGTTGACGCGCGCCGCCCGGTCGCGGCCAGCAGGCGCAGTTGCGCCGGGGTAGAGCGGCCGACGTAATCACCTCGATTCTGGTCGTCGTGCAACGTATTATAGCCACTGTAATACTTGGTGCGGATTCCGACACGTTCCGGCCACCCATTCCGATTTGATTCCGGCCACTGATTCCGATCGCGTTCCGGCCACCCATTCCGATCCGGTTCCGGCCACCTATTCCGATCGCGATCCGGCCACCCTTTTGGTTGAGGTGCCGGTTTCCGATCAAGGGTGACCGTTTGCCCAGCAGGTCAGCATCCATCAAGCATCTGCCCTCCAGCAAGGAGAGGCACGATGCCAAAGAAGGGACTGACCATGAGGCAGATACGCGAGCTATTGAGGCTGAAATTTGGCGATGAAAAACTGAGTGACCGGACGATTGCCCTTCAACTCGGTGTTGCCCGCAGTACCGTCCAAGATTATGTGGCGAGGATCACGGCGGCGGGTTTGATCTGGCCGCTACCCGAAGACGTCACCGATACGATGCTCAACGAGCGTCTATTCGGGCGTCCGAGCACCCAGACCGGCCTTCGGCGTCGGGTCGAGCCGGACTGGGCGGCGCTGGTTCGCGAAATGAAGCGGCCCAGTGTCGATTTGCAGATTTTGTGGGGCGAATACAGGGGGATTCATCCCGAAGGGTACGGTTACAGCCGTTTCTGCGATCTCTACCGGGAGTTCGAGCGACGGCTGACGCCGACCATGCGCCAGCAGCATGTGGCGGGGGACAAGGTCTTCGTCGATTATTCCGGCAAGACGATCAACATCATCGACCCGTCCACCGGCGAGGTGAAATCGGCGGAACTGTTCGTCGCCGTGCTCGGGGCCTCCAGCTACACCTATGCCGAGGCGACGTGGAGCCAGAAGCTACCGGACTGGATCGGTGCCCATGTGCGCATGTTCGCCCATTTCGGCAAGGTGCCTCGGCTGGTGGTGCCCGACAACCTGAAATCCGGCATCCATCGCCCGTCATTCTACGACCCCGAGGTCAACCAGACCTATGGTCGCATGGCTTACCATTATGGTGTCGGCATTCTCCCGGCACGGCCATACAAACCGCGCGACAAGGCCAAGGTCGAGGCCGGGGTCAGGGTGGCTCAATCCTACATCATCGGCCGCCTGCGCAATGTCAGCTTCTTCTCGCTGGCCGAATGCAATCAGGCCATCCGCGAGGCGATGGAGCAAATCAACGGGCGCGTCATGCGCAAGCTGGGTGTCAGCCGCCATGACCTGTTCCTTGATGTCGAGCTTCCGGCCATGCATCCGCTGCCAGCGGCACCCTACGAATACGCCGAGTGGAAGAAAGCCCGCGTCAATCAAGACTACCATGTCGAGATTCAGGACTTCTATTACTCGGTCCCCCACGCCTTGATCCGCGAGGAGATCGAGGCCCGCCTCACCACCAACGGGATCGAGTTGTTCCACCATGGCCAGCGTGTCGCCGTACATGTACGCCTCTACGGCAATGGCGGACGTCACGTCACCCATGATGACCATATGCCCAGCGGCCACCGCTTTTTCTCCGGCTGGAGCGTGGAGCGGTTCCGGCGCGATGCCGCCGCCATCGGCCCCAACACCGAGACGCTGGTCATCGCCGTGATGGCGAGTCGGAAACATCCTGAACAGGGCTTTCGCTCCTGCCTCGGCATCCTGAAACGGCTCCGCGGGATCGACCGCGAGCGCGCCGAGGCGGCATGCACCCGCGCCGTCGAGATCGGCGCCCTGTCGTCAAAAAGCTTGGCCTCCATCCTCGACAACAACCTTGATCGCAAGCCGACGGGCCAGTTGTCCACCAACGACCTTCCGCTGTTCCACGCCAACATCCGTGGCGGCGATTACTATCACTGAGGAGCACGACGATGCTGTCCCACCCCACACTGGAAACCCTCCACGCCCTCGGTCTGCACGGTTGCGCCAAGGGGTTCAAGGAAATGGAGGCCAGTCCGGCCGCCGCCTCCCTGACCCACGCCGAGTGGCTGACCCTGATCCTCGACCACGAGGTGACGTATCGTGGCCAGAAGCGTTTTGAAGCCCGCGCCGGGCGCGCCAAGTTGCGCCAAACCGCAGTCATCGAGGATGTTGATTACCGGGCCTTGCGCGGCCTCGATCGAACCCTCTTCCTCAAGCTGGGCACCTGCCAATGGATACGTGATCACCGCCATGTGATCCTGTGTGGCCCCACCGGCATCGGCAAAAGCTGGCTGGCCTGCGCACTCGGGCACAAGGCATGCCGCGAGGACATCTCCGTCCTCTACCAGCGGGTGCCGCGTCTCTTCGCGGCCCTCGACCTGGCTCGCGGCGACGGCCGCTACGCCAAACTTCTCGCCAGCCTTGCCAGACCAGATTTGCTGATCCTCGACGACTGGGGACCACAGGTGATGTCCGCCGACCACCGCCGCGATCTGATGGAAATCGTCGAGGACCGCTACGGTCGCGGCTCCCTGCTCATCACCAGCCAAGTCCCGGTCAACCGGTGGCATGAAATCATCGGCGATCCGACCTTGGCCGACGCAATCCTCGACCGGATCGTCCATGCCGCTTATCGCATCGACCTCGATGGCGAATCCATGCGCAAACCTCAGGCCGGGCAGGAGGTGGCGTAACCATCCGAAGGCAAGCGCTCGCCCTCGCTTACCACAGGCCCCACCCACGCGCGCCCTCCGCCAGCTTCGTGACGAGCGCTGCGGGCGCGCGTGGGTCCCTCCCGTGGAAAGCGGGGACGACCGCACCCAAACATCACAACCTTGACCTGAAACCCCTCGCCATGAGATGACCGTCATAGACCTGCTGGGCAGGCACCCTCCGACCGGCCGAAATCACATCGGTACAGGTGGCCGGAAACGGATCGGAATGGGTGGCCGGATTGGAATCGGAATCCCCGGCCGGATAAATCGGAATCCGCACTTCAGGCCCAGGGGCTCCATGGCATCGGCGTAGCGGTCCTGGCGGGCAGCGAACGCCTCCTTGCCGCTTCCCATCACCTTGTCGTGGTTGAGGGTCCAGCCCATGACCG
>JBAXTA010000026.1:0-24181 GCA_037130415.1 Spirochaetota bacterium
AACAGATGTCCACCGGATGGGCTTGAGAACCTCGATCCTGCACACCCGCCACCTAACCGCCGGTTTCCAGAAGATTGCCTCAAAGATCGCCCGCACAGCTGAAGGCGTTGGTACGTCGTAGCTTACACGCTCCACCTTCATCTCCGGCCGCGTGAAGCAGGCATAGTCACCCTGCACCTCAAAGCAGAAAATCTTGTTGAAATGCTCCATTTCCACCTCCTTATGCAATGAAATCCATAGGACTCAGGATCGGGCCGTCGAGCCTGAGTCCGAAGTTTCCGTCATAGAGTCCCGGCAGCGCTTGAACATACAAGCCATCGAGTCTCTGCAATACGCGGATGGCGCTATCCGCCTGAAGCAACCTGGAAACATTCCGAGGCACATTGACCGTGTAGCGCTGAAGCCGCCGCATGGTAGCTCGGTCGGGACCAAAGGCTTCCACCTTGGCAACCAGTGCGGCAGCAGACAAACCTTCGTCAGCTTTGCTCCGCTGGCTCGCAAAGTCAACAATTATCGCCTGTTGCCCCCCATCATCGATCAGGGAAAACCGCGAAGCTGCAGTTCGGAACTGTACCTTTGCCTCTTCGATATCCGGTCCCGCAAGGAGCCGCATGATTCCCTTCTCGTCAAAACTGTTTACGCGACCGTAAAGCAGCGTGAAATAGTGCTGGAAAGCTTCAGGCGCAAGGAGTGACACCTCCTCGGGAAAGAGCCGCATCATTTCGCGCCCGGCATCCTGTCCCTTCCGGAGCATGCCTGAAGGGGCTGTCATAGGTGACATAAATACGATAACTTTGCCAAGCTTTCCCTCGCCGAGTCGCCCCTCGCGATTGCATCGCCCTGCCGCCTGGGCTATGGAGTCGAGGCCAGCAAGCGCTCTGTAGACAATAGGGAAATCAATATCAACGCCTGCCTCTACTAATTGGGTGCTCACAACCCTGATTGCTTTGCCACTTGCGAGGTCAGCCTTGATCCTTGCGATCGTCTCGCTTCTGTGTTCCGGACACATGAGGGCAGACAGATGCACGGCTCCTTCGGGAAGCAGTGCGTGGAAGTCGCGACAATCCTTTCGGGTATTCACAATACAGAGTATCTGCTCGTGTTTCCCGACCTCTACCGCAAGTTCTTTCCATGGGACAGGCTCCTCACCATTTTGGTGCATTGAGATCTCGACTCGTCTGAGTCGTCTTGCCAGCCCAGGAGGGTCGGTGATGATTTCGCGCACGACCCCATCCGTAAAACCCCGCAAAATAGCTTGGCCCGAACCAAGAATACCTGCCAGTGCGGGCTGGGTTGCGGTTGAGAGGACTATGGTCGCCCCAAACAATTCAACCAGCCCCCTCATGACCTCGACGACGGGTTGAAGGAACCCCACTGGCAGGATCTGGGCCTCGTCGATGATGATTACTGAATTGACGAGGTTGTGGAGTTTCCTGCACGCGGAACTCCGCGACGCTAAGAGGGACTCGAATAATTGGACATTCGTCGTCACGATGATTGGAGCATCCCAGTTTTCCGAGGCGAGCCTCGAGGCTCGCGTTTCGTGATCAGGATCGAGATTGCAATGGTGTTCGATCACAGCTCCATCGCCGAATACGCCCCGGTAAACCGCTGCTGTCTGCTCGATGATGCTGGTATAAGGTATCACTACCACAATCCTGCGCTTCCCATGGGCGATTGCATGTTCGAGCGCGAAGGCCATTCCGGCCAGGGTCTTGCCTCCTCCCGTGGGCACCGTCAGCGAGAACAGCCCAGGATCGAGCACGGCAGATTGTCTGCATTGATGCAGTATCTGCTGTCGTACCTGGTTGATGTCGGTCTGCACCGCTGACCTTCCCAAATCAGAGAGGTGGCGATCCAGCATGACTCTTGCCTCTTCCAGGCTGATGTGACTCTCAGCCCTGCGCTTCGTATCCGCAGGGGTCATATAAGCCTCGGTGTCGAGGAAATCAGCGTCTACAAGGCAGGAAAAGAGCATCCTGATCCAAAGGTGGAATTGTGAGCGAAGCTTTTCAGCAACCTCAAGCGTCTGGTCCTTGCCACAGGGCTGACTGGTAGCCAGTTCTGCTTGAAGTAGCTCGTTTGGAGGGTTCCCCTTCATGGCCGATTCAAGGGGGGAAGAGTCCCGTAACCGAACCTCGAGCGAAGCACCTACGCCGGCCACATTATTCCAGTCCGGAAGACCTGCATGATGCCCTGCTATAAGGTAGCTGAGGACTCGGGCTGGCCCTATGGGATACTCCTTATATCGCTCCGCTGCCCAAAGCGCGCCGACTACAGAGTGATCCACACGTCCGGGACCTCCCTCATTGGCCTCGTCATTCTCGAAACCGCTAACCTTGCGGATGTATTCCTGGAACTCCGGACGATACTTGCCTAAGTCATGCCAAAGCCCTGCCAAGCGCCCCCAGTCCCCATTTTTGAAATCCGCAGCGAAGCACTCGGAAAGCGAAGCGACGCCGCGGACATGCTCGAGAAGGCCATGTGGTATGGCCCATGTACCCGCAGGCTCCTTTTTTGCGTGCGCAATGAATTCCCCTGCCATTTTTTCCTCCCGCCGCCCTTTTTCCATCCCATCCTACACCCCACACAGGGACACCCCCTGTCCCCTACGTTTGTTGAGTAGTATCAGATCCTCGCGCCCTGCGGGCTAATTCCGCCATTGCCTCGATTTCGGCGAGCCACTTATCACGGAAAATCGCAGGGCCGAGAACTTCCCCTTCGGCACCGAATCGAAGTACCCGTCCGAGGATCTCCTCCCACCTGCTGACTGGCACTTCGAGGTCGAGGCAGGCCCGCCCGCTCCCATCGTCACGTTCATCTGCCAGTTGCTCAGGATGCCAGATTTCGCCACGGACAATTTCACGCGCCCGTCCCCGGAAGCGAAGGCGGGCTAGTTCTACTCCATCGCCTTTGAACATGCCGTAGGATCTGTCGAGGAAGGAATCCAGCTCGGCCTCATCGGGACCCCTTCCCTCCAGGGCTGCGACGACGCGGAGTGGACCGAAGCGGGAGAGCTTCCAGGTCCTCAGCTGCCGGTGCGAGGGATCGTAGGCTATGCAGTACCAGGTGCCCGCATAGTTCACCAGTCGTCGGGGTACTATTGTTCGGGGCTCTTCGAGCCCGGCCGCATCACGGTAGAGCGCCGAAATCGCCTCACCTTCCTTGATGGCGGTGAGGAAGAGGGCAAGGGACTCTGTATTTATCGGTTCGAAGTTCGGAAGCTCGTAGCGGAGGGCCTTTTCGAGCCCGCGAAGCTGTCGCGGCACGAGTTCCTTGAGCCGTTCAAGCGCGCCAGCCTCGGCGAGCGGAACGTAGGCCAGGGTACCAGCGGCTGCCCTCGCGAACACATAGAACAGGAGGGCTTTCTCGTCGGCAAAATCGAGGCCGGAAAACTCTTCAGTATACCGATAGCTCCGTTTCGAGGCGTCCCACACCAGCGGCGCATCGAGCCTGTATCGGAGAAACTCGATGTCCCGCTTCGCCTGCCGCTCCGAAACCTCGAAGCGTTCCACGATGTCCGCCAGGCGAATGCCATTACCTGCCCGCAACTCGCTGTCGATGAAGACTATTCGTTCGAGATTTCCCATTTCACGCTCGTTTTAGGATCCAGGATACCTGTATTGTACAGTCTGAATTGAAACCGGCAAGCCCACTTCAGCCTACAATGCGCGAAATCCCTATGGCAGTGCAGTACCACCTCCCCCCGAGTTGCTTTTTTATTTCAGAACCCTTCCTGCGCTGTCCTGGAGATGATCTCCTCCTGGTGGTTGCGGTCGAGGTCGACAAAGTAGTCGGAGTAGCCGGCCACGCGCACCAGGAGGTCGCGGTAATCCTCGGGGCGTTCCTGGGCCTTCCGCAGGGTGGCCGTGTCCACGACGTTGAACTGCACGTGATGGCCACCGAGCCTGAAGTAGGTCCGTACCAATGCTGACAGATTCCTGATGCCCCCCTCCCCTTCGAGGGTCGCTGGCAGGAAGCGCTGGTTGAGGAGGGAGCCGCCGGTCCGCGAGATGTCGAGCTTGGACAGCGATTTCGCGACGGCGGTCGGACCATTGCGGTCGGCACCCTGGGCTGGCGAAAAGCCGTCGGAAATGGGCAGGTGGGCCTTGCGTCCGTCGGGACTCGCGGCCGTCCGGAGGCCGAAGTAGACGTGGCAGGTAGTCGACAGGATGTTGATGCGCCAGGTCCCCATGTCACCCGGTACGCCGCGGGGCGAGGGCCTCCCGTCGATGGTAGAGAGCAGGGTCCCGAAGATGCGTTGTGCGATGTCGTCAGCCCTGTCGTCGTCGTTTCCGAAGCGGGGACTCTTGTTGGACATGCGGAGCCTGTCCGCCTCGAATCCCGCCCAATTCGCCGCAAGGGCCGCGTTGAGCGACTTCAGATTCAGCGTGGCGGCCCCATACACGTGCGTGGCGATCGCCGACAGCGAATCTGTCACCGTCCCGATCCCGCAGCACTGGATGTAGTCGGTATTGTAGCGCGCCCCGCCGTCGTAGTAGTCCCTGCCACGCGCGATGCAGTCGTCTATGAGGACCGAGAGGAAGGGAGCCGGCGCGTCGCGGGCGAAGAGTCGGTCGAGGTAATTGGACACTTTGATTTTAAGATCCACGACGTGCGCCAGCTGCCGCTCGAAGGCCCTGTAGAGCTGCTCGAATGTCGCGAGGTCCTCAGGCTTCCCGGTCGCCAGTCCGATGCGCGTGCCCGAGAGCGCGTCCACTCCGTCGTTGAGGGCCAGCTCGAGGACCTTGGGCAGGTTGAGGTATCCGTGAAGAAGGTAGGCCTCCTTTCCGAAGGCACCGGTCTCGATGCAGCCCGAGCTGCCTCCCTCGAGGGCATCGACGCGGCTCTTGCCCATCTTCACCATGGCTCCGACAAGTTCGTCTGCATTGAAAAGGGATGGGTAGCCGGAACCGCGCCTGATCACCCGGCCCGCAGCCTCCAGGAGTCGCTCCGGGGTCTTGGCGCTCAGCTGCACGTTGGCCTGGGGCTGGAGGAGCTGGAGTTCGTCGAGGACCTCGAGGGCCATGAAGGACACCTCGTTCGACGCGTCCTTGCCATCGGCGTCAAGGCCACCGAGGTTGATGTTCGTAAAATCGTTGTAGGTACCGCTTTCGAGGGCAGTGACGCCGACCTTGGGAGGCGCTGGCGTGTTGTTCACCTTGATCCAGAAGCAGGACAGGAGTTCCTTGGCCTTGCTACGATCGAGGCTGCCGTCGGCCAGGCCCCGCGCGTAGAAGGGGCCGAGGTGCTGGTCGAGGTGGCCGGGGCTCATCGCGTCCCAGCCGTTGAGCTCGGTGATAGTGCCGAGGTGGGCGAACCAGTACATCTGGATGGCCTCGTGGAAGTTGCGGGGGGCTTCGGCGGGCACCCGCCGGCAGACTTCTGCGATCCTGGCGAGCTCGGCCCGCCGTGCCAGGTCACCTTCGGCCAAGGCCATGGTGTCGGCCAACGCAGCATGCCGCTCGGCGAAGATGATCGCGCCCTCGCAGGCGATGTCCATCGCGTGGAGCTCCTCGTCCCGGGCCAGGGCTCCAGGATCGCCAAGCCAGTCGAGGGCTGCACGTGCCTGTGCGATGTCAGCGCGGAAGCCCCTCAGACCCTTCACATAGAGTTTGCCGTCGAGGCTCGTGTGTCCTGGAGCGCGCTGTTCCATGAACTCGGTAAAGGCGCCAGCCTCGTAGAGGAGCTTCCATTCCTCGGGGATGGCCGCGAAAGCCCGGTCCCGCATCGAGCGTCCCCGCCAGTAGGGAATGACCGTGTTGCGATATATTTCGATATCGGCCTCCTCGACGCGATAGCTCGTCATGGGCCGCGAATCGAGGATGTGGAGGTCCTCCTCGCTGTGGCAGGTGAGTTCGGGGAAGGAGGAGACAGCACGCGGGCGCGGTCCCCGTTCACCCACGATGAGTTCTCCGGGACCCAGGTATATCGCCTTCTTCTCGCAGAGGTATCGGAAGTTCATGGCACGGAGTACAGGTGTCGAAACCTTGCCCTCCCATTCCTTGTAGAATTCAGTAGTGAGGAAGGCGCGCTCGGCAGAGAAGGAGGGCTTTGTTTCAAAGCTTTCGTCCCTGAGCTTCCTGATCCTGTCGTTCATCATGGTTCCCATACTCATCATCCTTCCTTCCCCGCCGCGATGCCGCGGGAGGAAAAAACAGCACGTGCCGCTTCAAGGGCGGCCGGGTCGGGCTCCGCTGTCCCGGCCATCCTGTAAGTGAGATTCCAGAGGCGGTACTTCCCCTCGGCCGAGCCGTGGTAGGGCAGGAGGTCGACCGAAGGCTGAACCGCCAGGGCAGCGACGAAATCGGCCATCGCTCCGAGGGAACCCGGAGAATCGTTGGCTCCCGGAATCAGGGGTATCCGCACGCGGATATCCGCATAGTTGTGATCTTCGAGCCGGGCCCGGGCGACGGCAGCGAGGTTGTCGAGACAGATCGAGTAGTCTATGCCGCAGAATTCGCCGCCCCTGGCCGCATCCGCTGTCTTGAGGTCATAGAGGAGGAGGTCGCAACGCCGCGCGATGTCGAGCATGACAGCGAGGCTTGCGAAGCCCGAGGTCTCGATCGCCGTGTGGATGCCCTCGGCGCGGCAGGCGTCAAGGAGCTTTCCGAGAAAGCCAGGCCTGGCCAGGGGCTCGCCTCCGGTGAAGGTGACGCCTCCCCCCGATTCATCATAGAAGGGACGGTCTTTCCTGATGGCGTCCATGACCCAGGCGAGGTCGCGCATCTCGCCCACCGTCTGGAGCGATTCCGAGGGACAGGCATTGGCACAGGCCCCGAAATCGGGGCAGGCATCGCAGGCGGACGTGCCGGCAACCAGCCGCGGGTCGATCCCGAGGGGGCAGACGCCAAGGCAGGACAGGCAGCCAACGCAGCGTTCGGGTCGCCTGAGGATCGCCGGCCCTGGATCGCGGCCCTCGGGATTGTGGCACCAGGGACAGTCGAGGGGACAGCCCTTGAGGAAGACCGCAGTGCGGATGCCCGGACCGTCGCGCACGGAAAATTTCCTGAGGTCGAAGACCACCCCTTCGGCGAGTTCCGCCATACCGCCGGCTGCAAGGGACTCTGCCATACCGCCGGCCTCCACCGGGCTGCCGGCCAAACTTCCGGCCGCGCCCAGGCTCATCCTGCGGCCTCCGGGTAGTACTCGCGGATAAAGGGCTCCTGGACGCGGTATGACCAATGGACATCCCGTATCCAGTCGGCTGCCCCGCTGGAGTCCCCGCCCTCGAAGCGCGCAAGGATCTCGCGGTG
Organism: Spirochaetota bacterium; assembly: GCA_037130415.1. GTDB lineage: Bacteria > Spirochaetota > Spirochaetia > Treponematales > Rectinemataceae > CAIJMU01. Next base: position 7,257 of record JBAXTA010000026.1, read on the forward strand.
CTCTGCCATCGAGGCGACTTCCCAGGCCTTGAGGAAGCCCCTCTTCCTGGGAAAATCGTACAACCTCTCCTTGAGGAGGGTTACCTGCTTCCGAAGCTCGGTATTGGTCGAAACAGAGAGATAGGCCTCGTGGAAGGCCACATTGGCGGCATAGTAGGCATCGAAGTCATCACGGCCGAGGGTCTCATCCATCCCGGCCATGAGGGTTTTCATATTAACTAGGTCTTTATCGGAGGGCTGGAACGAACGCGCCGTCGCTGACTCCAGTGCTCCGATGATCTCGTAGACGTCGCGGATTGTCGGAAGGTCGAGTACGCGCACTTTCACGCCTCGGCGGGGAAGGACACTGACAAAGCCCTCCGTCTCGAGCTTGATGAGGGCATCGCGGAGCGGCGCCCTGCTCATGCCGAGCTCTTCGCCCAAGGCTGACTGATCTATGAAGGCCCCTGGTTTGAGGAGCCCCGAATTGAGTCTGCGCTTGAGCTCGCCGTAGACCCTCAGGGCCAGGGTGGCGCAGTTGTCCGGGCAGGCTTCCATCTCCATTGTTTGAGCATAACTCTGATATATCAGCTTGGCAAGCCCCGATCGGACCCGGCGCAGGGTACAAGGCGCAAACAGACAGCGATCTATAATGCAACTCGATTGCATTATGGGCGAAACCATGCATATTTGATCCATGCAAGCTCCAACAAGGGCAGTAAAAAGGCTTGAAGAGGCTGGTCTCCGCCCGACCAGGTTCAGGGAGCAGACCCTCGAAGCCCTGCTGGCGACTGACTCAGCCCTTTCACACAAGGATCTTGTTCATCGCCTACCTGACCTTGACCGCGTGACTATTTTCCGCTGCATCAAGCAATTGCGGAAGAGCAGCCTCCTTCACGAGGTTCGGGGAGCAGATGGGGTCTGTCGATTTGTGGTCAACAGGACTCAAGGAAACGCCTGCCCCGGCAATCATCCCCATTTTTTCTGCCTGTCCTGCGGCGCCCTCACCTGCCTTGAAGGCCTTCGACTTCCCCACCTCGACCTACCAACCGGCTTCGAGGTACGAGGCAAGCAATTCCTGGTGGAGGGGATCTGCCCCGGCTGCGCCCCGGGGAGAACAGCTGTGGCAGGCACCGATCAAAAAGAGATCCCGTCATGAAGAAACCCCTCGCACTTGCCCTTGCACTTGTCCTTGAAGCAGGCAGCCTCGGAGCCCAGGGGAAGGTCCTGGTCGCGGCAGCCTCCAACCTTGGCGTCATCGCCCCCTCGCTGGCTTCGGCCTTCGAGCGGAAATATCCTGGCAACACTGTCGAGTTCACCTTCGGCGCCTCCGGTGCCCTTGTCGCGCAGCTCCTCAACGGGGCTCCCTTCGAGCTGTTCCTGTCGGCGGACACAGCGATGCCGCAGCGTCTCGTCGAGGCTGGGCTCACCGAGGGCCAGGTGAAGGTCTACGCACTCGGGTCCCTGATATTCCTGACTACCAGGAAGCTTGACCTTGCGAAGAAACTGGCTGTTCTCCTCGATCCGGCCGTATCCCAGTTCGCCATCAGCAATCCTGAAACCGCTCCCTACGGCCTGGCTGCGCGACAGGCCCTTGTCAAGGAAGGACTCTATCCTGCGCTGCAATCCAAGCTTGTCATGGGACAGAATGTCACCCAGACCCTCCAGTTCACCCTGACCAGCGTGGACGGTGGCTTTGTCAACAAATCTGCATTGGCCTCAAAGGAAGTCGCGCCCTTCGACCTGGAGGGGCGCTACTGGTTCGCGGTGGATCCTGCGCTCTACGAGCCGATCACGCAGGGCTTTGTCGTCACGAAGGGAAGTCTCGCCAGACCCGAAGTGCGAGCCTTTGCCGCCTTCCTGTCCTCCCAGGAAGCGCGGGCAGTCTTCGCCAGCTTCGGCTATGGCACGCCGGAGTCAGGATCCCCGTGACCTTCGATCCCGTACCCTTCTGGGTCTCCACCCAGCTTGGCCTCTGGGTAACCGTGATACTGCTAATTGCCTGCTTCCCCCTCGCCTGGGTCCTCGCAAGATCCCCAGGAGGCTGGGTGCCCTGGATCGAATCGACCACGTCCCTGCCCCTAGTCCTCTCTCCGACCGTGCTCGGATTCTACCTCCTCCTCCTCCTTTCCCCACGTGGCCCCGTCGGCGACTTCTTCATGCGGACCTTCCACATACGGCTCGCCTTCTCCTTCCCGGGGATCGTCCTGGCAGGCTGCGTGTCATCGCTTCCCTTCATGCTCACGGCGCTCAAGACCGGAATCCAGTCTGTGCCCACCCAGCTCCTGGAAGCCTCGTACACGCTGGGCAAGGGCAGATTCACGACCATTGCGCGCGTGGTCCTGCCGAACATGAAGGGAGCGCTCGTCGCGGGCGTCGTGAACACCTTCGCCCATACCATCGGAGAGTTCGGTGTCGTACTGATGATCGGGGGGAGCATCCCCGGCGTCACCAAGGTGGTCTCCATCGCGGTCTACGAGCGGGTGGAAAGCCTCAACTTCGGCGCCGCCCACGTCTACGCGGCCATCCTGGTGTTCCTCTCCTATTCCGGCATGCTCCTTTTGAACCTCGTCCAGCGCAGGGAAGCGAGACGATAGGCATGCTGAGCATCTCGTTCGGGAAGGAACTCAAGGGCGGATGCGCGCCAGCCGGTGGCCGGAGCTTCCGCCTCGAGGTGGATCTTTCCGTGCCGGAAGGCTCCTTCCTCGGCGTCCTGGGCCCCTCGGGGAGCGGCAAGACCACCCTCCTTCGCGGGCTTGCAGGGCTGTACAGGCCAGACTCGGGCTTCATATCGCTTGGAATTCATAGTTGGTATGATTCGTGCGCTGGCGTCTTTGTCCCTCCAAGGCAGCGTCCCGTGGGACTCGTCTTCCAGGACTACGCGCTCTTTCCCAACATGACCGTATACGGCAACGTGCAGTACGCGACAGGCGACCACGCGCGCACGAATGAGCTCCTCGAACTCGTGTGCATGGACACTCAGGCGGGGCACTTCCCACGGGAACTCTCCGGCGGCCAGAAGCAGCGCACCGCCCTTGCCCGTGCCCTCGGAAGGAAGCCCGCCCTCCTCCTCCTCGACGAACCGCTGTCGGCCCTCGATGAGGAGCTCAGGCTATCGCTCCGCGAAGAGCTCAGGCGGATCCAGAGGGAAACAGGCGTTACTGCGATCCTCGTCAGCCATTCGCGCGATGATGTTTTCCGACTTTGCGACGAGGTCATTGAGCTCGAGGGCGGCCGGGTCCGAAACCGCGGACAGCCTGGCCTTCCCGGATAGCCCCGGCCTCCCCTGAGGCAGCCTCCGGTCCTTGGCCCTGTCAATTTTCCTCGCTCGATGACACAATGGAAGGGATGGCGGTGTCTTGCGCCCCGCCGGGGAGGAAAGATGCTCGGGAAGCTCAGGCTCGGCGGTCAGGTCATGATCCGCTTCATAGCGATAACGCTCGTGCTGCTCGCCCTCAGTGGCTACGGGATCTGGTCGCTCAGGCAGATCATGGCCCAGTCCAGTTACACGCACGACATCCTCGTCAAGTCCATGACCGCGATCTCGGACGCGGAAGTCGAGTTCCAGCGGATGCGCGGACTGATGTACTCTCATGTCCTCGCCGGCGCAGCAGACGAGAAACAGATAGAAGCCCTTTTCGAAAAACATACCTCCGGCCTTGCAAGTGACATGGACGCCTACCGCCCCCTTGTCGACAGCGATGAGGAGAGAAAATCCCTCGCGGACTTTGACCGCCTCCTCCCGATTTTCCAGAATACCTCGCATTCGATCTTCGCCCTCTCGACTGGCGGCAACAAGGCCGAGGCAATCCGCATGGTCAATGACGAGGCGACCAAGACAGCCAGTGAACTTGACAGCATCTTCATCGCCCTGTTTGAAAAGAACACCCAGCAGACTGACGAGATCACCGCCCGGTCCAGGTCCCTGGCGGGCGCAAGCCTCATCATCTCCATAACCATGATGGCGCTTTCCGTTGTCATAGCCCTCCTCCTGGGAATTTTCACGACCAGGATGATCGTGAGGCCGCTTGCCATCCTCAGCAGTACCGCCAAGGCAGTGGCTGAAGGCAACCTTGCCGAAGCGCCCAACCAGCGGGTCCTTGCGAGGCACGACGAGCTCGGAGATCTCGGGCGCTCCATCGAGGAAATGAGGAGCAGCCTGGCTGAGAACATCAGGCGCATCGATGCGAGCTCGAACGACCTCGGGGCTGTAGGGTCGGAGCTTGCCTCAGCGACCGAGAGGACCTCTGACAGCGTGAATGGCATCGTCACCGCCGTGGAGTCCGCCCGCGACCATGTCATCTACCAGAGTTCGAGCGTGACCGAAACCTCCGCCACAATCGACGGAATGATACGCAATATCAGGACCCTCAACGGAGAGGTCGAAAACCAGGCAGCGAGCGTCACCCAGTCCTCCGCCTCCATCGAGGAGATGGTAGCCAACATCCAGGCTGTCACCCGCACCGTCGAGCAGATGGCCGTGTACTTCGCCAAGCTGCAGGAAGCCTCCAACGAGGGCCGCACGAAGTTGCGCGCCATGGTCGAACTTACCAAGGGTGTCGCCGAGCAGTCGGAAAAGCTCTACGACGCGAACGGTGCCATCAGCGCCATCGCCAGCCAGACCAATCTCCTGGCCATGAATGCAGCCATCGAAGCCGCCCACGCCGGCGATTCCGGCCTCGGCTTCGCTGTCGTAGCTGACGAGATCCGCAGCCTCGCCATCGGCTCCTCACGCAAGTCCAAGGAGATCGCAAGTGACATCAGGCGGATAAAAGGCATGATCGATTCCGTGGCTGCCACTTCCGCCGAGGCCGAGGCAGCCTTCATACTTGTGATGGAACACCTTGCGACCGTGAGCGATTTCGAGCGCGAGATCCGCCAGGCCATGGACGAGCAGAGCGAGGGTTCCAAGCAGGTCCTCCAGGCCATCGGCGAGATCAATTCCGTCACCGTGAACGTCAGGAACGGCTCGAACGAGATCATGGAAGGCTCACAATCCATCGGTGGCGAGATGCAGAACATCGCAGCCGCATCTGAGGACCTCCGCGTGGGTGTGGGCGACATCGAAGCGGCAGCCAGTGTCATCCAGAGCGCCGGCGACCAGGTAAAAGAGCTTGGGAAGCGCAATGACCTGGCAATCCGGAGCCTCGCCGCCATCGTGTCGAGGTTCAGGCTTTAAGAGCGCCGCGAAGCGCCTTCCTTTTAGCCCTCAGCTTATTTGCTTGCCTTCCTTTTCCTGTGCCGCATGAGGAGCTTCCTGGAGTTCTCGTAATCATCGTCTTCCACGGAAATAGTCAGCTGGTTGGTCTTGTTTTCCATGCTCTTGGAGTTGATCTCAAAGGCTATTTCACGGTCGGCAAGGACAGCCGTGAATTTGTCAAGCTTGGCCTGATCTTCGAATGTCCACAGGAATTTCACTGTATCCTCCGCATATCACCTCTTGCCGGCATCGTAGATCTCCCCCGCAGCCTTCGGCCCCACAGCCTTCCCGCTGAACACGATCAGGGCGATCACGGTCAGGGCGTAGGGCAGGAGATAGAAGAATTCGAGCGGGATGTTGGTAAGGAAGGGGATGTCCTTTGCATACAAGGACAGCGCCTGGGAAAAACCGAAGAAGATGCCCGCGCCCATGACGCCGAAGGGGTTCCACTTTCCGAAGATGAGGCAGGCCAGCGCTATGAAGCCCGCACCGTGGATGGACGCCGCCGAATACTGGATGTCCTGGGTGAGCACCAGCGCGCCGCCGGCCAGGCCCGCGAAGGCCCCGGAGATCATCACGCCGTAGTATCGGTAGGCCATCACGCTGATGCCCATGGAGGCGGCGGCCTGGGGATGCTCGCCGCAGGCACGGAGCCTGAGTCCGAAGGGGGTCTTGAATATGATGAACCAAGTCAAGGCAATTAGTATGATCGCGAACCAGAAGGTGGGATAAATGTCCTTGAACAGGAGGGGCCCGATCACGGGGATGTCGCCGAGGACCGGGAAGGAGAATTTCCCGAGGCCCGTCTGGAATGACCGGGTGCGCTGCTGGTGGAAGATGATCTGCGCCAGGTAGATCGTCAGGCCACCCGCGAGGATGTTGACGGCAGTGCCCGAGATCACCTGGTCCGCCTTCAGGTTGATGCTCGCAAAGGCGTGGAGGAGTGAATACACGGTACCGGCAGCGACTCCTGCCAGGAGTCCGTAGTAGCCCGCCATCGGCGTCAGGGGCTCCAGGATCACCGTGACGGCCGCCGCCGTGAAACCGCCTATCATCATGATGCCTTCGAGGGCGATGTTGACTATCCCCGAGCGCTCGCTGAACAAGCCGCCGAGGGCGGCGATTATCAGGGGTGTAGCGTAGGCCAGGGCCATGGGAATCATGGTATAGAGGATGTTCATGCCTGGTGCCCCTCCCCGTCGGCGCTATCCTTCCTGCGGCCCAGCCGCGCCAGGAGGTAATCGATGCCGAGCTTCATCGCGATGAAGAGCACGATCGAAGCCTGGATGATGCTCGCGATCTCCTTCGGGATCGAGTTGACCTGCATGATGGTCTGCGCCGCCTTGAGCGCTCCGAAAAGGATGGCTGCCAGGAAGACCCCGATCGCGGTGTTGGCCCCGACGAGGGCCACCGCGATGCCGTCCATGCCGTAACCCTCCATCCCGGGCAGGACCCGTCCGAAGGAGAATGTTCCAATTGTGATTATTGATCCGGCGAGGCCCGCGAAGGCGCCAGCTATGGCCATGGACCAGACGATGCTGGCTTCGACCTTCATGCCGGCGTAACGCGCGCCTTCCTTGTTGAAACCGACGGCGCGGAGGCCGAAGCCAAAGGTAGTCTTCTCGACGAGGAACCACGACATCCCTACGGCCAGGAGCACGGGGATGAAGCCCCAGTGGAACTGGGAGCCATTGGTAAGCGAGGACAGGAAGGAGTCCCTGAGGACAGCCGACTCCGGGAATTTCGCGGTCTTGATCCCGTCGATCGTCCCGTAGACCTTGAGAACCATCCAGTTGTTGAGGTAGAAGGCAACGTAATTCATCATGATCGTTACGACAACCTCGTGGACGTTGAATCGGGCCTTGAGCCAGCCTGGCAGGGCGCCCCAGAGGCCACCGGCGGCCATGCCCGCGAGGAGGATGAGGAGCTGGTGGAGCCCGGGCGGCGCATGAACGAAGAGGGCCACCCCTATCGAGGCCGTGGACCCGGCTATCAGCTGGCCCTCGGCACCGATGTTGAACAGGCCTGAACGGAAGGCGAAGGCCACCGAAAGTCCCGTCAGCATTATGGGCATCACCTGCACGAGGAACTCGCCGACGAGCCGGGGGTTGTAGCCCCCTGTCGCGGGATTGACTCCGGTCGCAGCCTGGAGCATCGCGGAAAACATCACAAGGGGGTCGCGGCCCGTAGCCAGCACGACAATGGCCCCGAGGACAAAGCCCGCGAGGATGGCGATAAGCGGTACGAGTACTGCGTTTCGCTTGCGCGGCATTTCAGGCCACCTCTTTCTTCGAACCGGCCATGAGGAGGCCGAGCTCGTTCTCGTCCGTCCTGGCCGCGTCGAGGAGGCCCACGATCCGTCCGCCATGGATGACGGCTATCCGGTCGCTGACGTCAAGGATCTCGTCGAGTTCGAGGGACACCAGGAGGATTGCCTTTCCGCTGTCACGTTCGGCGATGATCCGCTTGTGGATGTACTCGATCGCCCCTACATCGAGGCCCCGCGTCGGCTGTGCCACCACCATGGCCCGGGGCGAACGGTCGATCTCCCGGGCGACGATGGCCATCTGCTGGTTGCCCCCCGACATCGAGCGCGTGGGGGTCGCCCCGCCCTGTCCGCAGCGCACGTCGAACTCCTCGATGAGGCGGTCGGCATTCTTCCCGATCTCCTCGAAATCGAGGACTCCGAAACGCGCGAAGGGGGGCCGGGAATAGGCGTGTATCACGAGGTTTTCGGAAAGCCTGAAATCGAGTATGAGTCCGTGGCGGTGGCGGTCCTCGGGGATATGGCCAAGTCCGGCCTCGACGCGCTCCCTGATGCCGGACTTCGCCAGGTCGACACCGCCAAGCAGGATACGCCCGGCAACTATGGGCGAAAGCCCCGTGATAGCCTTAATTAGTTCTGTCTGTCCGTTGCCGTCGATGCCGCAGATGCCCAGGATCTCCCCCGCGCGGACCTCGAGGGAGAGCTTCCGCACGCCCAGCACGCCCTTCTGGTTCATGACGTCGAGGTCCTCGACCCGGAGCACGACCTCGCCGGGCTTTGCGGGAGCCTTGTCGACGTGGAAATTGACCTCGCGGCCCACCATCATCTCGGCCATACGCTCCTCGCTGGTCTCGGACACGGGCACGGTGCCGATCAGGCGGCCGCGGCGCAGCACCGTACAGGAGTCCGCGACCTCCTTGATCTCCCTGAGCTTGTGGGTGATGAGGAGGACAGTCTTCCCCTCACCGACGAGCCGCTTCATGATCGCCATGAGTTCGGTGATTTCCTGGGGCGTGAGCACCGCGGTCGGCTCGTCGAAGATGAGGATCTCCGCATCGCGATAGAGCATCTTGAGGATCTCCACACGCTGCTGCATGCCGACGCCGATGTCCTCGATCTTCGACTCCGGATCGACGTTGAGGCCGTAGAGCTTCGAGATCTCCGCCACGCGGGCAGCCGCGCGCCTGCGGTCGATCACGAGGCCCTTCCTGGGCTCGAGGCCGAGAATGATGTTCTCGGTGACGGTGAAATTGTGCACGAGCTTGAAATGCTGGTGCACCATGCCGATGCCGAGCCCGTTGGCCACATTCGGATCGGTGATCCGGACTTCCTTGCCCCGGACCCGGATGGAGCCCGAATCAGGCCGGTACAGCCCGAAAAGGATGCTCATCAGGGTGGATTTCCCCGCACCATTTTCGCCGAGGAGGGCGTGGATCGAGCGTTCCTCGACCTGCAGCGTCACCCTTTCGTTGGCCCGGATGCCAGGAAAATCCTTGGTGATGTCAAGCATCTCGATGACAAATGCCACGGGAGCCTCCCTGGGAAAATCAGTGGGCGGCGAACGCCGGGTAGCTGCCGCGCGGGGAGTATATCATGCACTTTCCGGCCATGCGCTGCGAATGCCAGAGCGAAGGAAGCCTGAAGCCACCGTCGAATCCTTCGGGTCTCATCCTGGGCTTCCTTTCTGGACCCCGATTTCGGGCGTCTGTTCCTCCACCAGCTCCTCAAGACGATCCCGGCAGCGCCTGAGCTCCAGATGGTTGCGGATGCGCGCCTTCACGATGGCAGCTCTCAAGGGCTTGTGGATGAAATCGACCGCGCCAAGGCCGAGGCCTCGGGACTCGTCCTCCCCCGAGTCATGTTCCGAAAGGAACATGACGGGGATCCCTCTCGTCCGTGAATCAGCCTTGATCCGCGAGCAGACCTCATAGCCATCCATGCCTGGCATGAGTGTATCCAGGAGTATGAGGTCAGGGAGCGGCCCTGCAGAAATCCGCCGAAGGGCCTGCTCTCCACTTGTCGCGATCGAGACCTCGAAATCGTCACCGAGCATCGGCACGAAGAGTTTCAGGTTGCCAGCCTGGTCATCGACGACCAGGATCCTTGGGTTCATGAATCCATTCTAGCCGCAATCTGGAGGAGGGCAAATAGGGCCAGGTTGCCAGTCCCACCATAAAAAAAGCGCCCGGAAGCTTTCCAGGCGCGTTCGGCTGCCCGGAACACCGCGCAGCCAGGAGCCGACCGCCACCCCGATGGCGGCGATCGTCTCAACTAGGCTTACTTCTTCGCGGGCATCTCGGCGACCTTGAGGGTTCCAGCCTTGATCTGGTCGGCATAGCCCTGGATCTGCTTGACGATGTCTTCGGAGAGGTTGGGGTTGGTGGCGGGGAGGCCGACGCCGTTGTTGGCGAGGGAGTACACCGTAACGGTACCACCGGGGAACTTGCCGTTCATGGCGAGGGTGGCGACATCCTTGGCTGCGTTGTCGACACGCTTCATCATGGAAGTCAGGACTGCGGACTTCCCGTCGGCGTAGACGCCGTCGCTGTACTGGTCCTTGTCGACGCCGATGGCCCAGCGGACATCAGCCTTGGCCTGGCGCTCCTTGGCTTCCTTGATGACACCGTTTCCCGCGCCGCCGGCAACCTGGAAGATCACGTAGGCACCAGCTCCGAACTGCTTGGCGGCGAGGGCCTGGCCCTTGCCGGCGTCAGTGAAGTTGCCGACATAGTCGACAAGGATCTTGCACTCGGGGAACACGGCGGCGACGCCCTGCTCAAAGCCAGCCTGGAAGCTCTGGATGAGGGGGAACTCCATGCCACCGACATAGCCGACGACCTTCTTGCCGTCAGCTTTTGCCTTGAGACCGGCTGCGGCGCCAGCCAGGAAGGAACCCTCATTGGCTGCAAATACCGCGTTGGCAACGTTGGCGATGTTTTTTCCGTCCTTGTCAGCAACGACGGAGTCGATGATGAGGAACTTCTGGTTGGGATACTTGGTGGCAGCCTCGAGCATCGCGTTGTTGAAAAGGAAGCCAGGCGCAACGATGAGGTCCATCTTCTGGTCGGCGAAGGCCGAGAGGTTGGGGAGGTAGTCAGCCTCGGCGGTGGACTGAAGGTATTTCACGTCCTTGTCGACGGCAAGCTTCATCTCGTCAGCGAAGGCCTTGACGCCTTCCCAGGTGCCCTGGTTGAAGGACTTGTCATCGATACCGCCGACATCGGTGACGAGTCCGACAGTGAATGCCTTGGCCATGGCCTTGGGTTCTGCCTTCTTCGCGCAGCTGGCGAGAAGGATTGCGGGAATGAGGAGGAGAAGAAGAATCTTGCTTTTCATGAAGCTCTCCTAGAAAAAGATGTGCCCACAGGCGGGCAATGAATACATTCTATATATATCTCGCCTTTTGGACAAGCCTCAGACGTTAACAGGTGGCAAATTTATGCTCTCTTTTCCTTTAAAGCGCGACGATTGCGGGTTACGACATTAAACAGCCTGTCTGGGCATATGTTGACGATTGATGCTCAATCCGGCACTGCAAGGGTGCTTTTCCGCCATCGCGGGTACGCGGCTTCTGACTGCTGCGAGGATACGCGCATCCTTTCCATATCGCCTCCGATACGATACCCTTCGCCGGCATTGCCGTGCCTTCAAACTGCAAAGCCCAGGCGGCACGACCATGGCACGCAACGTGGAAGAAAGGGACAAGAACAATGTCGCAGGATAATAGCGCTGTGCGGACCCGGAGCAGCCTGGTTTTCGCCTTCCTGGGCCTCGGGCTTGTGGGAATTCTGGCCCTCCTTTCCCAGGGCGGGACTGAAGGGCTGGTCGGAAGGATGTCGATACACCTGCCTCTCTGGTCGGTGCTCCCCTTCATCATCCTTCTCCTTACGATAGCGATAGCACCCCTATCCATCCCCCATCTCTGGGAGAAGAATGGCTTCAAGGCGCTGGTCTCGGCAGTCCTCGCGATACCCGTAGCCCTCTTCCTGATCCTCGGCTGGGGATCCGCAGGCGTCGCCGAGGTCCTTGAAAAATCAAGGGACTACGTATCATTCATCGCCCTGCTCGCAGCCCTCTACGTCATAGCAGGAGGCGTCTTCATCAAGGGCTCCTTCTCAGGTACGCCCATTGCCAATACAGCCTTCCTCGCCATCGGTGCCGTTCTCGCGAACCTTGTCGGAACAACCGGCGCATCGATGCTCCTCATCAGGCCCCTCATCCGGGCCAACGCGTCCCGGCAGCGCAAGGTACACATCTTCGTGTTTTTCATCTTTGTGGTCAGCAATGTGGGAGGCCTCCTCACCCCCCTCGGCGATCCACCCCTCTTCCTCGGATTCCTGAAGGGCGTGCCCTTCGAGTGGCCCTTCATCCATCTCGCCCTCCCCTGGCTTTTCACGAACGCGATCATCCTGATTGTGTTCAATCTCTTCGACCAGGCAGTCTTCAACAAGGAAGAGCTGATCAGGACGGGTTCCCAGCTCGAGGAAGTCCGAAGACATGAACCCTTCCATATCGAAGGCTGGATCAACGTGCTCCTCCTCGCAGGGGTCCTCGGAGTCGTCATTGCATCAGGACAGGGGCTCGGCAATGGAGGGAACACCTGGGCTTTCGGAGTAGCCGAGACCCTCATGGTCGGCCTTGCCCTGCTTTCGCTTATCCTGACCAAGTGGAAGATCCACGAGGAAAACGGCTTCTCCTTTTCGCCCATCGCAGAGGTTGCCATCCTTTTCGCCGGCATCTTTATCACCATGGGGCCTGCCCTTCTCATCCTCAACGCTGCAGGGGACTCCTTCGGCATCACGAGGCCCTGGCAGTTCTTCTGGGCAGCAGGAAGCCTTTCCAGCTTCCTTGACAACGCTCCCACCTACCTGACCTTTTCCGCCCTCGCCAGCGGCATCCTCGGCGTTCCGGCCGAGGGACGCTTCATTGGGGAACTGCTCCTCCGCGATGGGGGGACCCAGCTCCTGACCGCCGTGGCGGCAGGCTCCGTCATGATGGGGGCGAACAGCTATATCGGCAACGGCCCCAACTTCATGGTGAAGGCCATCGTCGAGGGTTCCGGAGTGAGGATGCCGAGCTTCTTCGGCTACATGCTTTACTCGGTCGGGATCCTGGTGCCGATATTCATACTAGTTACTATTGTATTCTTCAGGTAAACCATGGGCATCATGGCCCTGCTTGCCGGCGCGGGCCAGGCTCCTGGGAAAGCGGCGGGGTACTGGAGGAAGATCGATGGAGATATCAGGAGAAACAAGACTCATCGCCCTGCTTGGCGATCCTGTGGACCACAGCCTTTCGCCCAGGATGCACAATACTGCCTTTGCGCACCTGGGCCTGAAATATGCCTACCTGGCGTTCCGCTCGAACGAAGCGGAGCTTCCCGCGGCAGTGGCTGCCCTCAAGGCACTCGATGCCAGGGGCTTCAACTGCACCATGCCCCTCAAGAAGGCCATCCTTCCCCTTCTCGATGACATGAGTCCCGCCGCGCGGATGACCGGCTCGGTCAACACCGTAGCCATCGAAGATGGCAGGCTCATCGGCCACAACACCGACGGCAAGGGATATATCCATGATCTTCGCGATCATGGCGTGGAGATAAGGGGCAAGCGGATCCTCATAGTTGGAGCTGGTGGGGCAGCCCGGGGCCTGTGCGTACAACTGGCCCTCGACGGGGCAGCAGAGATCGTCATCGCCAACCGCAGCCTGGAGAAGGCCCAGTCCATCCGCTGCCTCATCGCATCCAATATCCCGACCTGCAAGGTCGAGGCCATCCAGCTTTCCGAGAGAGAGCTCGCACCAAGGATCGCCTTGGCGGACATATTCACCAACACCACGGCGCTGGGCATGCATCCCCTTGAGGAAAGTTGTGTGATCTCGAACTCCGCCATGCTTCGCCCCTCATTGGTCATGACAGATCTCGTCTACATTCCGGAAAAGACCATTTTCCTGGAGTTCGCCGAGGAGGCGGGATGCAAGGTCATCAATGGTGCGGGGATGCTTCTGTGGCAGGGAGCGGAAGCCTTCAGGATCTGGACAGGCAAGGATATGCCGGTAGACCTGGTAAAAAGAACGGTGTTCCCCGACAACTGAGGGCGCGAAGCACGAGGCAATGTCCAGGTGGCAGTCCTTCCAGAAAACATCCGTCCGACTCTCCTAGGTTGCGCCCCTCGACCTCTCCACGATCCCTAGAACCGTCCTGAGTTCCTCGATCGGCACCTGCCCCGGCGCAGAGGCGCTCTGCCCGACTGCAAAGGAAAGGCCTGAGCCGAAGACTCCCCCGACCATCCGGCTCACGGAACCGAGTCCTCCCATGGACATCGTAATCAGGGGCAGGCCACTGCGCTGCTTGCCCAGAAGCGTGGCTCCCAGAAGGGTCAGGACATCGAACTCGGACCTTGGCATTACCGCGACCTTGGCAACATCCAGTCCGAGATCCTTGGCAGCCAGCATCCGGCCCACCAGGAAATCCATGTCCGGCGTGAGTTCGAAGTTATGATAGGAGCCGATGATTTTCGTGCCGGATGAATGGGCGATATCGCGCAGGTATTCGATATCCCCCGTCTTGTTGCTGAGTTCGCAATCGACATAGTCGATACCTGTTTCCCGGCAGATTGCCGCCGAAAGCTCTATCGCTTCGCGGTCTGAAAGGGAGTTTGGCTGACCGCCTTCGCGATGCGACCGGATGGTAAAGATCAAGGTGCAATCGGAGGCGACCTCCCCGATCCTTCGGACCATCTCGATGACTGCCTTGGTATCGGAAAGGGCTGCAAAGAAATCCGCGCGCCATTCTATGACATCCGGTACCCTGGGAAGCACTGCAGCGAGTTCGCCGAGGATGGCCTCTTCGGTCTTTCCGACCAAAGGAGTGCAGATAAGCGGCGATGGGCCGCTGCCGATTTGAACGCCTTTCATGCCAGCCCCTTTCTTCGCGGATACGGATCATGGTGCCTTCGCAGCTCGTTCAGGGTCAAGTCAGAGGCGCGGGTCATCGCCTTGACGCCATTTTGCAAGGGCTTATAGAATCAATGCACTTTGGCGAGGCGCAAGAACCGCAAGAACCGCAAGAACCGCAAGAACCACAAGAACAAGGATCCCTGATGGATGGCCTGGGAAAATCGCCTCTCGTAATCACCGGTTTCATGGGTTCCGGCAAGACCTCCACGGGCAAAGCCGTCGCCCGGCGCCTTGGCTGCGATTTCATGGACATGGACGCTGCCATAGAAAAGGCCGAAGGGATGCCCATCTCCAGGATTTTCGAAAAGCAGGGTGAAGCCTATTTCCGGCTGCGCGAATCGGAGCTCTGCGTGAGGCTTGCCACCCGCAAGAACCTTGTCGTCTCGACAGGCGGGGGGGTCTTCGTCAATCCGGCGAACCGGGAACTCTTCAAGGATGCCCTGGTGGTCTGCCTCGACGCTGATTCAAGGGAAGTCTACAACAGGCTCAGGAATGACGGTCGCAGGCCCCTCCTCACGACCGCCGACCCCTACCAGCAAATCGTGGAGCTCATGGAAGCCCGTCGCAGTGCCTATGCCCATGTGGAATGGCACATCGATACGAAGGGCAAGACCGTGGACGAGGTGGCCGACGAGATCGTCGTAGTCCTCAGGGCAGGCGCCTGGCCCGCCTGAGCGCCTCCTTCAGCAAGAACTCGATCTCCCCGTTGATTGAGCGAAGCTCGTCCGCGGCCCACTTTTCGAGGGCCGCGTAGATCGTGGGATCGAGCCTGAGCAGGAAACGCTTTTTTTCCTCATCGGCCATGGCTTCGCCTCCCGTACCTGATCAGGTGTAGAGGCTGCCGGTGTTGATGACAGGCTGGGCCTCGGACTCGGAGACGAGGGCCACGAGGAGGTTGTTCACCATTGCCGCGCGGCGCTCGTTGTCGAGGGTTACCACACCCTGCTCCTCGAGTTCGGTGAGGGCCATTTTCACCATGCCGACAGCGCCATCAACGATGAGGCGCCTCGCGGCTATCACGGCCCCGGCCTGCTGCTTGCGGAGCATGGCCTGGGCGATCTCCGGCGCATAGGCGAGATGCGAAAGGCGGGCTTCGTCGACCTCGATGCCGGCGCCAGCGAGCCTTGTGTGCAGCTGCTTGCGAAGCTCGGCCGCCACCTCGTCCTGGCTGCCACGCAGGGATTCGACCTCGGGACCGGCGTCGTAGGGGAAGCGGCTGGCCATGTAACGGATGGCCGTCTCCGCCTGCACCGTTATGAAGCTCTCATAATTGTCAACATTGAAGAGGGCCTTGGCCGAGTCGACGACACGCCAGACGATGACAGCCCCGATCTCTATGGGATTGCCACCCTGGTCGTTGACCTTGAGGGTCTGGCTCGCGAAATTGCGCACGCGGAGGGAAACGACGCGCCTTATCACGAAGGGATTGGTCCAATGGAAACCGGGTGCCCGGCAGGAACCGGCATAGGCACCAAAAAAGGTGAAGGCCTTCGCCATGTTGGGTTGGATGATGAAGAAACCTCCCATGAGGAGGGAAGCCAGGAGGACGAGTCCCATGGCCAGCCAGAATCCGAGAGTCGGTGCGCCGCTCCGTTCCATTAGGGGTACGGCGGCGACGACCAGCCATGCCGCAAGCCCAAAGAACCCGATTTCGACCAGGAGCGCGAAGAATCCGCTCACCGTCCACATTTTTTTCTCAAGGGTGTCGTTCATGGAGACCTCCCGCAGGAATATCCTGCATCAAGATATCTATATGATATCACCATGAAATCAAAATGACAAGGAAGCCTTGCGAAAAACGCGCAGGACTGACCTGCCTACTGTATACTCAAAGGTATCCAACCCCAAAGGAGGCCTCCATGATGGAAGGTCTGCTTTACGCCCTCGCTTTTCTTGTGGTCTTCATCTTCTTCGCCGGCATCCGGATAGTCCGCCCGACCCATCGCGGACTCATCGAGGTCCTCGGCAAGTACAGGAGCTTTGCCGAGCCGGGCTTCCACTGGGTCATACCAGTGATCGCCAGGCTCTACCAGGTCAACACGACCGAGCAGATGGTCAACGCAGAACCCCAGGAGATCATCACCAACGACAATCTCAACGCCCGGGTCGACGCCCAGGTCTACTTCCGTGTCAAGGCCGACGAGGAGAGCGTCAAGGCCTCCGTCTACAATGTCAACAATTATCAAAACCAGATCGTGAACCTCGCGCGGACCACCCTTCGTAACATCATCGGTACCCTAACGCTCAAGAGCGCCAACTCCGAGCGCTCGCGCATCAACTCCGAGCTCCTCGGAACCCTCCTCGTCGAGACGAAGACCTGGGGGATTTCGGTGGTCCGAACCGAGCTCAAGGAGATCGATCCACCCAAGGACGTGCAGGAGACCATGAACAAGGTCGTCAAGGCCGAGAACGAGAAAGTGGCAGCCATCGACTTCGCGACCGCGACGGAAACCATGGCCGACGGCCAGAAGCGCGCCGAGATCAAGAAGGCCGAGGGCATCAGGCAGGCGGAGATTCTCAAGGCAG
>JBAXTA010000260.1:0-6575 GCA_037130415.1 Spirochaetota bacterium
TGCCCCCTGATCAACGCTTTACCCTCCGGGTCGTGACATCAAAGATGACGGCCAGGGCGAGGACAGCGCCACGGATGATGTACTGCAGCGACTCGTCCACGCCCATCAGGTTCATGCCGTTGCGCAGGGACATGTAGACGAGGGCTCCGACCATCGAGCCGGTGATCTTGCCGACTCCACCTGCTGCCGAGACACCGCCGATGTAGGCTGCCGCGATGGCGTCGAGCTCGAAGAGGGTACCGCCCGTGGGGCCTGCCGACTGCAAACGTGAAGCAAAGAGGATGCCCGCCAGGCCGCACAAAAAGCCCATCGACCCGAAGACCAGCATGGTGATCCTCGCGACGCCGATGCCCGAAAGTTCCGCGGCTTCGGGGTTGCCGCCCACCGCGTAGATGTGCCTGCCGAGCACGGTCTGTCGGCTGACCCAGTCGTAGACGACGACAACAACGAGCATGATCACGACCGTCCAGCCCATGCCGTTGTAGCCGGCCAGGTTCCAGGTGATGAAGCCAAGCGCTGCCGCTACGAAAACCTGCTTGAGGATGAACATGTCGTTGGGGATGACCGCAAAATTGTAGCTCTTCTTGACCTTGCGGTTGCGGAAATCGCTGACGATGAACCAGACCACTGCCAAGAGGCCCAGAAGGAGGGTCAGCTTGTGCAGTCCGGGAAGGAAGGCATCCACAGTACCCTCGCCCGAGGGGTTCGGAACCTGGGGAATGGGGAAGTCGGGAATCGAGCCGTTGCCCAATGCGATGAAGGTCGGATCGGCGATCTGGATCGTACCGGTGCCCGACAGCGTCGACAGAAGGAGGCCGCGGAAGATCAGCCAACCTGCCAGCGATGCCACGAAGGATGGGATGCCCAGGCGTGCCACCGGCAAGGCGGTCAGGAGACCTGCCAGCGTGCCCAGGATCAGCACGGCGGGAATGACAACCAACACGGGCAGGTGCCAGGTAGTCAGGAAGACGGCCGATACCGCGCCGAGGAAGCCAGCGAGGAACCCGACCGAAAGGTCGATATGGCGGATTACGATGACCAGGGTCATGCCGACAGCAAGGACCGCAATGTAGCCCGTCTGGTTCATGAGGTCGGCGATGTTGCGGGGTGAGAGGAAAAGCCCCTGCGTCGCGATCGTGAAGATGGCCATGATGACGAACAAGGCGATATACATACCGTAGTCGCGGATGTTTTTGGTCAGGGCATCCCTGAGGTCTTGGATGGTCATGGAAACACTCCTCGTAACTGTGGCTTTTTCCGCGGCTTACTGCGTGGCCAAGTGCATGATTTTTTCCTGGTTCGCCTCGGCGCGCGAGACTTCTCCGCTGATCCTGCCTGCCGACACCACGTAGATGCGATCGCTCATGCCCAGGATCTCCGGCAGCTCCGACGAGATCATGATGATGCTCATCCCCTGCTCGACCAGCCGGTTCATGATGGTATAGATCTCGTATTTCGCGCCGACGTCGATGCCTCGGGTCGGCTCATCGAGGATGAGGACCCTGGGTTCGACAAAGAGCCATTTGCCGATCGACACCTTCTGCTGGTTGCCGCCCGAGAGGTTCACCACCTTCTGTTCGACGCTCGGGGTCTTGATGTTCAGGCTGTCCTTGTACTCGTTGGCGGCCTTGACCTCGAGGTTGTTGTCGGTGACTCCGCGGTGCGAGATTTTTTTCAGGCGGGCGAGCGTGATGTTGCTTTTCACGTCCTGTATGAGGATGAGACCGTTCCCCTTGCGATCCTCGGTGGCATAGGCCAGACCCGCATCGATGGCTTCCTTGGGTGAGCGGAAGCTGCGGGGAGCTCCGGCGAACAGCAGTTCCCCTTCGAGTTCGTAGCCGTCAGGATTGCCGAAGATGCTCTTCGCAAGTTCAGTACGTCCCGAACCCATCAGCCCGGCTAGGCCGATGATTTCGCCCTTTCGGACCTGGAAGTTGACACCCTTGAGTATCTGGCGCCCCAATTTCGGCGAGTATCCGCTCCAGTTCCTCACCTCGAGCATCACCTCCCCGGGGATCTCGTGCTTGCGTTCAGGATAGATGTTCGTGATCTCCCGCCCGACCATGTTCTTTATCAGGATGGCTTCTGTCACCTCGCCCTTCCTGGCGTCGAGTGTGCAGATGGTGCGCCCGTCGCGGAGGACCGTCACCGTGTCCGCGATCTGGATGACTTCCTTCAGACGGTGGCTGATCATGACGCAGGTAACCCCGTGCCCCTTGAGCTCCCGAAGCAGCTTGAGGAGGTTTTCGCAGTCGTCTTCGTTGAGGGCGGCCGTCGGCTCGTCGAGGATGAGAAGCTTGACGTCCTTGCAGAGGGCCTTTGCTATCTCAACCAACTGCTGCTGGCCTATTCCGAGATCCTTGACCTTGAGTTCC
This sequence comes from Spirochaetota bacterium, assembly GCA_037130415.1. Lineage (GTDB taxonomy): Bacteria > Spirochaetota > Spirochaetia > Treponematales > Rectinemataceae > CAIJMU01. Next base: position 2,376 of record JBAXTA010000260.1, read on the forward strand.
GGGTTCACCGAGAGCCGGACCATCTTGAGCATTTCGGAGGCCTTGCGGACCGTCTCGTTCCAGTCGATCGCCAGGCCCTTCGTCAGCTCGTTCCCCATGAGGATATTCTCGAACACGGGCAGCTCGGGAAAGAGCGCAAGTTCCTGGTAGATGATCGCGATGCCCGCGTGCTCGCTGTCGGAGATCCCCCGGAAACTCTGGACCTTTCCGTTGAAAAGGATGTCACCTGAATAGCTGCCATGGGGATAGACCCCACTCAATACCTTCATGAGCGTGGACTTGCCCGCGCCGTTCTCGCCAACGAGGCAGTGAATCTCGCCAGGGGCCACCTGGAAGCTCACCTCGTCGAGGGCCTTGACTCCGGGAAAGGACTTCGAGATCGATCGCATCTCAAGAATGTGGGAAGCCATGGCATCTCCTGAAAAGTTGGGGGAGCGACGGCACAGCCCTCACTCCCCCTCTTTGAAATCAGTATAGATCGACTACTTCAGGTTCTTGAAGAGGTTGGCCGGGTAATAGCCGGAATCGACGATTGCGGCCTTCACATTGGCCTGGGTGACGCTCACGACCTCAGAGGGCTTGGCAGGAACATCCATCGCACCGTTGTTGTAGGTCTTGGTCTGCTCCGGGGTCTCGCCCTTGGCGAAGGAAATGGCGGTCTTGATGGCGTCTGCAACGAGGACGCGGGTGTCCTTGAGGACAGTCATCGACTGCTTGCCGTCAATGATGTACTGGATGGAGACCTTGTCGGCGTCCTGACCGGTCGAGTAGGCCTTCTTGACAGCCTTGTCCTTGGCGAAGGCATCGACGATGGCGCGGGCGGTCTGATCGTTGGGCGAAAGGATGAAGACGGTTCCCTTCTGGGCAACGGTGGCCTTGGTCAGGTTCGACTCGGCCTTGGACTTGGCGTCGTTGGGGTTCCAGTTGGTAGTGACCTGGCCAATGATCGAAGCCATTTCCTCGCGGGTCAGCTCGGCTTTGCCCTGGAGCTTAACGGCGGCGTCGGAGTTGACGATCTTGAAGGTCTTGTCGGCGATCTTGGGCTGGAGCACGCTCCAGGCGCCTTCGAAGAAGATAAATGCGTTGTTGTCGCTGGCCGCGCCTGCATAGAGGTACAGGTTGTTGCCCGTGCCCTTGGCCTGGCTGGCAAGGTAGGTACCCCAGGCGGCTCCAACGCTGAAGCTGTCGAAGGTCACATAGAAGTCCACGTTCATGGTACCGGTGATCAGGCGGTCGTAGGCGACGACCTTGACTCCGGCCTTGGCGGCGGCGTCGGCAGAGGCAGCGGCAGAGGCGCTGTCGACGGGACAGAGCACCAGGACCTTCATGCCCTTGGTGAGCAGGGTCTCGACGTTGGCCTTTTCCTTGGCTGAATCCTTTTCGCTGAAAAGAACCTGGGCGCTGATGCCGGCGGTCTTGAGGGCATCCTGGAAGCGGGTCTGATCCTGGATCCAGCGCTCCTCATCCTTCGTGGGAAGGACGATACCGACCTGGACGCTCTGGGCAAAGGTGCCGACGGCAAGGACCGCCAGCATCGACAGAAGAAGAAGTGCTTTCTTCATCAAAATACCTCCGTGAAATGTTTCCCGGCCCCATGACCGGGCAAGCGCCCATTATCCCCCACATGGCCCTGCTGTCAGCAGGAGTCTTGCCGCGAAGCTCTTCACCTTGACCGCGAAGGCTCAAACGCCCCCTCCAGACTAGTACTTTCGAACCGGCTGCCGACGGAATAGTCCAGATCCGGAACCTCCAGGAAGCTATTTCCTCACGTTGCGGTAGACCTCCCCGGCGCTGTGGAAGCCGTCGCGGATGACTGTGGAATCAAGGTTGTCTGCCGTCACAAGAATGGGTTCCAGGCTGATGAAAGGCACCTTGCCTCGCCCGTCGTCGATGGTTGAGTTCGTGATGATCACTTGCTTCCTCGCGAGCGCCACTGCGCACTCGGCAGCGCGCCTGGCCAGGGCTCCGATGGGCTTGTAAACGGTGGCCTCCTGGGAACCCTCGGCGATGCGCTGACAGGCGGCCAGGTCGGCGTCCTGGCCAACGACGGTCACCTTGCCCGCAAGGCCGTATTCGGCGAGCACGGCGATGGCAGCCTCGGCGAGCATGTCGTTGCCCGCGACGACGGCACTGAACCTGGTGCCCCCGGCGAGGGCAGACTCGACCGAGCGCCGCGCGTCCTCGCTGTCCCAGGAGGCTGGCCAGGTCTCCCCGGCGATGGTGATCCTGCCTGCCGCGATCGAGGGATCGAGGACCGAGTGGATGCCACGGTTCAGAAGGAGGGCATTGTTGTCGTTGCGCGCCCCATCGAGGATGAGCCAGTCGCCGCCCGGACTCGCCGCGAGAGCCGATTCAGCCATGAGGGCACCGACCTTCTCGTTGTCAAAGGATACGTAGAGGCTGACGCCCGCACGCCGCACCAGGCGGTCGTAGGAGAGGACGGCGAGGCCCCTCCCGCGAAGATCTGAGATCACGTCGGAGAGGCGGTCAGCATCATTGGGGACAATGACCAGGACGTCGATGCCGAGGTCGGCGAGCTCGCGGACCTGGCGCTTCTGCACCTCGGCGTCCTGGTCGGCGACACGATAGACGAAATCTCCGCCGAGTTCCCGCACCGAGGAACCGAGGACCTCGAGGTCGCGTCTCCAGCGCTCGACGACAAGGGAGTCCAGGGAGAAGCCGATGAGGGGCTTCTGCCCGGCCCTTTCGTGGCTTTGGCGGGGCGTACAGGAACTGAGGGAGCCTGCCAGTGCCAGGAACCCGGAGAGGAGGAGGGTGAGGCGGCCGGCGAGGAGGAGGCCTCTCGTGGCAACGGCGCGACCTGCCCCTCCGATCGGGTGAGACGGAAATTCCGGGTTCTTCCTCCGCCCCGCTCCCGGCACGCCCGGCTTTCGCTTATGCATCGTTATCCTCCATCCTGCCCGCCGCCCAGGCAGTCGGCGGCAGACCCGTCACTTTCTTGAATAGCCGAGCGAAGTAGTTCGGGTCGGCGTAGCCCGAGGCGAGGCTCACTTCCTTGATGCTTGTCCCGGAATCTGCAAGGAGCTCCTTGGCGCGCTCGATCCGACGGTCGATGAGGAGCTCGGAAAAGCCCCGCCCCGTTTCTTCCACGAGGAGGCGGGAGAGTCGGCTGGGTGAGAGGCCCACCAATTCGGCAGTCGATTCGAGCCCGATCGGTCGCGGGTAATTGGCAGCGATGTGGGCCAAGGCCTTGTTGACGGCAGGAGAGTGCCTGACCTGCCTCGTGAGGACCTCGTGGAGGCGCGAAAAGCGCGCTTCTGCGGCCAGACGCCAGGGTCCCGCCTGGGCCTCGGTCGCCAGTTCCCGCAGGTCGAGGAGGGCCTGGGTCTCGTGGGGCGCGAGGAGACCCCGCCGAGCCAGGAGGCGGTAGGCCGTGCCGAAGAGGGCCACCACCCTCCCTGCCGCAGCCGCAGGAACCCTGCCCCCGAAGTCCGGACCAGCCTTGGAGCTAGACCCGCCTTCCGAGTCGGCTCCGCAGGCGGCATCGAGGATGCGACCGAGGCTCAGCGCAGCCCGCGATTCGTCACCATCGATAAGGAGGCGGAGGAAATCCTCGTCCTCGCTGAAGTCGGCACGATCGCCGCTTTCGGACCAGGGCCCGGGACTCGGCCTGGCTTCAGCCCCGCCCAAGGCGGCGAGGGCTTCGGACCAGGATTCTCCAGCGAGCGCCCAGGGCCGAGCGGCGCCGAGGCCCAGGCGGACCGTACCTCGGATGAGCTCGGGGCCGAGGGCCTTCTCGACTCCCAGTCTGAACTCGACGACCCGCCGCTGGGCGTCCTGGGCGTCCCTGCAGGGCAAAAGCACAAGACTCGTGCGCGAGAAGATGGGACCGACGAGGGCCCTCGAGCGGTAGCGCAGGGTCTCGCGGAGCCGTGCATGGAGGGACTCGACTTCCTTCTCAGGATCAGGCAGGCCGGGCTCTGGTGCGAAGGCGAGCGCCACGGCAAGCGCCAGGGTCTCCCCGATGCCAAGGAGTGCGAGGGCAGCCTCGCGCCGGTCGTGCCGGTGGTCGCCGAGCATCAGGCCCTCGAGGAGAGCCTCCTCCACAAAGGGCAGGAGGGCCTCTCCGCGCTCGTGCAGCTCGACGAGGCTCCGCTCCCCCTCGCGCTGCCGCAGCAGCCGCTGGCGCGCACGCACGCCGGCCCGGCTGGCCACACCTTTGCCGCCGCGGCGGCACAG
>JBAXTA010000261.1:0-6512 GCA_037130415.1 Spirochaetota bacterium
CCTCGCCCTCGAGCGCGGCGAGCGCAGAGCCGGCCGCGCCACGCTGGCGGCGCGCTTTATCTCCAATGTGGACCCCGACGACGCAGACTCGGTCATTGCCTCCCTGGACCTCGCCTCGAGCCTCTTTATCCTGGTGTCCAAGAGCGGTACCACGCAGGAGACCCTGGCCAACGAAACCCTCGTGCGCGCCCGGCTGGCTGCGGCGGGACTCGATCCGGCCAGGCACTTTGTCGCGGTCACGAGCGAGACGAGTCCCCTGGCCAAGAGCGCCGACTTCCTCGCCTCCTTCTTCATGGACGACAACATAGGCGGGCGCTACTCCTCGACGAGTGCGGTCGGCGGCCTTGTGCTCTCGCTGGCCTTCGGGCCGGAGACCTTCGCCGCCCTCCTCGAAGGCGCCCACGAGGAGGACCTCCTGGCCCTCAACGCCGACATCACGAAGAACCCCGCCCTCCTGGACGCAATGATCGGAGTCTGGGAGCGCAACGCCCTGGGCATGGGTTCGACAGCCATCCTTCCCTACTCCGAGGCCCTTTCGCGCTTTCCGGCCCACCTCCAGCAGCTTGACATGGAGTCCAATGGCAAGCGCGTAAACCGCGAGGGCAGGGCCCTTTCCTATGCCACAGGCCCGGTGATCTTCGGCGAGCCCGGCACGAACGGCCAGCATTCCTTCTTCCAGCTCCTCCACCAGGGCATGGACCCGATTCCCTTGCAATTCATAGGATTCCGCGAAAACCAGCTTTCCGCCGACGTGCGATCCGAGGGTTCCACAAGCCGGGGAAAGCTCAACGCCAACCTCGCGGCGCAGATCATGGCCTTCGCCCTCGGCAAGGCAGACGAGAACGGGGCCAGGCACTTCCCCGGCGAGCGCCCCTCGACACTTATCCACGGTGACCGCCTCGACGCACGGGCCCTCGGCGCCCTCCTGGCCCACTTCGAGAACAAGGTCGCCTTCCAGGGCTTCGCCTGGAACCTCAACTCCTTCGACCAGGAAGGCGTCCAGCTCGGCAAGCTCCTGGCGAAGAAGGTCCTGGCGATGGACAGCGCGGCAACACTCGCCGCGGCGACACTCACTGCGGCAACCGATGGACCGGCGGTCAAGGCCGACGCAGCCCTGGCTGCATACGCGCAATTGTTAGGAACAGGGACGGGCCGGTGATCGGAATCCCCTCGATCGCCTTCACCGGAGGGGGCTCAGGCGGGCACATCTACCCGGGGCTCGCCATCATAGAAGAGCTCCGGAGCCACTTCAGGGGCCGCCTCGTCTGGATCGGTTCCACAAAGGACTCCGACAGGAAGGCGGTCGAGGCTGCCGGGGTGGAGTTCTTTCCCATCCCCTCGGGCAAGCTCAGGCGGCAATTTTCGGCGGAGAACCTCGCCGATATCTTTCGGGTCTTCGCAGGATATCTGGCCGCGCGAAAGCTGCTCATGCAACTTGCGCCCGCCCTCCTCTTTTCCAAGGGCGGCTATGTGAGCGTGCCCCCCTGCAGGGCCGCCGCCGGTCTCGGCATCCCGGTGTTCACCCACGAATCGGACCTGAGCCCCGGCCTCGCCACGAGGCTGAATGCAGGCGTTGCCGAGACTGTATTCACGGCCTACGCCGAAACCGGCGCAGCATTGCCCGAGGCGTTCCAGCCCCGCGTCAAACAGGTCGGCAACCCCATCCGTGCCGCCTTCGCCTCGGCAGACGCCGCTCGGGGCAGGGCCTTCCTCGGAATTCCTGACGGTCTTCCCCTGGTCCTCGCCCTCGGCGGCAGCCAGGGCTCCCTGCAGATCAACCAATTGGTGGCATCCTGCCTCCCGGACATCCTTTCGCGTGCCTGCCTGGTCCACCAGACAGGCACGGCCAACAGGGCAGCCGCTCCGGAGGGCCTTCCCTGCGGGGAGCGCTACCGGCCGATGCCCTACATCGGAGACGAGCTGCCCGACCTCCTGGCTGCCGCCGACATCGTGGTCACCCGCGCGGGTGCCGGTGGCCTGTGGGAAGCCGGCGCCCTCGGGAAGGCCCTGATCCTCGTACCCCTGGCGGGAGCCGGCACACGGGGCGACCAGGTCGACAACGCCCGGTACTTCGAGTCCCGGGGCGCTGCCAGTGTCCTCGCCGGAGCCGGAGCCACGCCGCAGCGACTGTCACAATTAGTTTTGTATTGGCTCGACAACCCCGGCGAGGCTGCCTCGGCCGGGGCGGCAGCCAGGGGCATTGCCCATCCCGGAGCCGCGAAGAGCATCGCCTCTTCCATCCTCGAACGTATAGGAGCGACAACACCATGAGCGTATTCGACTGGATTCTCCTTGGCTTTGCGGCACTCGCGGGCGTCAGGGGCTACCTGCAGGGCTTCGCCAAGGAGCTTGGCGGAGTGGCGGCTCCCCTGGCAGGCCTCGCTGCAGCTGTCTTCCTCTACGACTGGGGAGCTGGCATCCTCCGGACGCGACTCAAATTCAACTTCATGCCCGAAGTGGTAGCCTGCATCATCCTCTTCGTCGTAGCCTTCGCAATTGTGAAGATCGTTGCCAATATTCTCCACGAGGCCCTCGAGGCAGCCCACCTCGGGCTCATCGACCGCTGGGCCGGAGCGGCCCTCGGACTCGCGGAGGGCTTTGTCGTCGTCGCGGCCGTCCTCCTGGCCCTCCAGCTCCAGCATTTCTTCGATGTAAAGTCCCTCCTGGGAAACTCGGTCTTCGCGAAGAACATCCTGCCCATCCTCGGGCCTGAGTTCGACAAGGCCATGAAATCCATCGGCGGCGGCACGGTCAAACACGGCACTCTTCCAGTCAGCGTCCCGGTGAAAAAGCCCTGATTCCTCCATGTTCGACAACCTGATAGCGCAGGAGGAGGTCAAGGCCCTCCTCGAGGGCGACCTCCGCAGCGCAAGCCTCCCTCCCTCGATGCTCTTTTCGGGGCCGCCTGCCTCGGGGAAGCTCACGACAGCCCTCGAACTCGCCCGGGTGCTCTCGTGTACGGGAGGGGATCGGGGTGCATGGAACTGCCCCTGTGCCTCCTGCGGGCAGCACCGCGCCCTGACAAGCCCCGACCTCCTCCTCTTCGGAAAGCGCAGTTTCCCCGAAGAGATCCCGGCAGCCCGTGAGACGCTCGTTCGCGCACCGGGCAAGGCTGGGGCCTTCTTTTTTGTCCGCGCCGTCAGGAAACTTACCAAACGTTTTGACCCCCTTCTCTGGGAGGGCGAAGAAGCCAAGCTCGTCAAGGCGGCGCCCATCGTGGCCGACATCGAGGAGAGGCTGGCCTTCATAGTGCCCTCTCCTGCGCAGGAGGGCGAGCGCGAGGGAGCGGCCAAGGCGGCCTCCGACATCGTGTCAGCGTCGCGGAAGCTCGAAGGCATGCTTCCCGACATGCCTCCCGTATCCTGGGTCCGTCACGCCGAGGGCTGGGGCCGACTGGCCCCCTGGGGACTGCGGAAGACCATCATCATCGAGAACGCCGACGCGATGAACGATTCGGCGCGCAGCGCCCTCCTCAAGATCCTCGAGGAGCCACCGCGGGCCCTCAGCTTCGTGCTCCTGACTTCACGGAGGTCAGCCATCCTCAAGACCATCCTGTCGCGCCTGCGCTGCTACCCCTTTGCGGCACGTGACGGCGCAGCCTCGGCCCTCGTCCTCGAGCGCGTCTTCCGTGCCCACGATGCGGCAACACTTGAGGGCTCGGGTCCCGCTGTGCTCAGCATCGAGCGCTGGCTTGAGTCGCGGCGCCCCTTCCCCCCGACCCGCGCCCGTGAGATAGCCCTCGCCCTCCTTTCGGCCATTCTCGGAGAGCGCGTAGCCGGGGGAGCGCGCCACGCGGGTCCCCTCGGAGCCCTGGGCGACACGGCCCTGGCCGAGAGCCTCGACCTCACCGCCGCCTTCACCCTGGTCCGCGACGTCACCAAGGACCTCGGACAGAAGGACGACGACTACGCGACGAGTTTCTCCGCCATCCTTGAAGCGATGGAGGGAGTCTTAGGCGAATTCCTCAGGGCTGAGGACCTGGCCGCCTCCGAACTCCAGTTCATGGCCCGCGTGGCCGGACTCCTCCGAGAGGCCAAGACCAGCAGGGAGACCTTCAACCTCCAGGCTGGCCTCCTCCTTGAATCCTTCGCCTACCGCGCGCGCGACCTCCCATGAGGCCCTTTGTCGAGCGGGCCCTTGCCAAGGCCCCGCGCATGAACGCGGACCAGCTTCGGTCCCTCCTCCGCGACCTCGCCTCCGAAAACGGCAAGCTTGAGGCGGCCCTCGACTCGATGCTCGACGGCATCGTGGTCTGCGACAGCAAGAACCTGCCTTCCATCTGGAACAAGTCAGCTGAACGCATGCTCGGCCTGTCCTCCGGCGAGGCACCGGAGCGGCCCCTCTGGTTCGGCCTCCGCGACTCCGACTTTGCTGCCTTTCTCAAGGACACCTTCGAGGGCGAAGACACGATCCTCGATCGTGAATTCGAGCTTGATGCTCCGGCGGGGCGCTCCATCCTCGTCGCCGCCAGCGTGACCCCCCTGGTTTCCAATCACCGAATCGTCGGCACCCTCATCCACCTCGAGGACATCACCGACAAGCGGCGCCGCGAAGCCCAGTTCCGCCGTGCGGAGAGCCTGGCCTCGCTCACCACCCTCGCTGCCGGCGTCGCCCACGAGATCAAGAACCCCCTGGGCTCCATCTCGATCCACATCCAGCTCCTCCAGAAAGCCCTTCGGAAGCAGTATGAAAGCCTCGGGGGGAACTGCGACGAGTCTGTCTTCGCGTCGGCGGCCGACCGCCACCTCGGAGTGGTCACCGAGGAGATCGAGCGGCTCAACAAGATCGTAGTCGACTTCCTCTTTGCCGTCCGGCCCATGGAACTCCAGCTGCGCGACACCGATCCTTCGGCCTTCCTCCGCGAGCTGGCCGACTTCATCGCGCCGGAGGCGGAACAGGCTGGCGTGGAGCTCGTCCTGGCCATTCCGGAGAACGCGCCAAGGATCCTTCTGGACACCCGCTACATGAAACAGGCGATCCTGAACCTTGCCCAGAACGCGCTGGCGGCCATGCCGGGCGGGGGAAAGCTTTCCTTCGCCCTCCTTTTCGGCGAGGACCTGATCCGCTTCATTGTCGCCGATTCGGGCCAGGGCATGGCTCCCGATGTCCTGGCCAAGATCTTCGAACCCTATTACACGACCAAGGAGACGGGGACAGGCCTCGGCCTGACCATCACCTTCAAGATCGTGCGTGAACACCGGGGAGAGATCACCGTGGACTCGCGTCCCGGGGAAGGCTCGGCCTTCACCATCTCGCTGCCCGTACCCCAACGCGAACGGAAATTCCTCCCATCCCCCGCACAGGAAGGCGACAATGCCAAAGCAAGCAATTAGTACTGACTGGGTCCCTGGCTGCAGGGGAGGCCCGCGACATGGCTGAGCGCAGCGTGATACTCGTCGCGGACGACGAGAAGAACATACGGGAGGGCCTGGCGGAGGCCCTGACCCTCGAAGGATACCGCGTGATCCAGGCGGCCGACGGTGCCGAAGCCTTGAAGCTCGTCGAGGCCGGCGATGTCGACCTGGTGATCACGGACCTCCGGATGCCGAAACTCTCAGGCGGCGAGCTCCTCAAGGCAACCGCGAGCCATCGCCCCGGCCTGCCCGTCATAGTGCTGACGGGTCACGGCACCATCGAGGATGCGGTGGCCGCCATGCGCTCGGGGGCCTTCGACTTCCTCACCAAGCCCGTCAACCTCGACCACCTTTCCCTCCTGGTCAGGCGATCCCTTGCAACCCAGGAACTGGCCCGGAAAAACCGCGAGCTGGAGGCCGAGGTCGAAGCCCAAAGGCGGACCAGCTCCATCATCGGAACCAGCTCCGAGATGCGGCGCATCTTCGAGCTCCTGAGGCGCGTCGCGCCCACCCGCGCCAATGTCCTGGTCTCTGGGGAGTCCGGGGTCGGCAAGGAACTCGTCGCCGACGCCATCCACAACCTCTCACCGCGACGGGATGGCCCCTTCATCAAGGTGCACTGCGCCGCCCTCGCGGAGTCACTTCTTGAGAGCGAACTCTTCGGCCACGAGAAGGGCGCATTTACCGGAGCGGCGGCGCGCAAAAAGGGGCGCTTCGAGCTGGCAGACGGCGGCACCCTCTTCCTCGACGAGATAGGCGAAATCAACCAGACCGTCCAGATCAAGATCCTCCGCGTCATCCAGGAACGCCGCTTCGAGCGCGTCGGTGGCGAGGGCACCGTAGAGGTGGATGTCCGCATCGTGGCCGCGACCAACAGGGACCTGAAAAAGGAGGTCGACGAGGGCCGCTTCCGCGAGGACCTCTACTACCGCCTCAACGTGTTCGAGGTCTTTCTGCCCCCCCTGCGGGAGCGGAATACCGACATCCTTTTGCTGGCGGATCACTTTGTGGAAAAATACGCCGCCCGCCACCGCAAGGATGTGCGCCGCCTGTCCACCTCCGCCATTGACATGCTGGTGGCCTACCACTGGCCCGGCAACGTGCGGGAGCTGGAGAACTGCATGGAGCGGGCCGTCCTGGTCTGCGAGGGGGGCGTGG
>JBAXTA010000262.1:0-6466 GCA_037130415.1 Spirochaetota bacterium
AAATTACTCATATTCACTCATCCTTCACGTTGCTGACTTGGCACTACATTAAAAGCAAACTACAAATCAAAGTCGGATTTGCTTTTTTTCCACTCATCTATATCTTCTCTTTGTTGAATTAGTTTATCAATGTCCTGTTCAATATTTCTGAATACTGGTTTGGTGTCAAGTTCTTCGCTCGCGACTGTTCCATCACTCTTGTGCAAATAGGCAGTTTCGTAACGCTTGTAGTGGAAGCTGCATTCGTAGCCTCCCTTGAATACTACACTAATCTCTTCACCCTTAATAGAAATATCTGTCATTGCCAAGAGCAGATTTCTCTTTGCTACTTCATTTCCGTGTATAAACTCACCGAGAGTTTCCTGGGTAAAGCGATTAATAATCTCCTTTGTTGATTTCTCTTCATCTCCAATTTGGAGCTCCAAATAGCTTTGTTCTTCATTTAATGTCTTTAGGTTTTGCTCTATTTCTTTCATCTGTTCATCAACATCATCCCACTTAAGTCCATAGCGCGCAACACCATCGATAAGTTCCTTCTTTGATCTTTCCCAATTCTTTTTTTCGAGTCTGATTTTTTCTACCGACGAAGATATGGATGATTGATTCTTCATCAATGCGCTTTTTTGTAACTCAACATATCGATTAAGGTTCTCTCCATCGCGGAAAAAATCGATAAAAATCAATTCCACAATCTCCGCAACATAATCCATGTAAAATGACTTTGGATGCTGTTTGCAACTTTTTTGATAATCAAGTGTCAATCTGTGCTTTAAAATAGATTTCCCGTTTTTTGTACTTCGAAAGTACTTAGTTCCGCACTCACCACAAACCACAACACCGCTCAGCATTGTAGAGGCTGGCCTAAATACTCTTCCAAATCTTAGCGTCACATCATCATCAAAAATACGCCGCACCTTTTCCCATTGCAAATCTGTGACAATTCGCTCATAGAATACACTATCTATAAGTTCGCCCTTTGTATTTTTCGTCTTGCCAATAAAGATCGTGTTTCTTAAAAGGCGTAATACTGTTGGTGATTCCCACTGATTGTATGTTGCTTTTTTGTATTTGGTTCCATTTTTCCATTGCTTACCATATGTCTTTGTTCTAACCTTCTGCTCGTTTAGTGACTGAGCGATTTGGACAGATGTCTTCCCAGAGATATATTGATCGAAAACAAATCTGACAACTTTGGCTTCCTCCGGGTCTACATCCCAAATCTTTTTTCCATTTGCTTTATCATATTCAAATGTATAGCCGTAGGGATAGTTTCTTCTCCTTTCACCAGCATCTATCTGTTCCTTCAGACCATCCAAAGTTCGCTTGGTTATTTTCCGTCCTTCTTGCTGGGCCATAACAAACTTAATCATTATGGTCATTTGATCACCATCTTCGTTTAGGTCGTATTCCTTACTTCCTTCAAATAGCCTGACTTTATGATCTTCCATCAATGAAATTGCCATTGAAGCATCTTTCATTTTGCGAGAAAACCGGTCCAATGCCTTAAGCCATAGAATCGCTATCTTATCTTCTTCCACATCCTTTAGAAATCTTTGGAACTCTGCTCGATCTGGTGACTTTCCACTTATCGCTTCTTTGTATAATTCAAAAGGCAGAGCCAACCTTTCGGCAAACTCCTTTCCTGATCGTATTTGTTCGTCGAGAGAATAGCCTTCGGTTTCTTGCCTCTCTGTTGATACTCGACAGTAGATCGCCACGCATTTCATGACGCCCCATGGTATCACCTAGATTATGGTAGGGTAACTAGGAAACGATAGGCCCAAACAAGCAATAGAGATTCAGTTTATTACATATTAAATAACGAATTAGAAGTTCTGAGCTCTTGGTTGGACAGGAAAATTTAATGGGGTAACTAGAAAACGTCAACAAGGTCAACACGAAGGCTTCGTGTCGCTTTGCTGTCGGGGAGCTTGGCCTTCAGCCGGCCGATCTCGAACTGGCCCTTGCCCGGCTTTCCGGGCGCCTCATCGAAGGCGGAGTCCTCCTTGTGTCCGCCAGCGATACGCGGAGCCAGATCCTGAACCGCGGCCTTGCCCTTGGGCGCGCGGTCGACCTCGTGGCCCACGCCATCCACAGGGAAAAGCCGCGCCGTGCCACCAGGCCCACGCGCGCTTCCCGCGAGCGCAGGCTCGAGTCAAAGAAACGGGACGCAGGGAAAAAATCGGAACGCAGACCCAAGTATGAGGATTGACCCCGGGGTTGACCCGCGTGCCTTCCTGGCGTGCTGACGCTGGCCAAGGCCATGGTCGGCACCCAGGCCCGTGCAAATATGCGGTTCCTGCTGGCGGGCTCGGCCACCCTGCGGCTTCCCCAGTACGGCGAAACAGCAGGGCTGTCCCTCAATGCCTATCCTATGGCCTCCCCTCCGCGCTCCCCCGTCCTGATCCGCACTACCTCGGCGAGCTCGTAGACGAAGATCTTGCCGTCGCCGACCTCGCCCGTGCGGGCGCCTTTCTGGATGGCGGCTATGGTCGGCTCGACAAAGACCTCGTTGACGGCTATCTCGAGCCTGATCTTGCGGAGGAGGTTGCCCGTCTCCTTCTGCCCTCGGTAGATCTCCGGGGCGCCGCCCTGGCGTCCGTGGCCGAGCACCTCCGAGACGGTCATGAGCTTGACCTCGGCCGCGTAGAGGGCTTCCTTGACGTACTCGAGCCTCCAGGGCTGTATGATCGCAATTACCATTTTCATAGTTGCTTCCTTTCGCGCTTTCGCCGCTTCAGTCGATGACCGTGTAGGCACGCTCGTTGTGCTGGGTGATGTCGAGTCCGACCTCCTCCTCGTGGACGCTCACGCGGGCGCGGAGCACGAGGTCGACGAGCTTGTAGATGACCAGGGTACCGAAGAATGCCAGACAGACCGACACCAGGACTCCGATGGCCTGGATGCCGAGCTGGGCGGGGTTGCCGTAGAGGGTGCCGGAATAGGTGGCGCCGAAAGCCTTCCACAGGCGCGGATCGGCGAAGACGCCAGTGAACAGCGCTCCGACGATGCCGCCGATGCCGTGGCAGCCGAAGGCGTCGAGGGCGTCGTCGTAGCCGAGCTTCTCCTTGACCACGGTCACCATGAAGAAGCAGACAATTGTGGCAATCGCGCCGATGGCCATCGCGCCGGCCGGGTTCACGAAGCCCGCCGCGGGGGTGACGGCGACGAGGCCGACGACCGCACCGGTGGCCGCACCGAGGATGGTGGGCCGCTTGTTGATGAGCCAGTCGAGGAAGGGCCACACGAGGCCGGCCGCCGCCGCAGCGCTGTTGGTCGCCACGAAGGCGCTCGCCGCGATGCCGTCGGCCGCGAGCGAGGAGCCCGCGTTGAAGCCGAACCAGCCGAACCAGAGCATGGCCGCACCCATCATCGTGTAGGCCAGGTTGTGGGGCGGCAGGGTACGGTGGTTGGAGCGCCTGCCCAGGAGGAGGACGACTGCGAGGGCTGCGAAACCCGCGTTGATGTGGACCACGGTGCCGCCGGCGAAGTCAAGGACGCCGAGCTTGAAGAGGAATCCGTTTGTGGACCAGACCATGTGGGCCAGGGGAATGTAGATGAGGATTTCCCAGAGGGCGGTGAAGAGCACGAAGAACGAGAACTTCATGCGCTCCGCGAAGGCGCCGGCGATGAGGGCAGGCGCAATGACCGCGAACATGCACTGGAACATCGCAAAGACGAGGTGGGGAACGCGTCCCGTTGCGTCCGAGATGTAATAGGGTGAGAGGACCTCAGGCGTCATGCCTTTGAAGAAGGCCCACTTGAAGTCGCCTAGTACGCCTGGAATGATCTCGGTGTCGCTGAAGGCAAGGCTATAGCCGAAGGCGACCCAGATGACCGATACGATCGCGAGGGCGGCAAAGCATTGCAAGAGGACGCTGAGTACGTTTTTCTTGCGGACGAGGCCTCCGTAGAAGAGGCCGAGGGCCGGGGCTGTCATGAACATGACCAGGGCCGTGGCCGCGAGGAGCCAGGCTGTGTTGCCGGAACTCAGTACCGGCGCGGGTGTCGCGGTCTGGGCACCGAGGGCACCCACTGCGAGCGTGAGGGCCGTGAGGAAGATCGAGGTTCGCTTCATTGCATCTCCTTGCATGCTGAGGTTGTTGGTCCTAGCAATGCATGAATGATGCCAAAATCCCTCTTTCACCCCTTCTTTCCATCCGAAACCCTTGCTGCATGTGACTTAATTATTGCTCATATCGATAGAAACAGAGTTTTTATCATACGAAGGATTTGCACCCTGGACTTCTACCTGAAGGTTCATTTTGCCTGACGCCTTGTCCTGCAAACTACAGAGAGGAAGTTTATAGCTCATGAAACTACATAGATGTCGCAAATAGGCTTCATCGAACACTTTGGGATAAGCATTGGTCCCCAACCTTGATGTGCTTAGGCGCCTGGCCTGGCTGTCGGCTGCCGGTATTTGCCGAAGTTTGACCTGGGATAAAATGCCAACTAAAGTAAATCTGCTTGATTGCAGTTCCAGAGGCGCCATTCGCCGGAAACCGCTCGTTTGCTTCCCGGAATTTGCTGGAGGCCCGCCGATCCGACGATGCAGGGAGGCTGACCAGGGGACGGAGAGCCGTGAGGAATCATGAATTGAAACGTTTTATTTTCTTTGGATGCTCCCTTATCCTCCTGGCGATTTCTCCTGGAGCAGCCCAAATTTCCGGCGTGGCACCGAACGCCGGAAAATCAGGCCAAACAATCACGCTCGTCGCTCCGTCCTTTGGCGATGAGCCCGGGCTCCGGAATTATATCGACAACGCAAGTCTCGAGCAGAGGCTTGCACTCTATGGCAGCTATCTTGCGTCGAGATCGCTCAATCCAGGCGCCAGTTCCCTTCTGGCGGGATACTTCGCGGAGGATCTCGGTCTGGCAAGCCCCGAGAAACGAAAGAGCCTCGCGGATCTCGCACTGCGCACGGCAAAGAGCAAAGACCTCTCCGATGCCTCGGCAAGCCGGCTGGAACTCTTTCTCCAGGGACTGCCCCTCCATCACGATCTCGCTGTCAATTATTACCTTTCCCTGCCCCTTGACGGGCGGTCCGGCAATTTCGATGCGGTTTCCCTCGAGGGAAACCGGGCACAGGTCCTCGCCGACCTTCTTCCCGAAGTGTTGCCGAAGCTGGGCCCTTCGACCCGCCAGGCGCTCTTTGCAGAGAGTCTCCATTGGCTTGAAAAAGGTACCAGTTACGATGGTGTCGTCCTGCGCGGGATTTCTGCGATATTGGCCGAGCGACCCATTTCCATCTTCACCGCCACCGAGGCGTCTGCCTCGCTCTCTCGCCCCCCTTCCTTTTCCGGACTCCCGAAACCACCGCTCACCGAAAGGGAACTGTCGTATTTTCTTCCTCTTTTTTTCAGATTTGCGGAGTCTGATGTACTCGCCAGACCTGTAACGACTTTTCAATCCCCCTGGATGGACATAAAAAAGGACGCGGAAACCGAAAAGGCATTGGCCAGCGCCTGCACTTCGAAGGACCCCAGAATCGCGTCGCTCGGCAATTACATCCAATTCCTTGAAAAAGGGACAGGCTCCGGGAAGTCCCAGGCCTGGCTACCCATGAAGGCCATTCCCGGCCTGGCGGATGACTGGGTCGCCTTCATTTCCTACCGTGTGGCTGCGGCCCGAGGCGAAGTCCTCAGCGATGAAGGGTTTCTTGCCTGCCTTGATCCTGCGCGCCCGAGTCTGGCAGCTGCCGTCCTGGAGGACCGCTTTGGTCCGGAATACCACGATATGGCTGAAACGATCATCGTAAACTACAAAAAACCAAGCCTGTCCCCATTCAGGGAGGCCGTACTCAGGAAGTGCCAGACCCTCACTGGGGCGGATTCAGAACGGGCCCTCATCCCTGTCTACATGACCCTCATGCATCTCGGCAGGGCGGATTACCTGACATCCATTACCGTCCTGGTCAAGGCGCCTTTCGCGACCATGAGGGAGTTCGCATTGCTTACGCTCCTCCGCTACGGCGACCAGACGAATTTCGGTCTGTTCATGGATCGACTCCATGATCCGGGCTCCCGGATCAGAACCCTCGCCATCCAGGGCCTCGGCAAGATCCGCGATTCACGGGCCGTGGATGCCTTGGCAAAGATCGCAACCGATCCCGCTGAGAGCCAAGCCATCCGTATCGCGGCCGTAGATGCGCTAGGCCAGATCGGCGACCGGAGGATGGTCCGTATCCTTACGAATATCCTCGTCGTTCCGGCGAATCAGGCTTCTCTTGATTCAGGCCTGCGGATCCACGCCGCCCACCTTCTCGGCGAACAGAGGGAAAGGACGGCGGTCGATGCCCTGCTCCGGAACATCGATACGGCCAGGGAAAATGATCTTAATTACTATTGCCTCGAGGCTCTCGGGAAAATCGAGGACCCCGAAGGATTCCGCAAGCTGGTTCCGCTCCTCATGAAGGGCTGGAAGGCATGGATTAGGTCTGAAAACTATCGGGATAACTTCTATG
>JBAXTA010000263.1:0-6459 GCA_037130415.1 Spirochaetota bacterium
CCAGCGTCATCCATGACGTCGCCGAGCTCCGCTCAGCGGTCCCCGTAGCTCGCCAGCGTCATCCATGACGTCGCCGAGCTCCGCTCAGCGGTCCCCGTAGCTCGCCATCCATGGCGAGCGGGGGGGGGCAGAATACTCAGTCAGGGGTTGGATACAGGTTGATCGGTATGGATTTTTTGTACATGGAGAAGTCTTTGTCCAAGGTAAATATCAATGCTTCACTTCGTGCCGCGACAGCGCAGATCAGGAAATCGGCATGAGAACCCTGGACTCCATCCCTCCTGCAGTCGTTTGAGAATGCTGCGGCACGTTCATAGTCTTCCGTTCGTAGGGTCACATCAGGAAAAGCGGATATACCAAACAGAGGTATCGACAAGATACTTTCATGCTCGTGCCCTGAGTTTCCGACAGTCATAATCAGATTCGTATTCTATTTTGGGGCTTCTGGAAAGCGTGTGGAAGCATAGGGAATGGTCCTATGAGCGACGAGTCACTGGAAGAGTTCTATGGCGGCCTACTTGGCGTCGAAAGTCCGTGGGTAGTGGAAGAGATCGTGAGGGACGCCAAAGTCCACGAGGTGTGGGTGCATATCGTATTTGCCGAAGGCTAGCCTGCACTGTGCCCGACTTGTAAAAAGGAAGCACCTATCCACGACCGGAAGAAACGGAAATGGAGGCACCTTGATTCATGCAACCACAAGACGATCATCGAGTCGGAGATCCCGCGCGTCAAGTGCGCGCAAAAGAAGTCAAGATAGTTTACGCCACAAGGAGGGCGGAACTAGATGAAGTATTCCATGGGATTCCGAGCGTCAGTTGTCAAGAAAACACTGGACGGTAGCGGGAAGAGTGTCAGCCAGGTTGCACGTGAGACCGGCATCAGTGCGATCACGATCAGCAACTGGATAGGACTTCACAAAGCTGGTACTCTGAGTTTGGACGGTTGCGATAGCCTCACACCGGCTCAGCGCGGTCCGGGAGAGAAGCTATCCCTCCTGCTTGAGAGCCGGACGGTAAGCGAAGACCAGCGTGGCGAGTGGCTCAGGCAACAGGGAATGCACTCCGAGAGCCTCCCCCTGTGGGAGCAGGAGTTGACCAGCATCATGAATGACAAGCAAACCAACCTGCGGGCCGAGATCACCGAACTCAAAAAGGACAACAAGGAGCTCCGAAAAGAGCTGGAGCGCCAGAAGGAGGCTTTGGTTGAGGCCGCGATCCTACTGACCTTAAAAAAATCTGAGGGCTCGGAGAACGGAGCAGGCGAGTGATTTCGCGCGATTTTGCGGTCGCCATGGACTGCCCGGGATCGGCGGGCGGCGCCCGGGCGGCGAATCGGGATCCGAAGGGCGGGTCGGGAGCCTTCGACGAGGCTTCAGGGTTGGCGGGGGGCTATAATTTTTCCTATCCGTCTTCCTGATGGAGGGCACGCAATTCCCTGTCAGCCTTGTTGAGGAGGGTCGCCCGGCTTCCCGATTGCCTGCACGGGAGGAAAAGAGCGGGCGGCGGCGAGCGCGAACAGAAGGGGTTTCCACTTCCTCATCGGTTCCTTCATGCGGAATCAAGATGACGGCTTTTCGCCTGTCGTGTCCATAAAAGTCAAGATCAGTCAAGTGCACACAGGATTTGGAACTTCCCGGCTGTCTTGACAGAAGCGCTGGATAGATGAGTATGCTGATATCTCGCTCTGGGACAAGGTAAATGGTTCATGGTCCCAGGGTCGCCGCGGGGCGGCTGTGCGCCCCCCCCCTAATTGGTAAGATTTTATCCCAACATCCATCAGCAGATCAGTTGATAGTCAGCGTTTGAGACCAGGGGAGGTCGTCCATGAATGTCCGGTCGCTTTTTGTGACACTGCTAATTGTCGGTTGCTTTTGCTACGCAGCCGCCGAGGCTCCTCCGATAAGCGACTCTTCACGGACCTATACCTTGGCATTGCATGACCATGGCCTTTTGTACTCGGCCGATACGGATTCAGGCATCGATAAGGATGTTTCCGCCGAGTTGATACGCCGAAGCGGCTGCAAGGTGACGGTGAGCCTGATGCCGCGGGCACGGATCTGGCAATTGATCGAGTCGGGTGCCCTCGACTTCAGCTTGTCGGGCATCACCAACGCCGACCGCGACAAGTTCGCCGGCTTTGCCTGGTACTTTACGAACAAATATTACCTGCTTGTGCGCAACGATGCCGTTGTCCGCACTGTCTCCGCATTTGAGCGCGACGACTCGCTGCGGCTGGGTGTGATCCGCAGCTTCAGGTACAGCACATCGGCCAACCGCCTGGTCGACAGCCTGCTGCAGAAGGACCGGGTCAGCCAGGCCGGAGGATTGGCACCCTTGTACGAGGTGCTGCTGCAGGGGCGAGTCCAGGCCATGATAATTGAACCTTTTGATTTTCCTGCGCTGGAAGAGAAGAAGATACGGGACATGAGCGTCATCCTGGAATTCAATGATCCGCCCGTGCTGCATGGCTTGATCATGTCGAAGAAATCGCTTACGGCCTCCCAGCAGGAGCAATGGCGCGCGATCGTGAACGGCATGCGCGCGGACGGCAGCATGCTGCGTATCTTCGAGAAATATTTCACTCCGGAGCTTGCCGCCGCGATGGTGGATTTCTGATCGGCCCTGCCCTCGATGGGCCGGACCGCAGCCACAGGCGCGTCCCCGCGCGGCTGCCCGTGAAACTGCTGCCGTGGGTGATCCTGGCGGTCACCCTCGGAGTCACCTGGCTCACGTGGGACCATGAGCGCCAGAGCAGTCGCGAAGCCTTGCGAACCCAGTTCGGCTTTGCCCTGCGCGATACGATCAATCGCGTAGAACAAGGCGTCAAGGGCTACGAGCTCATTCTGAGCGGTGTCCAATCGCTTTTTGCGACAACCCCCTTGCGGAATCTTGCAGCCATGAACGCATACATGAATACCCTGAAGCTCGATGCGAACTTCGCGGGCATCCGAACCATCGGGCTGCTGCAATGGGATCCTTCGCGACAGGACGCGCCGCTTCTCGGTTACATGCGCAGTTCGGGATTTTCCGAAACAGCCGGTCAAGCCGAAGTTCGTCGGGAAGGCGAGGCAGGCTCCACCCGACAGGATACTCCAGGAGGGCAGGGTGGCGTTTTCCCGGGCAGCGACATCTGGCTTGATCCAGTGCGGCGAGCCGCCCTCCAGAAGGCACGGGATTCCGGCATGGCCACAATCTCAGGCAAGGTTTCCTTGAAGGCGGACACCGAGCCCGGCCCGGCCCCCGATTTCATCATGTACCTGCCTGTGTTCGCGCAGGGTCAATCGCACGACACTGTCGAACAGCGACGCGCACAATTGCTTGGATGGGTCTACGCCGCCTTCAACATGGATGATTTCATGTCAAGCCTGTATGGCAGCCAGCCGCTTGGAATCTCTGTCGCCTTGTATGATGGGACCGAAGCGCTTGAAGAAGCTTTGCTGGTCCGCATGGACGGCAGCGCATCCAGGGAAGAGGGCTCAAGGCCGGGAACGATCAGCGCCGATGAATACATGGTCGTGGCGAGTCACAATTGGCTCCTTTCGATGCGCACGCTGGAGGAGTTTGAAGTCCACTATGGCAAGGGCATCGAGACTGCCATAGCGGCCGCCGGGACCGGATTGAGCCTTCTGCTCGCCCTTCTCGTGTGGCTGCTCAACTACGGGCGCGATCGTGCCCTGCTCCTCGAGGAGAACAGGGGAAGAAACGAGAAGCTGAACATCGTCCTGAAGGAAGTGCATCACCGCATAAAAAACAACATGAATAATATGACTAGCCTGTTGTCGCTGCAGTCGGAGCGCATCACG
This sequence comes from Spirochaetota bacterium, assembly GCA_037130415.1. Taxonomy (GTDB): domain Bacteria; phylum Spirochaetota; class Spirochaetia; order Treponematales; family Rectinemataceae; genus CAIJMU01. Next base: position 3,803 of record JBAXTA010000263.1, read on the forward strand.
GATCCTGCCGCCATCGCCGCGCTTGACGATGCCGGAGAGAGAATGCAAAGCATGAGCGTCCTCTATGACAAACTGTATCAGTCAAGCAGCTTCCAGGAAATGTCGCTGGGGACATACCTGCCTTCCCTGATCGATGCAATAGTAGCCAATTATGCGGGCCTGGTGTCGGTCAAGGTCGAGAAGAACATAGAAGCAATTGTGCTTGATGCGCAGCGGGTCCAGTCGCTCGGAATCATGATCAACGAACTTCTGACCAATAGCATGAAATATGCGTTCCCGCGAGGGAGTGAGGGTGTTATCCGGGTGTCTGCGGTTCTCAGGAAAGGCCGTGTCGTCGTCAGCGTCGAGGACAACGGGAAAGGCATGCCGGTTTCCGTCGATCTTGACAACACGACCGGGTTTGGAATGTCCCTTGTCAAGGGACTGGCGAAGCAGCTGCAGGCGAAGATAGCGCTGACACGCGGAGAAGGTACCAGGATCGTCCTGGATTTCAAGCTCTAGCGACGTGGAATGGCCGGGGAGCATGCCCCTCCGGCCTGCGGCTTCAAGCCGAGCGCGGCCTGCGGCTTCAGGCCGAGCCCGCTTGCATCGCTTGCAACTCAGAAAAACCTGTACTCCGCGTTCCCCGAGGTATGCACGACATGCAGCGAGGGAACCCGGCCGGGATGGTCGGGCAGCAACTCAACGATGTAGCGCTTCGCCTGCGCTCCGTCCTCGGGGCGGGCTTCAGGCCACGAGGCGAGGCCCGCTGCCTGCGCCTTCTCGCGGGGGAGGTGCTTGAACTCAAATAGTACCAATTGCTTTGCGAATATCTCGCCGGAGCGCCCGTAGCCGACCAGGTCGGCCCGGCCCGAATGCAGGTTGAGCTCCGCGTTGAAGACGAAGTAGCGCTGGAGGTAGCGGGAGCAAAGCTCGAAGAAGGTGCTGCGATAGAAGTTCTCGTTGGCTTTGTCGAAAGCCTGGGCGGGGATGCGGCGGATGTAGTGTTCCCAATAGCCCGCGAAAAGGGCGGCCCAGTCGCGGTCTTCGGTAAAGCGCTGGAACATCGGCGCGAAGACGTCGACATTGTCCAGGCGGTTCAACTCATTATAGTACCCAATGAATATCTTCTTGCCCGTGAGGTTCGGAAAGCCAAGGGAGAATTCGTTCTTGTAGGTGAGCTGGCCGAGGTAAAAGAGCGCGACCGGAAGGAATTTCGGGTCCAGAAAGCGGCTCATGCTGAACTTGGAAGCCAGCTGATGCACGTTTGCCGGCAGGGACCCTTCCAGCACGAGGCGGTCCACCGCCTCCATCGCCGAACCGGCGCTCCCCGCCAGGCGTTCCAGCCAGCCGATGTCCATGCGCAGGTTCTCATCCACCAGCTCCCGGGGCTGGCGGCCATTGCCCAGGGTCATTTTCTTGAGATAGTAATTCAGGCTGGTGGAGTTGTAGAGAGTTACCTCTGAATCGGCGCGGAAGCAATAGCCGTTGTAGTGGGAGCGGAGGGTCTCGCCCAGCTCCATTCTCCGCTCGGCGGGGTAGGAATAATCTTCAGGGAATCATCAATTGCCAAGTTTGTAGCCATGCATTCACCTCCACACACTAAATGATCCACACTCAGATGTGTAAAACCAAACCCTTTTCACGCACCGAACCATTGCGCGTATCGATTTTATGGTGCAGGCCTTTGATTGGGTCAGCCGGCGGTCTTCCAGGCCATGTAGGGAAGGGAGGCGGCGGTCTTCGCGATGAGCGCTTCGTTGGCAAGGAGGGCGCCCGTCGAATCCCAGGTGCCGGTGACGAGGGCCTTGAGCTGGGACTCGGGCAGCGAAAGCGCGAAGGCCTTTCCGGCCGCACGGACCTCACGCCTGCCAAGGTCGATCTCGATACTCGTAGTTGGGTCTTTTTCGACAAGGTCCTGGAGGGCTTTCGCGTCAGCGGCCGAAACGCGGGCGGCAACCATGCCGAGGGTGACGCAGTTGCCAGCGAAGATCTCGGCGAAGGACTCGCCGACTAAGGCTGTGATGCCGGCGCGGGCAAGGGCCTGGGGCGCGTGCTCGCGGGAGGAGCCGCAGCCGAAGTTGCGGTTGACCACCAGGATCGACGCTCCTACGAAGCGACTGTCATTGAAGGGATGATCGATGAGCGCACCCGCCGAGTCACGGCGAGCGTCGTGGAAGGCATGCTCGCCAAGACCGTCGAAGCTCACACCCTTCATGTAGCGCGCCGGGATGATGCGGTCGGTATCGACGTCGTCCTCGCAGAGGGGGATGCCCCTTCCCGTGACCAGTGCTCGTCTTGAATCTGCGTTTGCCATCAGAAACTCCTCGAATCGACGACCTCGCCCGCGAGGGCGGCAGCCGCGACCATGGATGGGCTCATGAGGAGGGTCCGACCCGTAGGCGAACCCTGCCTCCCGATGAAGTTGCGGTTGGAACTCGAGGCCGATACCTCGCGGCCCCTGAGCTTGTCGGGGTTCATCGCCAGGCACATCGAGCAGCCCGGTTCGCGGTACTCGAAGCCCGCCTCGGAGAAGAGCCTGTCGAGGCCCTCCGCGCGTGCAGCGACATCGACCTGCATGCTGCCGGGTACCACGAGGGCGCGTACGCCCGTGGCCACCTTCCGGCCCTTCGCGATGGCTGCCGCAGCCCTGAGGTCCTCGATGCGGCCGTTGGTAC
>JBAXTA010000264.1:0-6449 GCA_037130415.1 Spirochaetota bacterium
TCTAGCCGGGAGGCTGAGGTCTGCGTGAAGTGCTTCATTTCGGTCTGCTTCACCCCCCGGCGCTGGCGCAGGTCGGCAAGCCGTATCGCGAGGGTTTTCTGCTCCGCAGCCAGTCTGGCGCGTTTCACCGCCTCCTCCGGCATCATTGCTTCCATAGCCTTGACCGCATTCTTGACTATCGCCATGTATCCCCCTATCGCCGATAGCGCTTCACCAACGCCTCGGTCCTCGCCCTCAGTTTCTTCAGGTTGGCGAGAGAGCTTCCTCAGGGCGTATCAGCGTGCGGGCGTCCGAGTTGCGGCCCGAAAGTCTCCAGCAACATGACTTTTGCATTGAGGACGGAGCGTGAATCCGAATCCTGTTCGCCGAACCACACGTGGTATTGCTCAGTCGCGTCCGCCTTCCACATTGGGCTACTATGCACTGTAGGGAATATGTCGTCAAGTGCATGAGGCAACGCCTGTCCCCTAACGCTCGCCGAGCGCGCTAGGCTTCGCTCGTGCCTGCGGCACTCGACTCACTACACCAAGAGCGCTCCCGTAGGAGCGCTCTAGAATTACTAGCAGGGACAGGAACGTTCGGCCCTCTGAAGCTCACTCTGAAGGTACGACATGGCCGTGAGGGCCGAACGCCTGTCTCCAAAGTGCTGCGCACTTTGCTCCAATAAAGGCAAAGGCATTCCCGTAGGAATGCCTTTGTATCTCTAGCAGGGACAGGACTCGAACCTGCGACCTCCGGGTTATGAGCCCGACGAGCTGCCAACTGCTCTACCCTGCGACGTGATGGGGGGACATTATAGGAACACGGGCGTTTAGTCAATGGGAGCGGTTGCCCGCGGCGAAAGGACTTTTAGGCTTGCTCCATCATAGGAAGGGGACGAGGGGCATGAGGAGTACAAGCAGCACGGCGAGGAGGAGGGCTGGGAGGAAATCCCCAGTTTTGAGTTTTTTCAGGTCCAGGAGGTTGATTCCTATCATGATGACGAGGGCGCCGCCGACTCCGGTCAGCTCTGCGAGCATGCGGTCGTCCACCCAGGGTTTTACCCACACGGAGATGATGGTGAGGAGTCCCTGGTAGACCAGGACGCTGAGGGCTGAGAAGGCAACGCCGACGCCCATGGCGCTTGCGAAGAGGATGGAAATAAAGCCGTCGAGCACGCTCTTGGTAAGGATAAGGGAGTAGTCACCCTCGGTTCCTGCCTTGAAGGAGCCGACGATGGCCATCGCACCCGAGCAGAAGAGCACCGAGGCGGAGAGGAATCCGAAGGCAAAGCTGGAATCCTCGCCTCCCTTGGTAAAGCGGCGCTTGAGGAGCTCGCCAAGTTTGAGTATCGAGCCTTCGATGTCGAGGAGGGTGCCAATAAGGCCACCCCCGATCAGCGCGATGGCAAAGGCAAGGATGTGGGTGGTCTTGAGTGCCATCTGGATTCCAATGGTGAGCGAGACGATTCCCGCTGCCGTGAAGATGGCAAGTTCGTAGCGCTTCGACAGGCCTTTTCTCAATAGCAAGCCGATCAAGGAACCGGCGATGATGGCAATGGCATTGATGATCGTGGCAAGCACGGGAGACTCCTCAGGGTCCGACTGGAGGCGGTCCCGCTTCGAGGCTTGACCGCTGGAAAACGAGTATAGCATAATCGGAAAGGATGTTCGGCGAGACCGGACACGGTTCACCACGGAGTTCCCACCATGACGAAAGCCCCATTCCGCCGCCTCTGTGCCTTGGCATTTTTCGCGGTCACAGCCTTCCTGCTCGGCTCCTGCGCTTCCGCGCCCGTAGTGATCCCTCCGGATCTTGGGGCAGATGCCCTGGTCCAGCGGGGCCAGGAAGCGGCGGACGCGTCCAACTGGGAGCTTGCGGTCCGCTACTATCAGGCCCTTGCTGATAACTATGGTAGCGATCCAACCAGGCTCCTGGTGTCCGAGTACGAGATCGCATTCATCCGCTACAAGCAGGGCAAGTTCGAGCAAGCCCGCAAGGGCTTAATGGCTGTGCTCGCCCGTTACCAGGCCCCTGATGCGGCATCTCTCCCCCCACGCTACAAGGTTCTCGCGGCCAAGATTCTCGCGAGCCTGAAGTAGGAGTGGTACAATGGGCATGGAAGCGACAAAGGTAATCGGAATCTGTGGCGGCTCGGGTTCAGGCAAGACGACGATCGTCCGGAAAATTTCGGAACTGGTGTCTGACTTCGTGTTCATACCGCAGGACAACTACTACAAATCGGCGGGCCACATCTCGAATTCCAACATCACCGCCTTCAACTTCGACCATCCCGACGCCTTCGACAATGCCTTGCTCATTGAACACCTTGACCTCCTCAGGGAGGGCAAGCCGATCGATATGCCTATCTATGACTTTGTCCATCACAAGCGGCGCGAGGAATCCATCCGCGTCGAACCCCGCAAGCTCGTGATTTTCGAGGGGATCATGATCTTCACTCACCGCGAGGTCCGAGACCGCATCGACCTCAAGATCTACGTCGATACGCCGGACGACATCCGCTTCATCCGGAGGCTCACCCGTGATATCAAGGAACGTGGACGGACCCTGGACTCGGTCATCGACCAATACCTTACGGTCGTGCGGCCCGGCCACTACGAGTTCACCGAACCCACCAAACAGTTCGCCGACATGATCATCCCGGAGGGGGGGCAGAACGACAACGCGCTTACTGTCCTGGTAACCTTCATCAATTCCATCCTGGGGGCGAAAAGCTGAGCCAATGGCCATGACATTTCGGAACACGAAGGTCCTTATCAATTTTTGGGGCACTATCGGTGCCGCAGTCGCCTTCCTTATAGTTCCCATAATCGCGGCTATTGGCAGTCCTTCTCCCTGGTGGACCATCTTCATATCCGCCCTTCTCTTCATCGGGCTCTACCTCGGGCGCGATATCGTTGTCGGACAGCTTGAAGACGCTGTCCGGAGGACAAGGTTCGGGAAACCCGAGACCAAGGTCTTACTCGATTTCGCCGCGCGCATCGGCCAGTCCTTCACGATCCTCGACCTCGTAGATGCCATCAGGGAAGGCCTCGAAAAATCGGCCGACATAGGTGCCATCCTCGTTCGTTCCAACACCTGGGAAATCATCTACCAGAGCCCGACGGCGGCCGCCACCGATGCCGGGATCCTCGACACCCTGCAGCGGAACTTCCGCGAATGGTCCGAGGGCTTCTGCTTCATGAAGGAAGACTTCTCGATCAGCAACGACAATGTCGGAGCCCGGGGCTTTTTCGTCTATTCGAAGGGTTTCCACCTTTTTTTCCTGACCCGACTCTGTGGCCTTATCGAGCTCGAGGCCTTCCGCACGCTCTATGGGGAACTCCGCATCTATTTTGACCGGGTCATCACGATCTCGGATCTCTTCGAGGTCGCCTCGCTGTCCAGGGAGTGGACCCTCATTGCCGAGACCCAGCGCTCCTTCCTGCTGAAGACCCTCCCCGAGATCGAGCTGATGGACGTCGCGGTCTCGTACCGGCCCCTCGTGAACGTCTCGGGTGACTACTACGATGTAATAGCCATCGACCGGCATCGGACCCTCTTCGTGGTCGGCGATGTTTCCGGCAAGGGACTTGCGGCGGCACTGATCATGGGAATCATCGTGAACACGATCCGCGTTGCCAGGGATAAATCCGACCTCGTCAGCCTCCTCCGTGGCGTGGACCTGGCCGTCCGCGACATGGGCTTCGACGACAAGTACACCGTCATCTTCCTCGGAGTCGCCGATACGGCGAAGCGGAGCCTACGCTACATCAACGCGGCCATGGCGGACCCGATCATCATAACGCAGACGGCCCTCGGGCCGAAGCTCCGGAGGCTCGATCCCACCATGGGCCTTGTCGGCCTTGTTCCACTCGAGGACGAGATCGCCATCGAGGAAGTCCAGCTGCGCTCCGACGAGCTCATCCTCCTGGCTTCGGACGGCGTTACGGAGGTCGTCAATTCTTCCGGGGAGAGGCTCGGAGAGACGGAGCTTTTCACGCGTTCGCTGCTCCAGTATTCGCGGCAGCCAGCCGAAGGCTTTGTCGGCTCGATCACGGGCCTCCTCTACGACTTTGTCGGGGACCTGGCGCTCAAGGATGACGTGACGATTGTCGCTGCGAAGGCAGGCAGGCTATGGGACTGACCCTTCTGTCGTTCATCGCCGCAGTTCTTCTCCTTTTCCTTTCCGTCGCCGCGCTCAGAATCCCGAATGGCAGGCAGTCCCTCTGGTCTGTCGCGCTCATGAACCTCTTCTTCGCCATCTTTGCACTGACACACGGGCTTGTCGACCTACTATCCGGGATCGGCGAGAGCAGCCTGGGCCTCGCGCTGTCGAAGGTCGCGGCGGCAAGCCTCGGGCTCGGGCTCTGTTCGCTCATTGTCTTCTCTCTGTTCTTTTCCGGCTGGCATGGAAGGATAGCGAGGATCCTGGCGGCGCTTGTCGCAACTGGTGGCATTGCGCTCGTGGTCTGGGTTATCGGCAGCGACCACTACATGGCGCTCATTTTCGGGGTTCCCGAAGGCGTGATCCGCTTTGCAGGCGACGGCTACGAGCTGGCTTCCGACCTCCTGTCGGGTCTCACCCTTGTTGCCCTTGTGTTTCTCCTTTTCCGGAGCTTCCTGGCAAAGGACCGCATCGAATCACAGCGCGCCTTGACAGCAGCAATTGGCTCGATCATCGGCGTCGTTGGCCTCTGGGTGCTGGGCCGGGCAGCCAGCGACATGCATGGCGCCGCGGGTGGGATAAGGGTGCTGTGGTCCTTCCACCTCCTGGCCTTGCCGATCCTGGTGACTGCCGGAGCGGTGACCTATGCGATTGGCATAGTGCGTATATTCGATTGGGGGATCTTCGCCCGGCGTATCCTGTCATGGACAATCCTGGCCTTTTTGTATGGCCTGCCCCTCGGCGTGGTCACCGCGGCCCTTGTTTTCATGGGCAGGATGTCCTTCACGATCCCCCTCGTCGGCACGCCCATCGCCTTCCTGGTCGCACGGCAGCTGGCCCGGGGCTTTGCGGCCAGGCGCCTCGGGCACATCATGGAGCTGGAGTACCGTGAGGACCTTGAATCCGGGCTTTCCCACATCGACCTTTCGGCAGGCCGCGACGAGGTCCTTGCCGAGACCCATAGACTTCTGGGCGCAGCCTTCGATTTTGCCGAATTTGCCGTCATGATAGAGGATGGGAAGGGAGAGCTCCGGTCGGTCTATGCATCCACCCGGAGGTCGATGGTGATCGAAAAGGGCTCGAAGATGCTCGGACGCATCGAGGCTGCGAACGTCACGGTTCTCCTTAAATCGGAGATGATGGGCGATCCGCGCTGGGCGGAAGTCAGCTTGGACCTCAAGGGTTTCCTTGAGTTGTTCAGGGGAGAGGTTGTCGTCTTTGCCCGCGAAGGCCGGCGCGTCATCGGTGCCTTCGTGATGGGCGCCCGGAGGTCCGGCTCTGATTATACCGATTATGACTATGAGTCGTTCCGTGCCATCTACGGCAAGCTTTTCGTGATCGCATACTACCTGAAGAACGTGGCCAGGGAATCGATTGTCTACACCGTGTCGCGCGAGCTCGCGCTCTCCGACCAGGTCATCCGCTACGCCCTCGAGAAGGTTGACCGCATCGATGCGCCGGGCATCGACAGCGCCTGGGCGACCCGATCCACGAGCAGCCTTGGTGGTGACTTCGTGGACTTTGTCCGCATCTCGAAGACCCGATGGTTCTTCGTGCTCGGCGACATATCCGGCAATGGAATGTCGGCCGCGATGAACATGCTGATCCTGAAGTCGATGATCCGGACCTTGCTGCGCGTGGAAAAAGAGTTCTCTGTCCTCGTTCAGCGAGTCAACGCCTTCATCAAGGAAAACCTGCCGAAGGGCACTTTTTTCGCTGGCATCTTTGGCTACTTCGACGTGGAGCAGCAGGTTTTCTACTTCATCAACTGTGGTGTCCCGATCCTTCTCCTCTACTCTCCGAACTTCGACGCTTTCATGGATGTGCAGGGGGAAGGCCGGATACTGGGCTTTGTGCGCGACGTTGCGCCCTTCCTGAAGCCAAGGAAGATCTTGCTGCCGCCCGGTTCGATGCTTGTGTCCAGTACGGACGGCATCATCGAGTCGGAGAACCTTCGCGCCGACCGTTTTGGCAAGGAGAGACTCGTGCGCTCGGTACGCGGACGGCTGAAGTCGGACTCCAGGACGATCACCGACGGTGTCATTGAGGACCTCCTCGACTTCACCGCGAGGAGGCAGGAGGATGACATCACCCTCCTGGTGATGAAATTCAACCAGACAAGGAGGGCAATATGACACAATTGGACATTTCAGAGCGGATGGATGGAGGGCGCCTCGTTCTCGTTGTCGCCGGTCCGATCAACAGCTACACCTTCTCGGAGTTCCAGGAAAAGCTCGACCGGGCGACCGCAAGGGGTTCCGTGGTCATCGAGATGGAAAAGGTCACCACGCTTTCCTCGGCT
>JBAXTA010000265.1:0-6432 GCA_037130415.1 Spirochaetota bacterium
CAACAAAGCTCCAGGGCCATGTCTTTGGTCCATCCGCCAGTTCATTGCCTTACTTCGATTGCCACCAGAAGGCCGCCTTCGCCGAATCGGCTTCGAATCCGCCGCCGGCCAGGGACTTGGCTTCGCGCTCGGCGTCCTTCGGGTTGAGCCTGAGCGCGACCGCCTCCAGATTGCGGAGGATCCAGGTGTCGAGGAAGGCTGCGACTTCCTTGGGGCCGATTGCTTCGAGGGCTGAAGCATAGCCTGAGAACCAATCCAGGGTGGATGCTGTCCATGCGTACTCGACTTCCTCGCAGAAGCTCTCCACGCTGCCGAGGGCAATATTCCTCTCTGCGACCAGGCTATCCCTCGCTGACGCATACTCTTCCGGGATGAAGTAGCCGGGATTGGCTCGCATGGCAGTTACCTCGATCCCTCGAAAGGTTTCCTTGAAGGTCTGTACCTCTTTGAGGAGGGCAGGTTTGATTCCCAGGTCGAACATTGAAAAAACACTGAGGGTGCTGCCGCTGCGCTGGCCCAGGAACTGTATCGTGGGAGGGGGCTGGGCGCGCAGTGTTGGTACGGCTGCAACAAGGGCCTTCATGAGCCTGCCGTCGGCTGAGTCGGCCATGGCTGCCCAGAGATCTGCTGCGTTGGCAGCATGGATATCTGTTGACATGTCCGGTCCCCTGTAGCGGATCTCAAGGACGGCCATACCCTCAGGAACAGAGGGGTCGGACAGGAAAAACCAGGTAGGCCGTGCGACTCCGAGCTTGGGATGCGGGGTCGGGGCGATCTGGGCCGGGTTTCCTTTCCACTTCCCGAAGGCCGATTCGGCTGCAATCCGGGTGGCCTTTGGATCGACGTCTCCGGCGACGATGAGGATCGAGTTGCCCGGACCGATACTGGCAAGCTTGAGCCTTGATAGGGCTTCGGGCGTTGCATTCCTGAGGATCTTCTCCGAACCGGCAGGATCACGTCGCCAGGGAAAGCGTGAAAAGAGGCGCTTGGTCATGATCCCCTCGTAGACGCCATCGGGATCGGCAAACTTCCTTTCGGCTTCCACCATGGATTTCTGTCTGGCAGCATCGAGCTCATCCGCAGAAAACGATTCAACAGCCACCATGTCAGCCCAGATCGAGATGCCCTCGCCGATATCGCTGGACAGCACTGACATTCTGAAAGCCATGTATTCAGCCGAGGTTTCAGCGCTCCAGGAGGGTGGGGCCAGGGCCTTGACCCTTTCGGCTATGGTTGTTGCACCTTCCTGATGGTCGAGGAGAAGATGCTCGAGGATGTGGAAATAGCCTGCGGTTTCGGCGGTCTGCCCTTCGGCACCTCCCCTGATGACGAGGTCCACACGGGCGAAGGGGCTGGAATGATCCTCCATGATCACCAACTCAAGGCCGCTGGAGAGCTGCGAAGCATCCAGCATGCCCGCCTTGCCCGATCCGATGGGAGCGCAGAAAAGCGGGGAGGAGAGGACGGCCGCAAGAAGGGCCGCAGAGATGGTTGCTGGAATGCTCTGCATCGGGCTGTGCGCCCCTTTCGTCCGGGGAATCATGCCGGGGATCCCCGGATCACCGCAGCCGATCGTAGAGAAGCCTTCCGTCGCTGTCAACCAAGGCCCCGGACAGCCCCTCACGATTGACAGCCCCAGAACCGAAAGGCTACATTCATTTTTCGCGATTGCGAAAGCAATCGCCCGCGAAGGTCAATGGAAACGTAGTTTCCATTGACCTTCGCGATGGCCCAGTAGCTCAGTTGGATAGAGCGACTGCCTCCTAAGCCGTAGGTCGGGGGTTCGACTCCCTCCTGGGTCATTTGATCAGCCGCCTTGAAAGGGCGGCTTTTTCATACACCAATAGTGCAGGAACTCATGCGGCAAAGCTTTACCTTGACGGCATCCTCCCACGAGTCTATTCTGTTTCGACGCAAAGTAGTGCATGTGCCGGTCCTTCGATCGGCCATTCTGGCTCGGTATCGCCATGTCGATGCTGGAAAGGATCGTCGGAGCCATCGAGACTCTCCACCTCGTGTTTCCCCTGCCGGACAGCCGAAGTGCGTTCCGGCGATCAATGCCGCATTCGACTGTACGGAGGAAGATCCCTATGAGAAGATCAATTCTGCTGTTCCCTGCCATCCTCGCCGTTGCCGGCCTCGTTCTCGCCGGTTGTGGAGCCCCTGCTCCCAAGGTCATCAAGATCGCGACCCAGAGCCCCCTTTCCGGCGGCATGTCTGCGGTCGGCACCGATATCAAGAACGGCGCCCAGCTTGCCATCGAGCAGCTCTCCGGGCCCCTGACCAAGCTCGGCTACAAGGTCGAACTTGCTCCCTTTGACGATCAGGGCAATCCGGACACCGGCGTCGCCAACGCCAAGAGCATCGTAGCCGATCCGGCCGTGCTCGCCGTCGTCGGCCACTACAACTCCGGCGTCCAGATTCCCTCCTCCGAGGAATACCACGCCGCCAGCCTCGTCAACATCTCCCCCGCGAACACCAACCCCAAGGTTACCGAGCGCGGCTATGTCGAAGTCAACCGCATCTGCGGTCGTGACGATGTACAGGGCGCCGTCGGTGCACAGTTCGCCGCCTCCAAGGGCCTGAAGTCCGCCTATGTCCTCCACGACAAGACCGCCTATGGCCAGGGCATCGCTGAGTACTTCAAGCGCCAGGCCGAGCAGCTCGGTATCAAGGTCCTCGGCTTCGAGGGCACGGAGGAGAAGGCCAACTTCGACTCCATCCTCTCCCCCATCCTCTCCGCCAAGCCCGAGGTCATCTACTTCGGCGGCATGTTCGACCAGGCTGCAGTCCTCTACAAGCAGGCTCGCCAGAAGGGCTACATGGGCATGTACCTCTCCGACGACGGCTTTGATGCTTCCGATGCGGCCAAGATCGGCGGCGACTCCCTCCTCGCGGGCGCCGGTACCTACTTCTCCACCGTTTCCGGCCCCGCTTCCGTCTACCCGGGCACCGCGAAATTCGTAGCCGATTTCAAGGCCAAGTTCGGTTCAGAGCCCCAGCCCTTCGCCGCCCAGTCCTTTGACTGTGCCGCCATCGCTCTCAAGGCCATCGAGACCGCGGCTGTCGCAGCCAAGAAGCTCCCCGCCCGCGCCGATGTCACCAAGGCTGTCCGTGCCCTCAAGGACTTCCCCGGCATCACCGGTCCCGTCAATTTCAACGGAAAAGGCGACCTTGTGAAGGCCAAGTACTTCATCATCCAGGTCTCCTCGGGCGACCCCGCCCAGTGGTCGGCCAACAAGATCGACCAGACCCTCGAGATCGCGCCTCCCCAGTGATTTCCTGACTTCGGGGCTGCGGTCTCGGCCAGAAGGGCCTGCCGCAGCCCGCATCGGGAAGGGGAGAAGGGTGTTCCGCTTCTCCCCTTCCCGATGCGTATCCGGAGCCTTTCCGGAAAACTGGAGAGCAGCGCGCCCCTTGAGCGCACAATCAACCCCATTACCAGGGAGGCCGCATGCGAAAGATACTGGCTTCGGAAGCCTTGCGGGAAATCCTCCTGCCCCTCGGCAGGATGGCCTTGTTCGTTGTCGGTGCGGGAGCCTTGTTCTCCGCCATCATGTTTGCCCTTGCCTTCCTCTCCCAGGGTTCCGGTGCGGACAAGCTTCTCCTTGAGACCCACAAGATGGGCATCCTGGCCTACACCCTCGGACAGCTGCCCCAGGTCCTCATCGACGGGATGACGCTCGGATTCGTGTATGCAGCCATCGCCCTCGGCTACACGATGGTCTACGGCGTCCTCGAGTTCATCAACTTCGCCCATTCGGAAATCTTCGCAATTGGCGCCTTTGTCGGTGTCGAGTTCCTGATCTTCATGGACAGGCTGGGCGTCCTCGCCGCTGCGGGCCCTCTCGGCTCCTATATGTACCTCGTGCTGGCCCTCGCTGTCGCGATGATCGCCTCCGGCTCGGTCGCGGTGCTCATGGAGAGGACCGCCTACCGGCCGCTGCGCAACTCGCCGCGCCTGGTGCCCCTCATCTCCGCCATCGGCGTTTCCTTCGCCCTCCAGGATGTCATCCGCATGGTAGAAAGCCTTACGACCGGGCAGTTCTACCGGGTCATCCCGACCTTCGGCAACTTCGACGAGCGGGTGGCACTTTTCAGCATCCCCACCGGCGGAGACCCGATCGCGGTCAACATCCAGGTCAAGTCGATCGTGGTGATCGTTGCAGCCGTGCTGATGCTTGTCGCGCTCAACTACATCGTCAACGCCACCAAGATCGGCAAGGCCATCCGCTCGGTAGCCCAGGACCGCACGACTGCCGCCCTCATGGGCATCGGCGTCAACGGCATCATCTCCTTCACCTTTCTTATCGGTGGTGCCCTCGGCGGGGCTGCCGGCGTCCTCTACGCCTTGAAGTTCACCCGCATCGATCCCTTCGTCGGCTTCATGCCGGGCATGAAGGCCTTCACGGCGGCCGTCTTGGGCGGCATCGGCAACCTGACGGGCGCCCTCCTCGGAGGCATCTGCCTGGGCATGCTCGAGAGCTTCGCCGGAGCATATCTGGGCACCTTCACCATGGGACGCTTCGGGTCGGAGTACAAGGACATCTTCGCCTTCCTGATCCTCATAATCGTCATCATATTCAAGCCTTCGGGACTGCTCGGCGAGCAGGTCTCGCAGAAGGCATAAGGAGGCGCCGCGATGAAACCAACACTGCGCGAACGGCTTGGCGGTCTCCTGGCCTTCTGCAACAAGGGACGCAATCCCTACTGGCTGACCGGGGGACTGATCATCCTCGGCTTTGTCCTCGTGTACCTGAGCCCCCGCTCGATACCGGCCTTCCTCCTCTTTGTCGGCGGTGCCTCGCTCGCCTACTTCCTCGATATGAAGAAGCCCGCCCGGCTGGCTTTTGCCGTGCTGGTAGCCATCGTCCTCGTGCCCATCCTGGGCGCGCGGAACATCTTCTACCTCGAGGTGATCTTCCAGATCGCCGTGTTCTCTGCCCTGGCCCTGGGACTCAACATAGTTGTGGGTTTTTCGGGTCTCCTCAATTTCGGCTACATGGCCTTCTATGCCGTCGGCGCCTACCTCTGGGGCTTCTTCGGCTCGCAGCAGCCCTTCCTCCTCCACGAGATACCCGGCACCGCCCCGCCCGGGACGCCCTTCTTCCTGGCACCCGACTGGTTCTATCTTTTCATATTCCTTGGAATCATCGTCGCGGCCATCGTGGGGCTCATCCTGGGACTCCCTGTACTTCGCGTCCGGGGCGATTACCTGGCCGTCATAACTCTGGCCTTCGGCGAGATCGTCAGGCAGCTCCTCAACAACCTTGACAAGCCCCTGAACCTGACCAACGGGCCCCAGGGCATCAGCCCCATCCAGAAGCCGACCCTGACGCCCGAGGTCGTCGCCTTCTTCAACCGCATATTCGAGCCCCTGGTCGGCCGGCCGGTGACCGCGAACCAGTTCTACAACATCCTGTTCTACCTTATCGCCGTCGCGGTGGTCATCTTCGTGATCATCATTACATTCCGGCTCGACGACTCGAGGATCGGGCGCGCCTGGACGGCCATCCGCGAGGACGAGCTGGCGGCCAGCGCCATGGGCATCCCCGCCAACAAGCTCAAGCTCGGAGCCTTTGCCGTGGGCGCCTCCTTTGCCGGCGCCATGGGCGTCCTCTTCGCGGCCAGCCGCACCTTCATCAGCCCGGAGTCCTTCACCTTCCTGGCATCGGTCAACGTGCTCACCATGGTCATCCTCGGAGGCATCGGTTCGATACCGGGTGTCATCGTCGGTGCGGTGGTCGTGACCATCCTCAACCTCCAGGTGCTCCAGAGCATCTCGCTCTGGCTGGCACAGCTCAGGCAGAGCGACGCCTTCATCCCCATCATCAACTTCCACTGGAAGGATCTTTCCAACCAACTGGACCCTTCCAAGTACCAGCGCCTGGTCTTTGGCATCATCCTTGTACTCATGATGATCTACCGTCCTGCGGGCATCCTTCCGGCCGGGCGCAGGCAGCGCGAACTGAAGCACGTGGATTCGGTGATCGATGACGAGGTCGATTCCAGCGTCACCTCCTCCTCCGGTGCCGCTAGCTCGTCTGGCGCCGTTTCGAAGGGGAAGGAGGACAGTCATGTCTGAGTCCGCCCCTGTCCTCGAAGCCAAGGGTGTCGTCAAGCGCTTCGGTGGCCTGACCGCCGTCAACAAGGTGGACTTCTCCATGGAGAAGGGCCGCATCTTTTCGATCATCGGGCCCAATGGCGCAGGCAAGACCACCTTTTTCAACACGATCTCGGGACTGTATAAACCCGAGGAGGGCCGCATCCTCTTCGAGGGGCGGGCGATCCAGGGTCTGCCCCCCGAAAAGATCACGCTCAGGCACATTGCGCGAACCTTCCAGAACATCCGCCTCTTCGGCGGCATGACCGTCCTCGAGAACATACTCGTCGGTGCCTACACGAGGCTCTCTCAGACTGCCATCGACACCG
>JBAXTA010000266.1:0-6413 GCA_037130415.1 Spirochaetota bacterium
GGTCGCTGCAGCCGCGGACACCGTCGCCACTCGCGTGCCGGAGGCCGCAGGCCTGGGGAAGAGGGAACGGTCGAAGCCAAGGAGGGATAGGAGCCGGTCGCTCCAGTCGAAGGCGTAGGGATCCCAGAGGCCGTAGAAGCCTGCGTCGGAGACGTCGTCGATGAAGTCCTCGGCGACCATGGCCCGGAGGGCGTAGTCCTGGAGTTGCACGACCTTGGCGACCCGGCTCCAGTTCTCGGGCTCCTTCTCGCGGACCCACATCATCTTGGAGACCATCCAGGTCGTGTTCAGCGGCATGCCGGTGATGTCGTAGAAATCGTCCCCGCTTATCAGCCCCTCGATCCGCTGGACCTGCTCGTGGGTCCTGTTGTCCTGCCAGGAGATCATGGGACGCACAAGGGTCCCGCCGGAGTCGACGAAGATCGAGCAGCAGCGCTGGGCCGAGAAGGACACCGAGGCTATGGACGCGGGCGCCAGGCCCGACCGGGCCACGGCCTCGGCGCAGCATTCCATCGCCTTTCCGACGATAAGGTCGACATCCTGCTCGACCCAGTTAGGATTCGGGTAGGTGCAACTGTACTCGCGGTACGATTCCCCTATCACCACGCCATCGAGGCGGAGCACGGCAGCCTTGGCTCCCGTCGTACCGATGTCGATCGCGACCACGTGCTGATGCTGCATTGTCCTCTCCTTCTGGAATCCCGGGGCTGTCGTGGCGCTAGGCGACCACTACCTCTATCTGGTGCTGCGCGAGCTCGTCGGTCATGTCCTCGGGCAGGCGCCTGTCCGTAATGATAGTGTCGATCTCGTCTATCGAGGCGAAGGAAGCCAGTGATGCGACGCCGATCTTCGTGTGGTCGAAGAGCCCAATAACCTGCCTGGCGTGCTTGATGATCACCCGCTTCTGCTCGATGAACCCCATGTCCACGTCGGTCAGGCCATCCCGTACCGTGAAGCCCGCCGCTCCGCAGTAGGCCTTCGAGATGTTCGTCTGGCGCAGGAAATCCTCGCTCGGCAGCCCGATCACCGAGAGCGAATCCCGGTTCAGGAAGCCATTGAGGAGATAGACGTTCACCAGGCTCGCGCTGTGGAGCCAGGACGCGACTTCGACGCTGGGCGTGATGACGGTGATGTTCTTGCGGTCTCCGAGGAAGTGCGCCATCTCCGGGGCCGTCGTCCCCCCATCGATGAAAATGACTTCGCCGTCCTTCACGAGGGCCGCGGCGGCCTTGGAGATGGCCCGCTTTTCGGTTCCATAGAGCTTGCGCCGCGTTCCGAAGGGTACCGGCGGCCCACCCTTGACGATGGGGATCGCGCCTCCATGGGTGCGCTGTATCTTGCCGAACTTTTCCAGCTCGACGAGATCGGCGCGGATCGTCGCCACCGATACCGAGCAGCGTTCACAGAGGTTGGCGACTGTCACGCGGCCATGTTCCCTCACCAGTTTGAGGATTGCTGCGTGGCGTTCCTCGATGAACTGCCTCTTGTTGTTTCCTGACATACCTGTGATCCGACTCTAGGGTCCTCCTGCGCCACATGTCAAGCAAGAGATGGTGAATGCGAGGACAAAGTGAAGTCGTCATAACAGCAGCATATTACAAAATGCTACTATAATATAACATCAACATTTCTTAAGAATTCGATCAGTATTTGTAAAGTGTTATATAATAATGTATTAAAGACAAGTATCGCTTTGTTGTTTTCTGTCCAATGCTGGCGAAACGCTAGAAAATGTTGCTTGACTTTGTAAAAAAGCAATGTACTATGCAACCATAGCTGGAACCCAGCTAAATCCGCAGAGGTGAATGTGGGGAGGATAGGGATGAAAAGAACAATCGCTCTTGTCATGGCTCTTTGTCTGCTGACTAGCTTAGCCGTCGCGCAGAAAAAGAACGTGGTGCTCGGCAAGATACCGATCACGCTCGAGGCACAGTTCCATCAGGCGCTCGTGAACATCGAAACCGATTATGCGAAAACCAAGTATGGCGCAACCGTCAAGGTCATCGACGGGCAGTTCAAGTCGGATGTAGCGATCGACGCCGTGAACAACTTCATCTCCCAGAAGGTCGATGGCATCATCCTCCACACCATGGATCCCGCGGTGCTCGACCAGTGCATCAAGGCCGCGCACGCCGCCGGCATCCCGATCTCCACCTTCTACAACGAGCCCGCCACCAAGGCGAACCCCCACGTCCAGATCAACGAGATCGTGACCTCGAGGGAAATGGGCGTCATCGCGGCCAAGATGTGGAAGCAGTGGTACCCGAACAAGCCCATCAAGATTGGCATCATCGACTACCTCAATGTCGAGCATGCCATGCAGCAACGCTCCAACCCCTTCATCGAAGGCGTCAAGTCCGTCGATCCGAAGGCTGAGGTCGTCAGCAGGCTCGACGGCGCCGGTTCCTCCGAGAAGTCCCTCGCCGCGGCCCAGGACATGCTCCAGGCCCACCCCGAGGTGAATATCGTCTACGGCGCCAACGCCGACCATGCCCTCGCCGGGCTCGCGGCCTTCGAGAACGCCGGGCGCGGCAAGGCCGTCAATGGCAAGTGCCTCACCGAGATCTTCGTCGGTACCGACGCCACCGAAGCCGAGCTCCTCAAGCTCTTCAACCCCAGCTCGTCCTTCAAGATCACCCAGGGTCTCCAGCCCAAGGCCAACGCCGAGGCAGAGATCGACACGATGATGAAGATGGTCAACAAGCAGCTCGCCTGGGACAAGTGGGTTGAGATTCCGACCAAGGACATCATCTTCACCTACTGGGCCAACAAGGTCGCCGACGGCACCGCCTTCCTGAACGGCCAGTACTTCATGAAGGTCGACCTGGCCGCCCAGCTTGCCAAGCTTGGAGTGAAATAGGATCCGACCGCGGCGCAGCCCCACGGCCGCGCCGCGCCCCCTCGCTCCACGTCGCCGTCGGCCCCGGGCCGCGGCGGCGACCGCAGGCCAAAGCACGCTACACAAGGGATAGCCAATGTCCGACCAAGCATCCGGGGCGCTCCAACTGCGGAAGCCCGTCAGCATCGACCTGCAGAAGGTCATCATGGTGGGGATCCTCGCCATCATCGTGACGGCCTTCACCATGGCTACCCCGAAGTTCCTGACCTATGTCAACCTCATCAACGTCTTCATGCAGATCGCCCTGATCCTCCTCGCGGGATCTGCGGCGACCCTGCTCATGATCTCGGGGAATTTCGACCTCTCCGTCGGCAGCGTCGTGGCCTTCACGGGGGTCATGCACGCGCTGATGAGCAAATACGGCGTGCCGACCAACCTGTCCATCGTCCTCGCGGCGGGGATAGGAAGCTTCTGCGGCCTCATCAACGGGACCTTGGTCACCAGGCTCAAGATCACCCCGGTCATAGCCACCCTGGGGATGATGTACGTCGCCCGCGGGGGCGCCTTCCTCGTCGCCCGGGCGGACGGAGGGGCCAACATCGCCTCGGGGCTGCCTGCAGACTTCCAGGCGCTCGGGAGGGCCACGGTCGGTCCCGTTCCCTTCCCCCTCCTCCTCGTCCTCACCGTCGTGCTGTTCTTTGGGCTCATCCAGAACCGCACGAGCTTCGGGCGCTACGCCTACGCCATCGGAGGCAACCCGACCTGCGCGGAGCTCTCAGGGGTGAAGAGCGCGCGCATCGTCACGATCCTCTACGTCGCAACGGGGCTCTTGACCGGGCTTTCAGGCGCCATCCTCGTATCCCGGATCGGCACGGGCGTGCCCCGCATCGGTTCGGGTTTCGAGTTCGACGTGATCATCGCCATCGTACTCGGCGGCACGAGCATCTACGGGGGCGTGGGCACGGTTTTCGGCACCGTGATAGGGGCCCTCATAGTCGGCTTCGTCGCCAACGGACTCAACCTCCTCGACGTGCAAGCCTTCTACCAGACCGTCATCAAGGGCTTCATCCTCGTAGGTGCGATCCTCTTGAACCGGGTGATCAAGGAAAGGATGGAGTGATCCGATGTCAGAGACCCTGATCGAAATGCTCGGACTTTCGAAGACCTTTCCCGGTGTCGTCGCGCTGCGGGACGTGAGTTTCGGCATCGAGCGCAATACGGTCCATTGCATAATCGGCGAGAACGGTGCCGGCAAGTCCACCCTGATAAAGATACTCACCGGCGCCCTGCGCAAGACCTCGGGCGATGTCTCCTTCAAGGGAAAGGACTGGAATCCCCGAAGCACGGGCGAGGCGATGCGCGCGGGCATGAGCGTGCTCTTCCAGGAACTGAACGTCGTCGACCAGCTCACCGTCGAGCAGAACCTGACGCTCGGCAAGGAGAAGAGCAGCTTCGGCTTCGAGCGGAGGAACGAGACCCAGTTCGAGCAGACCGTCGCGACGCTCCGGAGCCTCGATCCCGAGATAGCCCTCCAGCAGCGCGTCGGCGACCTCAGCGTCGCCCAGAAGCAGGTCATAGAGATCGCCAAGGCCATCTCCTCGAACGCCGACGTGATCGTGATGGACGAGCCGACGGCGGCGATCTCCGAGGAGGAGGTCAACCGGCTCTTCGTGATCATCCGGGCGCTCAAGGACCGCAACGTCACGGTGGTCTACATCACGCACCGGCTGACGGAGATCTTCAGTATCGGGGACAATGTCACCGTGCTCCGCGACGGGCAGATGATCGCCACGCGTTCCGTGCGCGAGGTGGCCAGCTCCTGCAACGACGACGAGGTCGAGTCCTGTTCCGAGCTGATCAGGATGATGCTCGGCAAGGTCGTCGCCGAGCGTTACCAGCCCCGCGAGGTCCCCGAGGGCGACCCGATCCTCGAGCTGGTGGGCGTGAACTCGGCGAAGCTCAACAACGTCAGTTTTTCGCTGCGCGCCGGCGAGATCCTCGGCTTCTACGGTCTCGTGGGCGCGGGGAAGACCGAGATCGCGAGGGCCATCTACGGACTCGACCCGACGACGGGCACGATGCGCGTCAAGGGCCGCGAGGTGGCCTTCAGGACCCCCGGCCAGGCGATACGCGGCGGGATCGCCATGGTTCCCGAGGAACGGCGGACCGAGGGCCTCCTCACGAAGCTCAGCATCCGGGAGAACATCACGATCATGAACATGAGGCCCATCCGGCGCTTCGGGTTCCTCAGCAAGATCAGGGAGAGGACGCTCGCGCGCAGCTACATCGAGCGCCTGAGGATCGTCGCCACGGGATCGGAGCAGGGCGTCGCCAAGCTCTCGGGCGGGAACCAGCAAAAGGTCGTCCTGTCGAAGTGCCTCAACGCGGAAAGCTCCATACTCCTCCTCGACGAGCCGACCAGGGGCATCGACGTCGGCGCCAAGGAGGAGATCCATGGCATCATCCGGGACCTTGCGAAGAGCGGCGTCGGGGTCGTCGTGTTCTCCTCCGAACTCCCGGAGATACTCAACCTCTGCGACCGCATCGTCCTCCTCTACAACGGCAGGGTCCGGAAGATCCTCAGGAACGGCGAGGATGTCGACAGCCACATGATCATGCAGATCGTGACGGACAGCGCGGGCGCCGATGCCCAGGCCAAGGTGGGGTGACATGGTGACCCCCAGGGCGGAAGGCCAGCGGATAAACCCCCAGCTCCTCGTGCTCCTCGGCATACTCCTCGGATTCTGCCTCGTCTTCACGATGACGACGGCCAGCTTCTTCTCAGCCGACAACATGAGCAACCTCGTGCGCTCGAGCGCCTTCGTCATCATCACGGGAGCGGGAGTGACCCTGCTGATGATATCGGGCAACCTCGACCTCTCGGTCGGCAGCATCCTCGCCCTCTCCGGCTGCGTCTACGCCTTTGCCGCGAAGGCGGGAATGCCGGTGCCCCTCGCCGCCCTCCTCGGCTGCCTGTCCGGTCTGGCGGTCGGGATCATCAACGCCGTCACCGCCGTCAAATGGAAGGTCACCCCCTTCATCGCGACCCTCGGGACCATGTACGGGGTACGGGGCTTCGTCTTCATCATCACCGACGCGAAGACTGTCCGCGGCGGCCTGCCTCCGGACTTCTCCTTCCTCGACATGTCCCACCTCGGGCCTGTCCCCCTCGCTTTCTTCATCGTCATCCTGATCGTGGCCCTGTTCTACGCCCTCGAGAAGAAATCGCTCCTGGGGAAGTACTCGTTCGCGATCGGCGGCAACCGCACCGCCGCGATCCTGTCGGGAATCAACGCCGACGGGGTCGTGATGAGGCTCTATGTCATCGTGGGCTTCCTCGCGGGCCTGAGCGGCGTGATGATGGGTTCCCGCATCGCCGTGGGAGATCCGAACGTCGGCGTGGGCTTCGAGTTCGACGTCATCATCGCGGTTGTGCTCGGGGGCACGGCGCTTGCCGGAGGCAAGGGCTCGATCGTCGGCATGATAATCGGTGCCCTGATCGTCCAAGTGATAGGGAACGGACTCAACCTTCTGAACGTGCTCTCCTTCTGGCAGAGCATCATCAAGGGTATAC
>JBAXTA010000267.1:0-6407 GCA_037130415.1 Spirochaetota bacterium
ATCCAGCGCGCCTTCGAACTGCTGTTCAACCAGGCCTTCGGTGCCGCCGGGCCTCCAGGCCCAGGGGCCGGACCCCGAAAAAACTATCTAATTGTGAAGACCCCCGTGAACATACCGGTGCAGAATTTCGCCGTGCACAAGATCCCCGACGTTGACGAGCAGGTCAAGGACACGGTGATGTGCGTGATGCTGCGAGGTGCCCTCCTGCCCTCGATGATCCTGTCGAAGGAGATCGAGGAGTACTCGTCGCATCGTCACGTGACACCCTTCGCGCTGTTCCGGATCAAGCGCGACGATACCAAGAGCGAGTATGACATGGAGTATATCCTCGACCTCGGCCGCTCCTACTTCAGCCTCGAGGAGCTGGACGGAAAGGACCTGGTCTTCGCCGACCCGATGAACGCGACCGGCGGAAGCCTCGTCACCGTCGTGAAGTACCTCCTCGACCAGGGGGTCAAGCCGAAATCGGTGCGCTTCCTCAACGTGATCTCGGCCCTGAAGGGCGCCCTCCGCATCGTGCGTGCCATCGAGAACACCACTGTCCACACCCTATGGATGGACCCCGTCCTCAACGACCGGGCCTACATCCTTCCCGGGCTCGGGGACGCCGGCGACCGCATCAACGGCAGGGACGGGGAGACCCGGTCGAGGGACATGCTCCAGCTCATCGCCGACTACGGCAGCAACATAGCCGACCTCTACCGCTCCCAGATAAGGACGATCGAGGAGACGGTGCTCAGGCGATGAGTCCCGGACGGCGCCGTCCCGCCTTCACCCTGGTTGTCATAATTGCGAATATATCAATTATGATTATAGCCACGGCGTGCGCCACGGTCCCCGACCGCAAGGACCTGGCGCTGGAGTGGTATGGCGTGGGGAACGCCTGGCTTGCGGTCCAGAAATGGGCGGAGGCGGGCAAGGCCTTCGATCGTGCCATCTCCCTGGATCCTTCGCTGGTCGCTGCTTCGTACAACGCAGCCCGCGCCCTTGTCGAGGCCGGGAGCTATGACCGTGCGATCGGCGTGGCCGACGAGCTCCTGGCCAGGAGTCCCGGGAACGTACGATACCTTTCCATCAAGGCCTACGCCCTGTGGAAGTCGGGACAGGCCCAGAAGGCGACGGAGACCTATGAGCTGGCCTATGCCCAGGACCACTTTGCTGCCGATGTCGTGTACAACTCCTCGGTCCTCCTCCTTGACTCGGGGAAGCCGGCCGAGGCGGCCGACAGGCTTGCCCCCCTCCTCCTTTCCAGGCCCGACGATCCTGAGCTCCTGGGCCTCGACGCGCGGGCCCTCGCTGCCGCCGACAGGATGCCGGAGGCCATCGCCGCCTGGGAAACCCTCAAGGCTACCGGCAGGATGGATGGGGGCAATTGGGAACTTCTGGCGGGCCTTTACATCAAGTCGGGCAGCTATGCCAAGGCCCTCGAGGCCCTCGCCGAGTGCGTCAAGGCCGAACCGAAGCGGGCCACCGCCTGGTTTGCGGCCGCGAAGGTCCGGCTGACCCTCGCCGATGACGGCAAGGGCGGCCTTGAGGCCCTTTCGAAGGCGCTTGAGGCGGGCTTTGCCGACAAGGAGCAGGCTGCGGCCCTGATCTCGGAGGCCCATCTCCTCGAACGCGTGGCTGTCGTGAAAGCCCTCGCTGCCAAGGGCCTCGTCGAGGTAGCCGGTGACAGACCCGGAGCGAGCGACATGTATCCGGGCGGGAAGGGAGCGCTATGAGGCTTCTCGACCATGACCTGGCAAGGCTTGCGAGCGCGGATCTCTTCAAAGGCGTCGATGCCCGGGCCCTGGCCCGTGCACTTGAGGGAAGCGCTGTGGCCATCCACGAATTCTCCGCTGGCCGGGTTGTCCTTCTGGCTGGTTGCGCCTACGTCGATTTGAGGATAATCCTCGAGGGGGACGCGAGTGCCGATATGGTCAGCGCCGAGGGCAAGAGCGTGGTAGTCGAAAACCTCGGTGCTGGACAGGCAGTGGCTACGGCAGTCCTTTTTTCTCCGGGTTCCCGGCTCCCGGTGACCCTGGTAGCGAATTCGACGCTCCGGGTGGCGGTGATTCCACGGGCCCTCCTCCTTTCGCTCTGCGGGGAGTTTCCGGCCCTCCTCGAGGCCCTCCTCAATGACATGGGGCAGCGCCTGGCCTTTCTTGCCGACAAGTACCGTAACCTCTCCTTCGCCACCCTTCGCGAGCGGCTTGCGGACTGGCTTCTCCGGAGTGCACAGAGGAGGCCTGAGGGCCTCGAGGTCCGCCTCCAGACCTCCAAGGAAAGGCTTTCAGCCGTCTTCGGTGTCGCCCGGCCGAGCCTGTCCCGTGAACTCGGGGAGCTTGAGTCACGGAACCTCATCGAAGTCAGGGGACGAAGCATCCTCATCCGGAATGAAGAGGGCCTCCAGGCCCTCCGCCCGCGATGAGAGGGGCTACAGACCGTGAAGGGAGAGCGCGATGAACGCTGATCCAGGCAAGACCCGGGACGCCGCTGCCCTGGCCAAGCGCGCCAGGGACGAGATGGGCCGGAGGCTTGTGGGCCGGGACGAACTATCCCGTGGCATCCTCACCGGGCTCCTTGCGGGCGGGCATGTCCTCCTCGAAGGGGTGCCGGGACTCGCCAAGACCCTTGCCGTGCGGACCTTCGCCGACATCTCTGGCCTCTCGTTCAGCCGCATCCAGTTTACTCCCGACCTCCTGCCCGCCGACATCACGGGAGGCCTGATCTGGGAGCAGAATACTGGACGCTTCCTGGCACGTCGTGGGCCCCTGTTTGCCAACATCGTGCTTGCGGACGAGGTAAACCGGGCGCCGGCCAAGGTCCAGTCCGCCCTTCTTGAGGCGATGGAGGAGGGGCAGGTGACGATCGGACAGGAGAGCCTCAGGCTACCTGAGCCCTTCTTTGTCATGGCCACGCAGAATCCCATCGAGCACGAGGGAACCTATCCCCTCCCCGAGGCAGAACTCGACCGCTTTGTGCTCAAGCTCCTCATCGACTATCCCGCCGAGAGCGAGGAGGAGGAGATCGTTCGCCGATCGGCAGCCTCGGCCAAGGCGCCGGTGGGAAAGGTCCTCGGGCCCGAAGAGATTGCCTTCATCAGGGCAGCAGTGGACGCTGTCCGCCTTGACGACGCGATCCTCCGCTATATCGTGCGGCTGGTGCGTGCCAGCAGGCCCGGCCGCGAACAATCCGGCCAGCACGTCAAGGACCTGTCCCGCTACGTCGAGTTCGGCGCCTCACCGCGTGCCTCGATCCACCTGTCCCGCTGCGCCAGGATCGCAGCCCTCCTCGATGGTCGCGATCACGTCCTCCCCGATGACGTAAAGGCCATGGCCCGTCCGGTACTCCGTCACCGCCTCGTGATGAGTTACCAGGCCGAGGCCGACAGCATCTCAGCCGACGCCGTCGTAGCGCGTCTCCTTTCCTCCGTATCCCTGCCCTAGGCCCAGGAAAAGCGGAGGCCAGGAAGTGGATCGCGAAGAACTCCACAAGCGGATAAGGAAGCTCCTCTTTTCCTCCTCTGCGCTTTCGACCTCCTTTGCCAGGGGCGAGTTCCGTTCGGTGTTCAGGGGCCGTGGCCTCGACTTCGATTCCCTTCGCGAATACAGCCCCGATGATGACGCCAGGCTCATCGACTGGAATGTTTCTGTCCGCTCTCGACAGCCCCACGTCAGGGCCTATCGAGAGGACCGCTCGCTGTCGCTCTTTCTCGTGATAGACCGCTCAGCCTCGATGGACGAGGGCTCGGGACAGCTTTCCAAGGGTGAAATGGCCCTCCTTTCGGCAGCCCTCCTCGGACACGCTGCCAGCCTCCGGGACATGCCTGTCGGAGGCCTCCATTTTGACAAGGGCACCTTTGGCTATCGTGACCCCCGGCGGGGCAGGGCCCATGTCTTGGCACTGGTGGATCAGGGCCTGGATCAGGAGGCAGGGCAGGGCTCGGCCCGAGGCCTGGGGCAGGGCGAGGGTCCAGGTGGTACAGGCCTTGCCGGAGCCCTAGGAACAGTGGCACGCCTCTTGAAGCGCAGGAGCCTCGTCATCGTGTTATCAGACTGGCGCTCACCAGGCTGGAAGCTGCCTTTGGCCATCCTGGGGCGCCGTCACGATGTCGTTGCCGTCCGAGTTTCAGACGGCCTCGAGCGTGGGCTCCCGACCTCAGGCAGTCTTCCCCTCAGCGACGCAGAAAGTGGCAAGCCCACCTGGATGGCACTGGGAAGCCGGGGTTTCCGCCGGGCCTGGCAGGGATTCTGGGCAAAGGACAAAGAACGCATCCAGGAGGACTTTGCCGAATGCCGCGTTGGACACCTGGACCTCGACACGGGTGACGACCCGGCGAGGAGCTTTCTCGAATTTTTCGACTCGCGAAGGAAAAGGTTTCCATGAGGCAGTTCCTGTGAGGCGGCCTGTGTGTGTATGGCTTCCGCAGCTCCCGCCCCTTGCCCTGGGCTTGGCACTTGTCGGGGCAGCCCTCGGGCAGCAGCTTGCCGGCGAGGTCATCGTGAGCGGAACACGCTGCGTGCCCGAGCTCTTCGTCGTGGGCCAGGAAGTGCTTCTCACCGCGCGGCTCGAGATTTCGGGTCCCGAGCCGGAACCTTTTTCCCTGAGTGCGGGTTCGGGCCTAGCCCTGGCCGAGGGCGACGCCAACCCAGAGCTGATTGCCGCCGTGCTTTCCCGGGATGGCTCGGGATGGGTCCTGTCCCTTCGCTTCATCCCCTGGGCGCAGGGGCCCGGAACCACTCCCCCCCTGTCTCAAGGAGGCCTTGTGTTTCCAGAGCTGCCCTTTGAGACCCTCTCGACCCTCGCGCCAGGAACCCGTGAGCTTGCCCCCCTGAAGCCCCAGCGCGAGCCGGCAGGAATGTCTTTCTTCCTCTATGGTTTTGCTGCCCTTGCCCTCATCCTTGTCTTTGGCAGCGCCGGGTTTGCCCTCTGGGTCATCCCTGCAGCCAGGGCCCTCTTGGCCAGGCTTCGCGAGCGTGAGGCCATACGCAGCCTTGAAAGGACCCTTGACTGGCTTGAAGCCAACGCGGAGGGCGGGGATGCCGCAGCCTTCCACGCCCTCCTGGCCCAGTCACTCAGGCGCTACCTTGCGCGGCGGCTCTTTCCCGAGGCAGCAGCCCTGACGCCTTCGGAACTCTCTCGAATGCCTGCTGACCTGTTCCCTGGTGAGGGCTTCAGGGACGAGCTTGCGGCCCTTTTGGGCGAGACTGACCGTGTCCGTTTTGCGCTTTGGCCAGAGTCCGCCATTTCAGGGTCCGGCATAGCCGAGCCCGCGAAGCTTGTCCAGGTTGCCCAGCGCGTTCGCCTTCTTGGCCGTCATGCCGAGCGCTTTGTCGAGGAAGCAGCCCATGTTCATGCTTGATCGTCCCTGGGCCCTCCTCTTTCTGGCTTTGATCCCGGTCTGGATCCTCCTTCGGCGTTCGAGGACCCTCGGCTTTCGGCTTTTCCTGTCGCTGTCCGACTCGCGAGGAGAGGCTGCTCCTCTCCCGCATCCAGTGTGGAGGGGAATGGACAAAATGAGGGAGGCTTGCTCCCTGGCAGGCTTTGCTGTGCTTGCCTTTGCACTTGCGGGTCCGGCCCTTGTCTCGCAATCCCTTCTTTTCCTCGAGCGTGGCAACGAAATAATCATGGCCATCGACGTTTCACCGAGCATGGCTGCAGCAGATTTCCAGCCGAGCAGGCTCGGGGCGGCCTCAGCCCTCGTGAAGGGTCTCCTTGCCAGCCGCAGGAACGAGGCTGTCGGTCTGGTGGCCTTTGGAAGCGAGGCGGCCCTCCTCTGTCCTCCCACGCTTGACCATGCAATGGTAGCCAGACGCCTCGGCGAGCTGAAGCCGGGCATGCTGGGCGAGGGCACTGCCCTCGGAACTGGAATCGCGGTGGCAGCCGCCCACGGTGGCGCCGCGCTGGCGGAGCGGAAGCGTCACATCATCGTGCTGACCGATGGTGAAAGCAACGCGGGAACCATCGCCCCTGGCAGCGCGGCCGATCTCGCCTTCGAAGCTGGTTTTTCTGTCTCGGTAGTCGGCATAGGCAGCAAGGGCCAGGTTCCCCTAAGCTATGCCGACCCGGGCACGGGAACAACGCGGAGCGGAACACTCGCTTCTGGCTTCGATGCCCAGGGGCTGGCGGCAATTGCGCGGCGGGGCGGTGGCAGCTACTATGACGCTTCCGACAGCAAGGGCCTGGCAGCTGCCTTCGACAGCGTTGCCGAACAGAGCCTGTCTCTCTCCCGCACCCGGTCGGTGAGCAGCGAGCGTTCGATGGTGCCCCTGTTCAGCCTTATCGCCTTTGTCCTCATCGCTCTGTCCAGACTTTTGGGCCTCATTGTCGGGGTGGAACTGCCATGAGCCTCGACCATCCAGTCTTTCTCTGGCTCCTCACCCTTCTTCCCCTTGAGCTCGCCTTCGTTTGGCGAAGGATGCGGC
>JBAXTA010000268.1:0-6385 GCA_037130415.1 Spirochaetota bacterium
GAGTGCCAGCCTTTCGGCCGTCGAAAGTGGGGCGTCTTCCCGGTAGAAATTGGTCTGTCCGATCTTCGCCCGATTGAGGGTCACCGCGGTGAAGCTCACCGCATGATTTCCTGCATCGGTCGCGGTGATTGTTTCATTGGCCAGGAGGGCGTAGAGCGCTCCGTCTATCGCGTCCTGGGGCCAGCCGTAGGGGGCTTCAGAGAAGGTTGAACGAAGCTCAGCGCCCTTCATACCGGCGCCAATCTCATCGAGGACCTTGCCGCAAACAGGTTCGCGGGTCGGCTCGCCACTGTAGCCAATTGCTTTGAGTGCCTCCCGGTCGCCCTTCTGTCCTTTCTTGACGACCTCTGCCCATTCGGCCCTGTCGCCCTCCGAGAACTTGGAGAATAGCCGCGCTGCCGCGGTTTCAAGGCCGTAGCCGACCTGGGCTTCAAGTCCTATGCCATTCGTGATCTCGCTGCCACCAGACAGCCAGACCTTGGCACGCTGCATGGTGGTCTCGAGGTAGCGGCCGACATCCGCCTCGGCGGCTGTAAGCCGTGAGGAGATCGATTTCTGCGCCTCATCGCCCTGCGCGGTCTTTGGAACACCTCGGCCCTGGATGGTTGCCTTGGCTGCCTCTATCGTGACAATTGCGGTAAACAATTCGCTCGAAAGATCGTCGGGCAGATAGGCGATGACAACCGGCCACTCGGTCTTGAGAGCCCGGGCTTCCGCAAGGGCGGTCGCCTCCGCGGTCGTGAATCCGTCGCGCACCCAGAGGGTGAGCTTCTTGGAAGCGTCTGCCGGTCTTTGGACTCCGTAATGGATGTCGACATTCCTAATTGTTCCTGTTTTTCCTTGTCGAACGGTGAACCCGCTCTTGCGCTCATCAAACCACTTCTTTATCCGCTCATCCCGCTTCACGTTGACGATGTTCGAATTGCCCTTGAGTTTCGATTCATGCGCTTTGAAATCGTCGTACCATTCCGCGCTTTCTCGCGTCTGGAGTCTGTATTCCGTGCCTGCCGGACCTTCGAGGCTCATGAGGTCGTGGGAGGCTGCGAGCTTCTCCAGCAAGCCTGGAATACTCTGCTTCAGGCGCTCTGCGTCGCCCTCCAGCTTCTCCACCAGGAGGTCGACCAGGCTATCGGAGGTTGCGCGAAGCTTCGTATCAACTGATGCCTCGGTCGGCAGCTTGTTGATGAGGAAGACCAGCTTTAGGAGTCTCGCCAGGAGCCGCTCCTCGTCCTTGCTGCTCCCCGAGAGTGTCGTGATGCGGTTGTAGCTCTCCCGTGATAGCGCCTGCGATGAGACGAGGTTGGCTGAGATCTGGTCGAAGATGAAGTCGCCGGCGACGATAGTACCAATTGGATATTCTGCGGTCGCGAGCACCGCCTCATCCACGATGCGGAGCTGGTTGCGGAGCTGTGCCGTCGTGCCCGTGGGGTCGACACTGCGAAGCACATGCTCCCAGAATCTGCGCCGCGTCGGCAAAAGGGGATAGTCGGACACGAGGTCCCGGTCGTCGTCGCTCGAGTGTGCAAGAACGGTGCCTTGCAGATGTCGCGCGATCTCGCCCGACCTTCCTGCCAGGTGATCGCGGAGGGTGGCCTCCGCGGAACTTTTCTTGGCGAGGATATTTCGCCTAATGACCCGATCGACATCGTTTTCGGAGAGTTGCACTGGAAGTGGAAACCGTGCCATGAGGCGTTGGAGATTGGGCGTATCCGCGAGGGCGGACTGCCCCGTGCCGACAAGGAGCAAGCGGCTCTTGAAGTGGTTGCAGAGCGTCTCGGCCACGAGCTGCACCTTGTACGCCCTATTGGGATCGATGCCGATGTACTGCTGGAGCTCATCGAGCACAACGAGGGTCAGGGGCATCTTGCCATCGCTCGCGAGGAGGTCCTTGATGGTGGTGACGAGCTCATCATCGGAAATGTCCGCCGGCTGTGAGAACTGCGCCGCCAGCCTGTCCTGCACCGCATCGACATCCTGGAACTGCCCGGGGAAGAGGTCGACAAGAGTCTTCCCGATGAGTGTCGACACATAGAGGTGGCCGAGTTCCGATCGGAGATCCTTGCCTGCGGAAGCGATGCGATCCTTGAAAGCCTCGAGCTTGCCCTCGTGTCTGAGCCAGAGAAGGAATCGGGCCTGTGCATACTGTTCAGGGAAGCCCGCAGCCTTGAACAGGATACCCAGGAGGATCAGCCTGACCGACTCGCCACCGCCACCGCCCATCTTCCCTGCGGCGGCGAAGGTCCCGCCCCCATTGCGCTTGGCGGCGACGGCAAGCTCTTTCAATTGGTCCCGAATGTCCTCGGGAAGGATTGCGATCCCTCGCGCTGATGCACCATCCAGAAAGGCGAAGTCCGTCCAGAGCACCCGGAGCATCTTGACGAGATGCGACTTGCCCGAGCCATAGAAACCCGAGATCCACACGCCCTTTTGTACCGGAGCGTCGCTGGCGAGGTGTTGAAGGTAGCTGCCGACTACCAGTTCGAGTCCCTTCTTGTATTGTCCCTCGCAAATGAAGGTCTCGAGTTCGTAGCGGAGGACCGCGAGCGCGTCCTCGTTGTATTCTTCCGCAACCTCGGCGACACCCTGGTTGAGGATGCGGTTGGCCTTTGGTTCCTTGGAATAGACTTCACGATTGGTCATAGTTGTTCCTTTTCTGTCGTCAATAGTCTTCGGCATGTATGGCGAGCGCGAGATAGTCCCAGCCATCGCGTGCATCGAGGAGTCGATAGTTGTTGTCCCTGAGGTCTCCAGGGAAGAACACGAGGAGTCGGCCTCGTGCCTTGTCGCGGATACTTTCTACAAGGCGGGAGACGTGGGTGAAACCGAAGAGCGAGCCGATCCCGGAAAGCGAGAAGACCGTGTTCTCATCGCAATTCGCCTCGACCTTGGCGCGCAGGTCCTTGATGAGAGCGTCCGAGAAGTCAACGAGATCGCCATTCGCGTCGCGCATGAGCTTTTCGGGCTTCTTGAAATAGGAGTCCCGATACTCCTGTTCCGTCATCCAAGCCGAGAAGGCCTCAGTAAGGTCCTCGTGTGCCCACCCGTGTCCAGCCTCCTTGGTGGCGATCTTGAACTCGTCGAGCTGAACCCTGAGCCTGAGTTCATCAAGGGGACTGTAGATCACGAATATGACGCGCTGTGGCGCTGCGATGCTGCTCACCCAGGGGGTCGTAACAGTCTCGCGGTACTTCGAGACGAGCGATTCGAGCCTAGCCATTGAGGCGTGCCTCCTCTTCACTGGTCAGCCAGCCAGGGAAGCGGAACTCGATCACGCCTCCCGACGACATCATCCGCAGGATACCGCTTCTTGAAGCGCCTTCCGCGAGCCGAAGCAGCTCATCCTCCGGAAGCCCGAGCAACTTCAACCAATTGGTGCTGAACATCGATTGACCTCTCCACCCGTCGAGGTAGGCCACAAAGAGGGCGAAGGCGACATGTTGCTGCTGGATATCCGGCATGATTCGTCGCTTCCTCGCCTTGCCTTCGAGATAACCGGCTTGAGTCCAGCTCGAGTTCAGGTTCTTCGCTACCGAGCAGATCATGATGTCGCTGTATTCTCCGCCTGTCTGCTCGCGGATTGCCGCTTCCATCTCCTCCCGAAGGTGGGGCATACCCGCCCCCCTTCCGAGCACGAGGGGCGAAGTCTGACGCACGATGCTGTCGCGCGCGAATGCTGTCTGGAAAGCCAATAGCGAATGACCGGTCGAAGAGTATTGCCATACCCTTCTCAATCCCCTGAAGAGAGGCACCCGTGGATCAAGGGCGTAGAAATCCTTCAGGCATGAATGGGAATAGCCTCGGTTGCTCGCAGTGTCCTTGCCCAGGACATTAAGATTGATGATGGCATTGCCATATTCTTCAGCGTCGGCAGCTTCTGGAACTGCGGCGAACAGGAGTCGGAGTTCGGCGCTCATGATCGACCGAGCGCGATGCCCCCCCAGCCGGAATCTGCTGAATCCAAAGTCCTCCGGCATTGAACCACGCTCGATCATTCTCGTGCCTCCTCGAATTCTGACACCAAATCCCGGAGAGCCCGTTCCGAGGGTTCATCCAAGGCAAGTATCACGAGTTGCTCCATGGCCCTCGTCATGCAGACATAGACGAGATTGCGCGTCATGGTTTCGCGGAATAGTTCATCGTAGCATTCGGCCTGTCGGGGGGCGTGAGGCAAGAATAGGAGTACAGTCGCGAAGTCGATCCCTTTTGCCAGATGCATCGTGGAAATGCGTATTCCCGTGCTGGTGCCGAACTCAAAGGTGCTGTCATTGATTGCGTCGACCTCCAGCCCCTGCCCGCGAAGGAAGGAAGCCGTCTCGTCCAGTACATCCAGGTCAGGAACCAGAACTGTAAGGTTCCTCGGTTCATAGCGAAGCAGGTCGATCAATACCGAGATGCGTTCATGGAGCTTCGTCAGGAGACCCTGCTTGTCCGTGGCGCTGAGTAATTCCGGTGATGGCCCAGGCCTGAATGCCTGGCTTGGTCTTTCGTGTGCCTTCTTGGAAATATCGCCATCAGGCAGAAGGCGATGTCGATATCGTTCCGCCAGATCATTGATCTGGATCGTGTTTCGGAAATTGAGCTTGATGGTCCGACTCTTTCCAACTATGTCAATACCGGCCCGCTTGAAGGAAAAGCCCTTGCGGAAAATGGCCTGATCGTTGTCTCCCGCCATGATGATGGCCTTCTTCGTGAGCGCTTTGAGTGCCATCAGATCCACCGGGGCCAGATCCTGAACCTCGTCGATGAAGAGGTACTCATCGGTGGCGAGGGAAGTGTCGGCCTGCACAGCGGCGCGTATCTTCGTTCGCGAGTAATTCCGGCTATATCTTTTTTCCGCTTCCATCACCAAAGCAACCCTTTGGCGCAATTCCCATACAGCCCTTCGTTGTTCCGTACTCAGCCGCGACTTCATTCCAGAACGCTCAACCAAGTCCACGCAATACTCACGTTCGGTGACGTCGTTGGCAAAGAGGTACCCTTCAATTTCCTCAGCGGCATCGGTACTGCTCATGAAGGAAAGTCGCGCCTCTTCGTCGATGATTTCGGCGAAGCGCTCTGCATCGATGACAGCCCCCGGGGCTGCGAAACCCAGCTTACTTTCGAGGTAGACATCCGCCGAAAGAATGCGCTCCTCGCGCTCCGCAAGATCGATGATGGATGCGACATAACGGTCGTATTTGACGAGGGTGTCGGAATAGGTGATCAGGGCGAATGACGGGTGATTTGCCGAGCCAGTATCCTGCGCTGACCTTAGGAGCTTTCCCAGGGCCTCGAGCAGTACGAGTGTTTTGCCCGTCCCGGCGCCACCTTTGACCAGGAAGTCACCCCCGAGTGTTATCTCACTGAGAATCTGCTGCTGATCAGATGAGAGCTTGACGAGCTCCCGTTCATAGTCGATGCGTGACCGGGTATAGAGCGTCATTCTCGTCAGGCCCAAGATGTAGTCATTTGCCGTCGAGAGCTCCGAGATCTTGTCCTCGAGGGAGGCGACCTCCTGTTTCAGGCCGGCCTTCTCCCTACGGATTTCATCGGAGCGGGCGGAACTCTGCCTTCGCGCGGTCCGTTCCTGCTCCAACTCCGACTCAAGAACCCGCAGTCTATTCTCCGCGTCCTTCTTGGCGTGGGCGAAAGCTCGAAGTTGCCCGACTTCCTTTTCGAGCTCATCACGTTGCCCCTTGGCAACAGCCAATTGGTACCCTAGCCGGGTAATCCGCTCTATGTCATCCAGTCGAGAGCTTCGCTCATCCCAGAGCTTCAGGCTGGCCTTCAGTGCTTCAACTTCGCTTGATGCCGAAACTCCGGCCATTGAGCAAAATGAGAGAAGCCGGCTTGCAGCCCCGCGTGCATCCTCAATGTCAAGATCCTTGAACGCGTGGCGCACCGCATTGGTCTGATCCTGTTCGAGAATAAAATCGTTGATACAGCGGAATTCTGTACGCTTATGCCAGGCAGTCTGGCGCACTTCATCAGAGAAGCGGATGAGGAGGTCGTTCATGAATACTGTTCGACGTTGGTCCTGGAAATAATCTCGGAGCCATGACTCGACGAAGGAGTGAACTGCGAGAATGAAGAAGCCGGGATCACCGCCTTGCATGCGACTTAGCCTGGTGAGCCGCTGAGTCACTATCTCATGCCTTGGAAGAGGGCGGTTCATGCTGCTATTCCACACCTGTTCGCGGAAATTGAAGCACTACAGGGAGAAGTTCCTTCATTCGTTCGCTCATTGGTTACCATCCAATCCCTGCCTTATTGAATCCCATCCATCCTAGCCTACCTGGTGATTCGGCACAACTTCAATTTTCAATGCCATTTAGCATTTCAGCTGTCAAATCTGAAATTGCCTGTTTTTATACATGAAGTGCAGCTTGATTTGAGAAAATCACGG
>JBAXTA010000269.1:0-6363 GCA_037130415.1 Spirochaetota bacterium
ACTCGGCCAGCCTGTAAGGATTGGTAATAGTGACCGTAGCAGCCTGGGGCCGGTGTACGAGGGGCAAGAGGTCGTTGAGAAAGTGCAGCGTGAGGAAGGAATGGCGAGGGGAGCCGAAGAGCATTTTGAACACAAGGTAGTTGGTTGGCGTGATGCCGATCCGCATGGTGGTACCTCCATGCGGATAGAACGCTCGCCCGGTGGGCGCCTGCTTGCGTTTGAGGGGAAAAATCGCTGGAAAAGAGTGGGTTCAAGGAGTAGGAAGAATCTGGAGAGCTTCCTGCCGAGCCCGCTTCTCAGACCTCTTACGCAAACAGCTCCAGCAAAACCGGGTGCCACAGTGCCAGCGGTATTTCTCCGACCTTCCCCGCCATCCTCCGCTTGTCGATGCACCGAATTTGGTCAAGGAGAATATAGGCCTGCCTGCCTTCAAAGACTAAGGAAGGGCGACATCCAAGCGCCTGCGCTTTGCTTGTCTGCGGCGCGGCAGTGACACAGGGGAGACTCACAATTAGGTCATCAGGCGAGACAACCAGGGCTGGCCGGGTCTTTTGAATTTCCGTGCCTGCTATCGGGCCGAGCTTGACCCAATAGACTTCGCCGCGCTTTACCATTCCCAATCGCCTTCGTCGCTCGCTTCTGCTGTGTCCCCGAGGGCGGCATCACCATAGGCCGGATCAGCAGCATCCTCTGCGACAAACCATCCGGCGCGGACGGACTTGGATGCTTGCACGATGAGTATTCCCGCTTCTACTGTCAGCTCACCTGATGACTTAATACCACAGCCAGCACTCCGCCGCGGCGGCTCCGACATTGACGATATGGTATTGCACAAAAGAGCGGGAGGTTGCAAAACCTCCCGCTCTCCATATCCTTTCTCCCAACGAGTAGCTACTCAAGAAGTCGGGAGAAAATCCTGATTCCTTGGAAAAGGTTTCACCGGGCTAAACTCCAAGTTGTCTTGCGCCAATTCCCACCATTTGGGAAAGAAGTTTTGATCACATATCCGGTCGGCTGCGACACGATATCTACCCAAATAGCGTCTGTTCCTGCTGTTGGATTAGTCATCTCCAGACTTCGGGTGGTTCCACCTCCCGCCAAAAACCCCGTGGTATCAGCACCTGTTACCCTGATGTCATTGTACACCAAAGTTGTCGGGTCTGCACTGAAAGTCAGTGTCAGCGTTGTACCAACAGCCTGTAGTCCTGAGAAGACTACAGGCATCGGGCCCGTCGCCGGGAAGACGGCGGTCACCACGCCTGAGTTCGCCGAGTGCGTAACTGCGGCAAATGAATCGTCTACTCGGAAGTAGTTCGCAGGCACTCCAGTGAAGGTGTAACCGGTTTTCGCCGTTAGCGTAATTGTTGCCGTGTACACGGTATTAGCGGCAAAGGTTGTCGGGGAGCCGGACCAGGTGACGGTTCCGGTGTACGCCGTTGCAGATAGGGATGTAACCGGAGTCGCACCTGCTTGCGGCTTTGTCACATCATTAATGATGTTGTTGTCGGGGGTGGCGAGCGCCGTCGCCGGGAAGACTGCGGTCACCACGCCTGAGCCTGCCGGGTTCGTAACGGAGCTTGCCCCCGCTACGGTGAAGAAGTTTGCAGGCACCCCGCTCAGGGTACACCAGGTCAGCGCCGTCAATGTAATGGTTGCGGTATACACGGTGCCACCGGCAAAGGACGTCGGTGAGCCACTCCAAGCGATGGATCCACCGTACCAGGTGGAAGAAGTAGAAAACAAAACCGGCATAGCGTTTCGGACCGGCGCTGTCACACCCACTATCGCGGGACCTGGGAACACGGCGGTCACCACGCCTGAGCGCTGCGAGTTGGTGACTTTCACTGCTCCCGCTACCGTAAAGAAGTTCTCGGTCACATCGGTCAGCAAGTACCCTGTGCGTGCCGTCAATGTGATAGTGGCAGTGTACTCGGTAGCAGAGGCGAAGATCGACGGAGAACCGGACCAGGTGACGGTTCCGCTGTATTGGGTGTCGGTGAAAGCTGTAACCGGGGTGGCGCCGCCTACTGGTGCTGTTACCCCGGATATCGCGGTAACAGTGACCGGCTTCAGAAACTCCACGGTGACTACACCCGAGTTCGCCGGGTTTGTCGAGGTTGCTCCAGATAGGGTGAAGAAGTTCGCAGCCACACCGGTGAGGGTGTAACCAGTTTTCGCCGTCAGCGTAATTGTTGCCGTGTAATCGATACCAGCGACAAAGGTTGCCGGGGAGCCGGACCAGGTGACGGTTCCGGTGTACTGGGCGGTGGTCACTGTTGTGACCGGAGTATTACCGGTAATTGGCTTGGGCAAGTAAAAAGAAGAAGTAATGACTCGTGCAGCCGCCGGGAAGACAGCGGTTACCACACCTGAGTTCGCCGGGTTAGTAGCCGAGGTTGCTCCCGCTACGGTGAAGAAGTTCGCAGCCACACCGGTGAGGGTATACCCGGTTTTCGCCGTCAGCGTTATGGTTGCAGTGTAGACGGTGCTGGCGGCGAAGGTCGACGGAGTGCCAGACCAGGTAACGGTTCCGCTGTACTGGTCGGTGGCAGTAATCGCTGTTACCGGAGTCGCAGCGACAACCGGAGCTGTCGCGCCCGCAAGGGCCGCTATGCTTATCACCCCCGTCGGTATCACGGTCGAGCCTGTAGTGGCCGTATATCCGGATGTGCCAAAATAGTTGGTCGCGGAAATCCGGTAGCTGCACGTCGTTCCCGCACTGCTTGTGCTGTCGGTATAGCTGATAGATCCCGCTGCGATGGCTGCAGAAAGAATCGTATAGTCCACGCCAGCGTTGATGCTCCGCTCAACTTGATACGTAGTAGCTATATTCACGTTCGGCCAGGTCAGGAGCACGGAGCGGTTGTCGGTCTGCAATGCTGCCGTCAGGCTTCCGGGAGCCGCAGGGGCAGAGCCGAAGAGCGCAGAATCCAGGGTCACCGAGGCCGTGGTCGTGATGCCTTTGTACACCCAGACGCCCTCGGTCCAAACCAGGAGCTTCACTGCGCCCTTCTTCAAGGTCATCGACAAAAGGGGAGAGGCGCTCTCTATGCTGGTGGAACTGAAGACCACCTTGCTGTTGACCAGGTCCAGGGCCAAGGACGAGTCTATGCCCACGCCGTCGAGGCTGCCGCTGACACTGTCGATGCCAAGCGTACTCGGGAAGAGGAGGGTCACCGAAGCCGAGCCCGAACTGCCCGTCGCAGCCTCCACGTAGGAGAGGCTGACGGTCGCGGTGGCCGGAGTGGAGGCGACAATGGTCACTGATCCGGTACCGCTGGCGACGGTGGCAGGTGCCGCCGTCTTGCCATCGACCTGGATGGTCCAGTCGCCGGCGTC
This sequence comes from Spirochaetota bacterium, assembly GCA_037130415.1. GTDB lineage: Bacteria > Spirochaetota > Spirochaetia > Treponematales > Rectinemataceae > CAIJMU01. The sequence continues at coordinate 3,340 of JBAXTA010000269.1, forward strand.
GAGGGTGTCGATCGTGCAGGGCGAACTTGTGACGGTCGTGGTGACGGTCGTGGAACCCGTTCGGGTGAGGGTAATCACATAACTCGCGATGGCGGGAAGGTCCGAGCTGGCGGGTACGATGGTCCGGCCCGACGAGCTACCCAAAGCGCTGATGTTGAGCGTCAGGCTGCCGCAGGACGCGGGGCTCGCGTCGGCCGCGGGTTTGCCGAAGCTTGGAAAGGCGCAGCCCGAAAGCGCGAGGGCTAAAGCAAGCCCGAATATGGCGATTGTCTTCGTCATGGCGAAGGTACTCCTTGGTTCGTCTGTCCGCCGCCTCACGGCGGTGAGTTCCGGCCTGGCGATGCATGTCGGCTTGGCGGCATTCATGGCTGCACCACGTCGAAGTAGATGCCGCCAGTTGCAGCCTTTGTCCCTGACTTGATGACCAGGAGGAGGAAGTGCCGGCCGAGTGCGAGGGATGTGGGGTCGATGGCGATCGATGTCTGGTTGCCGAGGCTTGTACGAAGGTCGTCGAGGTACCAGCCCGTGATGGTGGCGCCCGATCCAGTCTGGACTGTGAAGGTCGAGCCCTTGTTCACGGTGAAGCTTGTGATGGCATCGGTGCCATTAGAGAAGCTGAGCGCGGTTGAGCTCGGTGGTGGGAAGACCGACGGTGAGCGTGAACTGGCCCGTGGTTGTAGTCCCACCGCCACCGCCACCGCTACTGCCGCCGGTAGCCGTCCACGTGGCCCAGAAAGCCTTGGCTCCCGTGCTGCCGAGGGGGAGGGTAGTTGCCACGTTGGTCAGTCCGACTTCCGTGTACCAGCCGCCGAAGCTGTAGCCCGTCCGCGTCGGTGCCGCCAGGGTAATGCTTGCAGTTGTGACATTATAGGTCGCTGGGTTGGAGCCTGAGTTTGTACCGCTGTCGAGGTTGTAGGTGATGGCGTAGGAGGTCGTGCCGGTATCGCCACCGCCACCGCTACTGCCGCCGGTAGCCGTCCACTTGGCGTAGACGGTCACGTTAGCCGCAACTGCCGTGCTGGCGCGGAAGCGGAAGCCAGTGCCTGCGGCTGCGGTCCACCATCCCCCGAAGTCATAGCCTGTACGGGCTGGGTCAGTGGGCAGGGCGGTGATGGTCGTGACGGGCGGTGCAACAAACACAGTCGTGGGAGTTGCTTCCGTCGTCGCCGACTGGCCATCGAAGGTGACCGTGTACCTGGTCATGCACGTGACCGTGGCAGTGAGTGTCGTGGTCTCCGTTACACCCTCTTTGGTAAGGGTTGCTGTCAGTGTGGCAGGCTGGTCGCCCGATTCGCTGCTGGGCAGGGTGACCTTGCCCGTGGCCGAGATCACTGCGGTGTTAGAGGATTCCCAGGTGATGGCCGTACCGGCTGAACCGCTCTTTGGCAAATGAAGGTCCCTCGAGACTCTCGAAAGATCAGGGTTTGCACCTTTGATGGCCCTGCTGACAAGATTGACCTTGTCCTCGCTGACCGAAGCCGCTGCCGTGGCGGGAACTTCAAGTACGGTGACATTGAAGGTCTTGGTCGTGACCGTACTGCCACTGGTGACAGTCGCAGTCAGGGTCACCGTCTTGGAACCGCTGCCTGAGGCTGGACGGATCACGGTGCCATCCGCTTCGACTGCTGTCGTGTCTGAGCTGGTCCAGCTGATGGTTGAACCCTTTGTGCCCGAGCTTGGAAGGAAAAGGCTGGTCTTGATTTGCGTAGGGTCAGTATCCGTTCCGAGGGAACTTACCGTGAGGGCAGCCACATCGATATCCACTGCCTGGGCTGCGGTTGGAAGAGCAGCATTGACCTTGACCTCGATGGTTTTGGTACTGGTCTGGCCATCCTTGGTAATTGTTGCAGTCATGGTAACAGTGCCGTTGGCACTGCCGAAGGCGGGCCTGGTGACGCTGCCGTCGTTGGCAATGAGACTGGTATCCGAACTCGCCCAGGCGATGGTCGATCCGCAGGCACCGGTACTCGGGAGCCTGAGGTTTTCTTCAACGAGGGTGTCAGCCGTGCTTCCGACAGGAAGGGCCTGGACTGCATCCCGGTCCTCTGCTATCTGGTCGGCGAGGGCGGCGGGCATGGGAGCCACAGTGACCTCGAAAACCTTCTCCTTGGTAACGGTGCCCCACTTCACCCTGGCCTTGACGCTGACCTTGATGGGATCGGAGCCGGCAGGAGGCCGGACGATAGTGCCGTCAGAGGCGATGACGGAGGGGTTGGAAGACTCCCAGACGACCGTGGCTCCGTTGATCGTTGCACCTGCGAGTCCGAGGGCGGCCGTAATTCGACTAATGCTGAAGTCCACATCGCTGAGGGGTGGAAGAAGATCGGCAAGGACGGCCTTCAGCGCAGGAGGATTGGGTTCCTGCAGGTCGGACAGGAGGTTGCTGCAACCAACTAGCACGATCGCCATAAGGGCTCCCAGGATAGCAACGGCCTTCCTATTCGGCCCCTGTGTCATTCGCTGTAGACTCATGTCACTCCCCTTTTCCGGAGCCCGGCTGCATGCGAAGGCGGAGTCCCACCAGGATGCCGAGCTGCTGTATTTGCTGGTTGTTGTTTTCGGGCGAGTACAAGTAGCGGGGCACACGGGTCAGACCCCAGGGGCCGTCAGCGACATCCAGGTTCGCCTCGAGTTCTGTAAGGAACACCTGATCGTAGAAAGTGAAGTTCGCATTACCTGTTCCGGACGTGTCAGCTGTAACAATGTGCAGCATGGCCCCATAGCCGGCTCGCCCGCCGAGACTGAGCGTTCCGAAGCCCTTGATGCTGGGCAACCCGACCACATAGCCCAGGCCGACTATTCCATCGATCTGGGTTCCAAAGCTGATCCATGCTGGAGTCGCTCTCCAGTAATTGTTGTCTATTTCGAAAAAAGCACGAAAGTTTTCCTGCGATTCGAGGCCGAGGTTGAGCCGTGCCGAATATCCCAGGTTCCACTTTGACCTATTTTGATAGACACCTATCGGAAAATCATTGCTGACGGCGACATCGACCGAGTCGACGAATACTTTCCCCTGCGACCAGG
>JBAXTA010000027.1:0-23853 GCA_037130415.1 Spirochaetota bacterium
GGAAGACGGCGTAGCCGGGCCAGACAAAACCCGTGTAGTCCATGCCTTCTGGAGTCTTGCAGAGGACCTGCTTCTCGATGGCCTCGCTATAGATCCTGAACTCTGGATCGCGCCGGATCCCCGGATCGAGGATGGGCACGACGCTGAAGCCGCGCGCTTTGAGGTCGGCCAACCTCTTCTGTGCGTTTCCGAAGCGTTTTGGGTCCGTGGTGAAGACGCGGAAGCCATCCATGGAGTCGATGTCGAGCCAGAGGCCGTCGTTGGGGATCGCCCGCGCATCATACTCGTTCGCGATGGCGTCGAGCTGGTCGAAGCTCCGGTAGCCCCAGCGGCATTGCTGGTGGCCGAGGGCCCAGAGCGGTGGCAGGGGCGGGCGTCCGACAAGGGTGTTGAGGCGACGGGCGAGAACTGCGGGGTCACGGCCTGCGAGGATCCAGACAGCAGGGGCGCCACCACGTGCACCGAGTGATAGTTCCTGGCAGAAGGGCATCGCACCTTCCCCTGCCCCGGCGCTGAAAATGCCTTCGACGGCCCCGGTGTTCATGCAGGGCGCGATAGGCGATTCTATGATGATGATCAACCATCGGTCGGCCTTCCTGATCCAGAGCACGGGAAGTGAAACATAGAGGGGATCGGCGCGGTACTCGTTGACTGCGGGAAAGTCGAAATCGGCCCAGAGGTCGGTGTTCCAGAAATTTGTCCTCCGGCCCGAGACTTCCATGCCAAAGGGTTTTTCTCCCATGCCGTAGCGCGTGGCCTCGGGGTCATGCGCGAAGGCCAGGAGCCACTTGGCTCCACAAACACCAAATCCTCTGCCCGGAGACGGAGCGAGGAGTTCGACCCCATCGAGCGTGAGCCAGGGTGCCCCGCCTTCTCCGATGGAACAGTCCGCGACGGAGGGTTCCCCAAGGAAGGATCCGGCTTCGAAGCGAGTGTGGCAGCCTGAACCCAGCGGCCAGCGCTGTGATTCCACCGAATAGCGGTAGACATCCGAGCCCCTGTCCTCGAGGCTGACCCTGAAGCCCTCATTGGCGGCCTGGTGGACGCCATTGACATGGCTGTCAATGAAACGGAAATTCTCCGGGGTTTCGACCTTCCTGTAATTCATTTAGTTGACTCCATTATTGGCGGAGTGCGGCAGGCACGAAGGGGCGGCTGGGTCAGCGCTCACAGCGGCTCCAGAGCATCCCGTTGTCCTTGAACCTGTAAATGGCTTTCTTTTCGTTTGCCAGATAGCTCAGGAAGGATCGGACCGTGCTACCCACCAGGGCATATTGCCCATATCCCAGGTCTATCCCGAAGCTGGTTGCGACCTTGGCGAGGATCTTCTCGAAGCTGCTTTCCCCCGCCATCGCGTCGAGGATGGAACCTTCCAGCCTGGCGATGAGCTCCAGGTTGTCTGCTGCAGTCTTCCCGATGTCCGTCTCCACCTCGCCATGGCTCATCACGAAGCATGCGGCGTTTGTGTTCCGAACCCTTTCAATTGTAGCCTTGTAGGCCGCGACATCATAGACAAAGGGAATTCGGTGCTTTTCCATGACCCGTGGGCCGAACATGCAATCGGCGATATAGAACACCCGGTCCTCGGTGAGGACGCCGACCATATCGACGAAATGCCCGGGCAGCCCGATGATCTCGATGCCCTCGGGCTCAGGAACCTGCGGGTCTCCCAGCGAATCCGTCACCTTCGAGGGGCTTGCCACAAAAAATTTGTTGTCGAGCTCCGTGCCCGCAAACCCTCCCCAGAGGAAGCCCGGCTCAAGCCGGGGTGACTCGATGAAGGCCTGTTCGCCCTTGGTCGCGAAAATCCTGCAGCCGGTCTTCGCCTGCAGGTAGGCGTTGGCACCGATGTGGTCGGCATTGGAGTGGGTATTGATTATCGCTTTTATGCTCAGACCCTTGGATTCGCAGAGGCGCAGGATCTTTCTGCCGGCTTCCTTGTCGTTCCCGCTGTCGACCAGGAAGGCATCCGAACCGTGGATAATGACGCCGATGTTCGTCGGCCCGGGGACGACATGCGAAGATCCATGCAGTTGTACCAATTCAAGATCAGCCATATCACTACCTTCCTGAGGAGGGATGCACGCAGGCGCCCCAAAGGGACCTCCCGGAAACAGACCCCGTCTACTGATGTCGCCTAACTCCCCGCCCAGCGCCCGAAAAGCTCCTCGAAGCCAGCAATATCGGTCTTGTGCACCGCCTCGGCACGCAGGGCTGCACCCTGAGGCTCGCCCTTGGTGTAGGCGCAGAAATGCTTGCGGAATTCCAGGCAGGCGCTGCGTTCGCCGAGGAAAGCTGCGGAGAGGCTGAGGTGGTGGCGGGCGACCTCGATGCGGTGGGCGCGGGTAAGGGTTGGCAGGGGAAGGCCCTCGAGGGCGGCCCTCACTTCCTGGAAGATGAAGGGATTGCCCATGGCTCCACGCGCGATCATGACGCCCGCGACCCCGGTCTCCTCGATCATGCGGCGGGCGGCAGCGCCGGAGAAGACGTCGCCCGAGCCGAAGACGGGGACCCGGGCCCGCGAGACGAGGTCGGCGATGGCTGACCAGTCGGCGGTACCTGAGTAGCCCTGGGCGCGGGTGCGGGCGTGGAGGGTAATCGCAGCGACTCCCGCATCCTCCACGACCCGGGCATATTCATTATAATTGATGCTATCGGCTTCCCAGCCGAGACGGAACTTCACCGTCAGCGGCACGGAGGACATACCGGCAGCGTCCATGGCCGCGCGCATGGCCGAAAGGATGCGGCCCATCTTCGGAGGATCGCGCATCAGGGCGGAGCCGGCGCCGGACTTGATGATCTTCGGGACGGGGCAGCCTGAGTTCACGTCGATGAGGGAGGGCTCCCAGGGCTTGAGGGCAACGGCGGCGCGGGCCATGACCTCGGGGTTCGAGCCGAAGAGCTGGATGGCGTACTGTGTCTCGTTGTCGGCACGCTCGAGGAGGACCTTGGTCTTGGCGTGGTCGCGGACCAGGGCTTCGGAGCTGACCATCTCGCTGTAGCAGAGGTCAGCTCCCTCGTCGACGCAGATGGAGCGGTAGGCGGCGTCCGAGTAGCCCGCCACCGGCGCGAGGAAGATGTTTCCCCGCGCGGTGAAAGGACCAATTGTGACAGGATGGTGAAAGTTGGACGTAGGAACTCCGCCGGATCTACTGATCCGCCGGATCAGGCCGGGGGCACCCTGAAGAAGCGGCAGGCATTTTGCCAGAGCTGTTCCGCCACTACCTCCGGGTCCATCTCGAGGATTTCGGAGAGGAAGAGGGCAGTAGAAGGCAGGTACTCGGGCTTGTTGCGCTTTCCCCTGAAATCCGCGGGCACCATGAAGGGCGCCTCGCTCTCGATGAGGATGCGGTCGATGGGGACGACGCGCACGGTTTCGTGGAGGTTCCGCGCGTTGCGGTAAGTAAGGTTCCCGGCGAATGAGAAGTAGAGGTTGAGGTCGAGGGCGCGTTCGGCGTACTGGGCGTCTTCAGAGTAGCAGTGGAGGACGCCGCCCGAGGAGGGCAGGCGGTCGCGAAGGATGTCGTAGACGTCCTTGCCAGCCTCGCGGTTGTGGACGATGACGGGCAGGTCGAGGCGGGCTGCCATGTCGAGCTGGTCGATGAAGAGCTCGATCTGGCTTTTCCGGTCGCCGTAGCGGTGGAAGTAGTCGAGGCCGATTTCCCCGATGGCCACCACTCGGGGAAGTTTGATGGCATCCTCGATGGTCTTGCGCCAGTCCTTGCCGGGAGCCTGGACCTCGGAGGGAGAAACTCCGACGGCATGATAGACGTGTTCTGCCGTCTTGAGGTTGTCATAGACCTGCTTGAAGTCTATGAGGCTGTTGCAGATGCTGAGTATTCGTGTCACCCCGGACTGTTTTGCCTCTTGGCAAACAATCAGCTGTTCGATCGGGTCATCGAATATAAGCCCGATGTGGGCATGAGTGTCGAAATGGCGCATGATTTTCCCAAGGAATGTGAAAAAGACGTGGTTCCCCGCACGAGGTCCGGGGAATGTACCATGCGCCTAGGGCGGAGTCAACTCACTGCAATTCCAGACCGTGCAAGGGCTTCCTGCCAAGGCTGTGGCTTTACCGCGTCGCTCTGCCTCGTGTATCTTGGACCTTGGAGGAACTCCATGACAACCGTTGTATCCCTTGGTGGCTCGATTGTCGCTCCGGAAAGCCCCGATGCAGGCTTCCTCGCGGACTTCCGCGCCCTCGTAGCCCGACATCTCGAGGCTGATCCGGGTCGGCGGCTCATCCTCGTCGTGGGTGGAGGCGGACCAGCGCGTTCCTGGCAGAAGGCCTTCCGGGAGGTTGCCGAAAGATCAGGCCTCGCCGCTGATAACGAGGCGCAGGACTGGGTTGGCATCATGGCGACGAGACTCAATGCCCAGCTGGTCAAGGCGATCTGCGGAGCCTGGGCGCCCCAGGATGTTGTTGTCGATCCAACTGCCATCGAGCTTTTCATGGGGCGGGTTCTTGTAGCGGCGGGCTGGAAACCAGGCTGGTCGACCGACTACGACGCGGTTCTCCTGGCCGAAAAATTCGGGGCGGACACGGTCGTGAACCTTTCGAACATCGCGAAGGTCTACACCGATGATCCGAGGACCAACCCCGCAGCCAAGCCCATCGACTCCATAGGCTGGAAGGACTTCCGCGCGCTGGTGGGCGAGGAGTGGAGCCCCGGCAAGAACGTTCCCTTTGATCCCATCGCTTCGAAGCGGGCCTCGGAGATCGGCCTCCGCGTCGTCTGTGCGGCCGGGCGCGACCTGCCAAACCTCGAGGCGCTGCTCGCGGGCAAGGAATTCTCGGGAACGGTGATCGGGCCAAAGTGAGGGAGGGCGGTTGCAGGAGCTCTGCTCCCGGGACCTACCTCGAGCGCGCCACCTCCATCGCGACATTAGCCCATTTCCAGAGCCGCTGGGGGTGTCGGTGCACGGTACTGATGTCCTTCATGATGAGTTCGATATTCGTGCAACCCTCTGCATCCGCAACATCCAGGATGTCGGTCATGGTTTTCCGCGCCTCTTCGGGACTCCAGGCCTCGTCGAGGAAGATGGCCGGGTTGGGTTTTACGCTGGCTACATAGCGGTCGCCGAGGCCTGAAAAGAGGCGTTTCCAGTCGTTCCAGGGGCTCGCGGAGACCTTTCTCAGATTGGGCAGGCGCTCAAGTTGGGCGATCTTCCTGTCGAGGGGTTCGCAGCAGCCGTAATAATTGAGGCCCCAGCGTCGCAACCAGCGGAGGTCGTGTTCCATGGCGAACTCCCAGTGCATTTCGGGGGAGACGCTCGAAAGGATCTGCGCATTGGAGCAGCCCCACATGTTTTTCGTGCCAACCCTGGCTGGGTCGAAGGGAGAGCCGGGAAGCTGGCTCGTGTAGCCGTAGCCGCCCGAGCCGATGCGCACGTTGGCACAGTCGAGGGACAGGAGGTTCTGCTCCACGAACTGGTCGAGCTCGACCATCCAGGCATCGACCATGCGCTCGTAGGCGGCGTGCACCATATCGGGGCGGTCGAGCATGTCGACCATGGCCTCCTCGATGCCCCACCAGCGGATGAGGTAGTCCCAGGGCGTGAACCAGATGTGGGTCTGGCCTACTTTGCGGACCTCGACGATGTCCTTGAAGAGCAGCCTCATCGTGTCCCAGGTCACTGCCGTCGTCTTTTCCACGTGGCTTACCTTGGGCATCTTGATTTTCAGGATGTCCTCGGGCTCCTTGATCTGCACCTTGAAGTGGCGGGAGATGATCTCGTTCTGGGAGTCCGTGCGCGCGATATCGACATCCTCGACGATGCCGAAGTCGGTGGAATGGCTTGCCAGGGGACAGTCGATCCAGGGATTCACGACCATGTCGCCGGCCATGTGCTTCCACTGGTAGACGGTGCGTCGGAGGCTGGTCTCGAACTCGCGGGCCCAGGGATTGCGGGTGCGAAGCGTCAATTCATCATCGACGTTCATCTCGTGCCAGGGTATTTCGTTGATCCAGACCACGGGACGTTCACCGTGGAGGTCATTCACTCCCGTCCACAGGCGCGCACGCTCCTTGTTGACCGGGTCCGAGGAGATGCGGGCGATTTCCTCTCCCAGGGACTTAAGGACATCCTCCTCGTCCTTGCCGAGCTTGATTTCGTCGATGATGAGGGGGGGGGAGTAGCTGCCGGGGTCGTGGAGCATGGAATGAACCTCCTGTGGATATCCCAGCGTATGCCAGGAGCCTGATAGGGACAATCATACAATGCGCCTTGACCATCAAGAATTGGTACTGGCGCAGAAAGCGGAACGGGCCGAGGCCGAGGCTCAAGCAGCTCCCTCGCTTCGAAAGATCAGAGCGGAGCGTAGCTCTCAAGGTGCTGGTCGAGGAGGGTCTCCTTGAGGGGAATCCCCTGCCCATCCCAGCCCATCATGGCGTAGTAGCTGCGGATAGCGGCGCCGAAGGAGTCCCGGTTGAGCATGGAGCCCTTCAGGCGGCCGTGACCGATGGGTTCCTCGAAGAAACGGGCCGGGAGGGTGTCATCGTCGGCTGACAGACCTTCCCGGAGATTGTAGAGCCGCATGAGGTGATTGCGGCGCTCGCCGAATCGCATGATTTCCCATGAACTGGTTTTCCAGCCTGTGATCCCGGCTATCAGGTCGGTCATCATCCCGAGGCTGAGGGCCCTGGTCGGCGCGCTCGCAAAGACGCAGATGTCGAGGGCGTCACAGGCGCTCCAGATCGTGTTGAGGGCCTTGTAGTTCCTGACCTTGTCGGGTCCCACGTACTGCATGGGAATCCGGTCGAAGATCCCGAGGGTTCGCGAGAGTTCGAGGGTGTGGTCCCAGCCGGCCGTGACGTCATAGTCCCAGTCGTGCTCGCAGATGTCGTAGCGCGGACCTACGGGAGCGGTCGCGTAGCCGAGGGCGAGGTTGGTCATGGTCCTCGGTTCGAAGGAAACCATCTCGAGGCCCTTCACGTGGAGGGCGAAGCGCTCGCTGCCCCTGCCGATCCGGGCTGCGGCGCGTTTCACACCCTCGGCCAGGACATCCCCGAAGCCCTCCCTCGAGGATATCATATTAATTAGCGGCAAAAGGACAGCATTGTTCCCGAAGCGGACATCGAGGCCTCCGAGCCCGGCCTTCGTGAGGATGCCGGCTTCGAGGCATTCCATCGCGAAGCTGATCGAAAATCCCAGCGATACCGGGTCGAGTCCGAGGAGGTTGCAGGCGCGGTTGATCTCGAGCAGCAATCCGAGGTCGTGGTTGCCCACATTGGGACCAAGGGACGCGGTGACTTCCTGGTGGATGGCCGAGGCGGGATCGAACCGGTCGCCTGCATCGATGATCTTGATGCAGGCGTTGGGGCAGCCGGGGCAGGCTACGTGGCCGACGCAGTGCTCGAGGAAGCGGCCACGGGCCAGACTGGGCAGGCTGTGGTCGACATTGCCCCTGTAGTTGTCGCGGCCCATGTAGGCGGTCTCGACGTCGGAGAGGTCGGCGTAGGCGGCGAAGCCCGGGTCGTCCTTCTGGAACTTGCAGAGCGTGTTGGTCTCGATGTCCCGGGCGAAGGCCTGGCGGACCCGCTCAACCACCTCCTCGTCCGCGAGCGGGGGCAGCGAGCCGCCGACGAGGACCAGGGCTTTCAGCTTCTTCGAACCCATGACAGCGCCAACGCCCATGCGCATTGCCTGGATGGATCCATCGACGACGATGGATGCGTAGCGGACGAGCTTCTCTCCGGCCACTCCGATCGCAGCCACCGAGACGTCCTCGCGCCCGGTAGACGCCGTGAGTTTCCGGGCTGTCTCGAGGGTGTCCATGCCCCAGAGTTCCTTTGCCTCGACCACGCGGATCCCGCCGTCTTCGACCTGGATGTAGCTAGGTGTATTGGCCCTGCCCCTCACGGCGATGGCATCGAAACCCGATCCCTTGAGAAAGCTCCCGAAGGGCCCCTCGCAGCGCGTTTCCGCGATGCCTCCTGTAAGCGGGGACTTGCAGACGACACTGAAGCGGGCCAGCCCGGGTGCCAGTTGGCCAGCGACGACGCTCGAGGCGAAGATGAGCAAGTTTTCAGGATCAAAAGCATCGAGTCCAGGCCTGGTCTCGGTCATGAGGAGGGCAGCACCGAGGAGGCCTCCGCCGCCGTGGATCCTATACCAGTCCTCTCCAGGTTCGAGTATGCGGACACTTCCCGCCGGGAGGTCGATTATGGCGATCTTTCCATTGTAACCGCTGGGCCTAGGCATGCTTAGCTCCTTCTCGCCGCATCATCGTTCCACTCGGCAATGGCGTCATAAAGGGCCAGGACGTTTTCAAGGGGAGTCTCCTCAAGGAGCCAGTCGTGGCTCGGGCCAGCCACATAGCCGCCACCTGGGGCCATGATCGCCATGGTGCGGAGTGTTTCCGTTCTTGCAAGGGCCGGGTTGCCCTCGAGGAGGACTTTCTGCGTGTCAATGGCTCCGTTCAGGAGGACTTGGTTTCCCAGCTCGCGCTTGAGCGTGGCCGGGTCCATGCCTGCGCAGTTGGGCTGGAGGGCATGGAGTCCATCGAGGCCGTCGCGGATCATCAGGGGCATGAGGGGACGGTAGCCACCGCAGCAGTGGAGCATGACTTTAAGTCCGCGTGCGTGGCCAAGACGCGCAAGACGCCGTATCGATGGAGAGAAGAAGCGCTCGTAGATCTCTGGCCCGAAAAGTGGCCCTGTGGTCGAGCCGAAGTCGTTCCCGATGAAAAAGACGTCGATGAGGTCGCCGGCCTCCTCAAAGATCCGCTCGCTTGAGCCGATGTAGAAATCCATCACCTTGCCGATGAGGAAGTTAGCCGCCTCGGGATCGTCATACATAAGATAATAGAGCCCCTCCATGCCGACGAGATCGATGGCGTCGTGAAAGAAGGGAGACCAGTCGCCGCCGAGGACAGCGTATTTTCCACCCCAGGCCCTGGCCTGGGTGCGGAGGCCGGAAAGGTCCACGTCAGCCGGATCGGGCCAGGACCAGTCCTTGAAGGCACGGAGGCGGTCTGCCTCATCGACACCGTCGGTGACGAAGGGCGCAAGCGGGTGGTTGATCGCCTGGCCATAGCCAATGCCGTGCCGCTCGACTCCGAATGCGCTGCGGCCGGTCGAGCCTGCGGCCAGAGGCGGGCCCTGATCGACCCAGGGTGCAGACACCCTACGGAAGTCGTCGCCGACCCTGAGGCGGAATCCCTCCTCGTCGAGACCCATGCTGGCCTTGACCTTTGCAAGGAACTCTGTTGATGCTCCGCACCAGCAGGGCACCCGGTCGGGTTCCCTGTGTTCGAAGGCAGCCAGCACGCGCTCGCGGGGACTCATTGTCGTGTTCATGCGTTCAGCTCCTTGGCGAGGTGACCGAGCCCCGCTTTACGAGGAGCTGCTTGACCTTGAGCACGTGGAGTTCGAGGGGATTGTGCGTTATCCGGTTGAGCATCATCTGGGCAGAGATCCTCCCCATGTAGGTGGTGTCGATCCGCATGGTCGTAATTGGAGGTACATAGCAGAGGGAGTAATCGAGCATGTCGCCGGGGGCAATGATGGAGAGGTCCTCCGGCACGCGGATTCCGATGCGCGACGCGACGGTGATCACCCTGATGGCGAGTTCGTCGTCGAGGGCGAAGAGGGCAGTCATGCCCTTGCCCGAGCGGAGGTAGTCTTCGATCCAGTCCGTGGCGCAGGCTGCGTCCGTGTCGGGCAGGCGTCCGTGCATGGCTTCGTCGAAGGGGACGGAGAATTCCTCCATGGCCTTCTTGAAGCCGAAAAAGCGGTCCACGGGCAGGATGGGGAGACCCTTCCTTTCGCACTCAAGGAAGCCGATTGTGCGGTGCCCGGAGCGGAGGAGGAAGGATGCCCCCTCGTAGGCGCCCTGGAAATCATCGACGCAGACCGTATAGAAGCGGTCCTGGTGGCTCGAGTTCATAACAATTACGACAGGTATCCCCGCCGCCTCGAGCAGGAGTATCAATTCGGGCGAGGTGAAGTGGATGGTGGCGACTCCGATGGCCCCCGAGACCCTGACCTTTTCCGCGATTGCGCCATCCGAGTCGCTCCTGGAGATGGGTATGAGGATGGTGTTGAACCCGGCTAACCCTACGGTCTGCTCGAACTCCTGGATGATGGGGCGTATCAAGGTGAGGACGATGGACCATTCGGGATCGATGTCCAGGAGGATGGCGATGTCCTGGCGGCCGGGGGCCCTCCGCTCCTCTTCTTTTTTTCGCTTCTGCCGGTAGCCGAGCCTGAGGGCAGCTTCGAGGACCTTCGTACGTGTCTCGGGGGCTATCCTTCCCTGATCCGAGAGAACGAGAGAGGCTGTCGACAGGGAAACACCCGCCGCCTCTGCAACATCCCTAAGTCTGGTCTTTTCAGCCACGCCTCACCTCGGCTAAAACTTTAGCATTGTTTTACAGGATGAGCAATGAAAGTTGGAAATTCTTTTGCCAAACTTGAAGCGGTGGATGAAAAAACTTTCGCAGGACGATTTCTGCCCTCTTGTGAGGATAGTCTCACCTATAGTGGTTCCAGCCAGCGTTCCGGAGGAAAAGCCATTCATGGAAGTACAGCAGCCAAACCCAAGCAATGATCCCCGCCTTGCCTGGTACCTCGATGCACGTTTTGGCCTCTTTATCCACTGGGGCGCCTATTCCGTCGCCGGAACCGAGGCCTCGTGGCCCGTCATGGCACCCAGGCTTTCGGAAGCCATGTTCGGAACAGCCTCGAATATCAGCGAGGCTGATTACCAGGCTCTCCCGAAGCGTTTCAACCCTATCGATTTTGACGCCGATGCCTGGGTGCGGACAGCCTGGGACGCAGGCATGCGCTATATGGTCATCACCGCCAAGCATCACGATGGATTCTGCATGTTCGACGCTCCCGGTACCGAGTACAAAATCACGCGCACTGCCTTTGGCCGGGATATCTGCAAGGAACTGTCCTTGGCTTGCGGCAGGCGTGGGATGCGCCTGGGCTTTTATTACTCTCCACCCGATATGAGCCACCCCGGCTACCGAAGGATCGACAGGCCCATCGCTTCCAACTGGCTGGGCGAGCCCAAGCGCAGCGAATGGGCTGGCTACCTTGACTACATGGAGAGCCAGCTCCGGAAACTCCTGACCGACTACGGCCCGGTGAGCCTCATCTGGTTCGACGGCCTCTGCAACCACCAGAAATACGACACTGCGCGCTTTCACAAGCTCATCCACGAACTCAGCCCTGACACCCTCATCAATGACCGCTTGGGTCCCGGCTATGATTTTGTCACTCCCGAGCAGTTCATACCCAAGGCAGGCATTCCGGTGAAAACCGGCAAGGCGCCCTCGAGCGATGGCCCTGAGAGCGAAAAATTTTTCAAGCAAGTAGTTTTCCTGTTCAAGATCCCTGGCCTCCGCAGCTGGATAAAGAAGCAGATGGCCAAGTACAGCGATGGCAGCATGGAACTCGTTCCTGTCGTCCAGGAACCCAACCCTTCTCCGGAGCGCTTCCAGCCCTGGGAAACCTGCATGACCATAGGGCGGAGCTGGGCCTTCAATCCTAATGAGACTGTCTGGAAGACTCCGCGTGAGCTGGTCCGCAACCTGGTTCTTGTCGCCTCGGGGGGAGGGAACTACCTCCTCAATGTCGGTCCGACGGACAAGGGAACCTTCCCTCCGGAAAGTATGGAGCGCTTGGCGTACGTGGGAAGGTGGATGGAAAAGAATTCTGCAGCCATATACGGAAGCAGCTACACGGCCCTGCCCAGCCAGGCCTGGGGACGGGCGACTCGCAAGGGTGACAAGGTTTTTCTCCATGTCTTCGAGTGGCCCAGCGAGGGGAAACTCCAGGTCGCGGGCTTTCCCGCCGGCGCGCGGAGGGCCTCACTCATGTCGGGGGAGACCCTCGCATTCACAGCCCAGGGAGAAAGCCTCGAGATCTCAGTGCCGGCTAATGCTCCAGACGCGGACGTCTCGGTGCTTGTCATCGAGATTGATCCAGCGGCAAGGGGCTGGTCCGGCACCGATGCCAAAGACTGAGAATGTTTGACGCATCCACTCGATCTGAAGGGGAAGATGGACGCGATGCGCAGAGCCGGCTTATGAGAAAAAATCCAGAATCCCCTGTTCCCAGTCCGAAAGTCCTGTCCCTCCAGGAGGCCGCGCCATGATCCGAATACAAGGTGACCACTTTGTCGATGAGTCAGGCCGCAGCCTGATGCTGCGCGGTGTGAACCTGGGAGGCAGTTCCAAGGTACCGACAAAGCCTGACGGCGACAGTCGGTTTTCCCTGGCCTTGCACAATCCCAAGGACGCATCCTTTGTCGGGCGACCCTTCCCCCTGGAGGAGGCCGACGAGCACTTTGCCCGTCTTCGTTCCTGGGGTTTCAGCTTCCTGCGCTTCCTGACTACCTGGGAGGCGGTCGAGCACGCAGGTCCGGGCATCTATGACGAGGCCTACCTCGATTACCTCTTCGCAGTTGTGAAGAAGGCCCAGGACTATGACATCTCCCTTTTCATCGATCCCCACCAGGATACCTGGAGCCGCTTCAACGGAGGTGATGGGGCTCCAGCCTGGACCTTCGACGTCGCCGGCATGGAATGGCCCAATTTTCCGGCGACCGGCGCCGCGGTCCTGCAGTGCGAAAGCGGCGATTTCTATCCTCCCCTGATCTGGGGTACGAACGCGATAAAGCTGGCAGGGGCGACCATGTTTACCCTCTTTTTCGCCGGTACTGATTTTGCCCCGCAGTTGCTGGTGGATGGTCAGCCGATCCAGGACTATCTCCAAGGTCATTACATCGAGGCCCTGCGGCAGGTCGCCCTCCGCCTCGAGGGCCTGCATAACGTTTTTGGCTTCGATACCCTCAACGAGCCCAACTCTGGCTACATCGGATGGAAGGACCTCTCGCAGCCCATGGCCATGGCCCGGATGGGCTTCAACCCCAGCCCCTTCGAGTCCATGCAGCTCGGAGACGGCAGCCCGAAGGAACTGGATTTCTGGAAACCGGGACTGCCAGCTGCAAAATCGACAGGCAAGCGCCTGGTCAATCCGGGCGGCCTTTCTGCCTGGAAGGAGGGCCTGGCTTGCGTCTGGCGTCGACATGGGGTCTGGGACCAGGGCCCCGACGGGAAGCCCCGACTCCTCCGTCCCGACTACTTCGCCGCCCGGGGCGGCCATGCCGTGGACTTCAACCAGGACTACCTCCGGCCCTTCGCCAACCGCTATGCGGCAGCCATCCGCTCGGTGGCTCCCAAGGCCGCGATCTTTGTCGAATCCATGCCCGGACTGCCGGCACCCCGCTGGGGAAAGGATGACGCAGAGGGGATCATCCATGCTCCGCATTGGTACGATCTTCTCCACATCATCACCAACGATTTCTGGTCATGGGTGGCCCTGGACGGAAAGGAAGGCAAGCTTGTCTTTGGACGGAGGCGGATACGCCGGGCCCTCGCCGCCCATCTCGCCGCAGTCAAGGCCGAGGCGAAGGAGAATCTCGGAGGCGCCCCGGTGCATGTCGGTGAAATCGGCATCAGCTTCGACATGCGGAAGGGGAAGGCCTTTCAGAGCGGTGACTTCAGGCTGCAGGCTGCCGCCATCGACCGCAGCTTCAGGGCGCTGGAAGACAATCTCCTGGGCGCTACGATCTGGGACTATGCGGCTGACAACAGCAATGATGCCAAAGACAAATGGAACGCCCAGGATTTTTCCATCTGGAGCCGCGACCAGCAGTCCGATCCTGGGGACATCAACTCAGGAGGCCGCGCGCTCGAGGCAATCCTCCGACCCTATCCACGGAGGACGGCCGGCGAAGCCCTGAGCCTCTCCTTCGACCGCCGCAGCCGGAAGTTTGAGTTCGTGTTCCGGAGCGACCCCCTCGTCACCGCCCCGACGGAGATCTACCTTCCTGAGTTCCAGTATCCGCGGGGCTGCATCGTGGAAGTCTCCGACGGAAGCTTCAGTTTCGAGGGCACGCAGACCCTCGTCTATGTGCACGACGGGGTGACTCAAGTCCACACAGTCAGGATCAGGCCCAGGAGCTGCTAGACGACATCACCGCGACCGGAATCGCGTAGGACAGCGCCCCCAGGTGCGTGCCTGCATGCTCGTGACGGCCCCCTCCATCGAGCTGATCGTGACAGGAACCAAGGTATCGGGTGGAATATATCCAATAAGTGGCCAACCTAACCACTTTATCAAGAACTGCGGGAATGGATATGATGCCCGCTCAGTGATTTCTTGCTGGAACGGTCTTTTGCCTTCTGCGCGCATCGGGAGGCTGGCAGGAGGAAACTATCATGTTTGAAGGTGCATCAGCCCGTCCGGAACGGAGCATCGGGATTTGCCTTGGAGCCTCGACTTTCTCCCTCGTGGAGATCGAGAGCGGCGCGGCAGGTCGCAGGATACACGACGTCCATGTCGAGGCGCATAATGGCGACCCCAAGGGTACACTTGCCCGAGTCCTCGATGCGCGTCAGATAACCGGCAAATACATAGCGGTTACCGGGCGGAAGTTCCGCGAGATCACGAACATCCCTTCGATCATCGAGCCCGAGGCCACGGAGATAGCCTATGCCTTCACCCTGGGCAAGGCAGCGAAGGTCGATGCCATCGTGTCGGCTGGAGGCGAGTCCTTCATTGTCTACGAGCTCGATGAGCGTGGAAAGGTCTCGCGCATCAGCTCGGGCAACAAGTGTGCATCGGGCACGGGCGAGTTTTTCCTCCAGCAGATCCGGAGGATGAACATCGGCATCGACGAAGCGGTGAGCCTCGCCGGCAGTTCAGGAAAGCCGCACCAGCTTTCGGGCCGCTGTTCGGTATTCTGCAAGTCCGACTGCACCCACGCCCTCAACAAGGGCGAACCCATAGGCGACGTGACCGCGGGCCTCGCGCGGATGATCGCCAACAAGATCCACGAACTCCTCGTGAAAATCCAGGCTCGCAGCGTCCTTGTTGTCGGCGGCACCTCCAGGAACCACGCGGTCATCGGCTTCCTCAGGGACAGGATCGAGGAAGTGAGGGTCATCCCCGAGGCGCCCTATTTCGAGGCCCTGGGTGCTGCGCTCTGGGCCCTCGACCAGCGCCAGTCCACGGTTCCAGCCAAGGGAGCGTATTTCCGCGATCAACGCTCTTCCTTCGAATTCCTGAAGCCCATCAGGGACTACGAGTCCATGGTCGAATTCAAGTCCATGCCCTACGGCGAGGCGAAGGCGGGAGACGAGTGCGTCGTCGGCCTGGATGTCGGTTCGACGACCACCAAGGCCGTGCTCTTCCGGATCGCGGACGAGCGGATCCTTTCCTCCAAGTACCTCCGCACCAACGGCAATCCCATCGAGGCCTCCCGGCAGTGCTACGCAGCCCTCGAGGAGAACCTGCGCGGCATCGGCGTTCGCATCAAGGGCCTGGGCGTCACCGGTTCGGGGCGCTACATCGCCGGTCTCCACGCGGGCACGGGCGGCATTGTCAACGAGATCATCGCCCACGCCCGTGCGGCCGCCCACTTCGATCCGGAGGTGGACACCATCTTCGAGATCGGTGGCCAGGACGCCAAGTATACCTTCCTCACCAACTCGGTAGCCTCCGATTATGCGATGAACGAGGCATGCTCCGCTGGCACGGGCTCCTTTCTCGAGGAGTCGGCCCTCGAGTCCCTCGGCGTGAAGATGGAGGACATCGCGCCCATCGCCCTGGCCGCCATGAATCCGCCCAACTTTTCCGATCAATGCGCGGCCTTCATCTCCTCGGACATCAACACTGCCCTCCAGGAGGGCATCACCCGTGAGGACGTGGTTGCCGGCCTCGTCTACTCGATCTGCATGAATTACGTCAATCGCGTGAAGGGCTTCCGCCAGACGGGTGCCAAGGTCTTCATGCAGGGAGGGGTCTGCTACAACAAGGCCGTCCCCCTCGCGATGGCCGCGCTCACCGGCAAGAAGATCATCGTGCCGCCGGAACCGGGGCTCATGGGCGCCTATGGAGTCGCCCTCGAGATCGTCCGCGCCCTTGGCGACGGCAGTCTCGAAGCGGCTGACTTCGACCTCGCCGACCTCGCCGGCCGCGAGGTCGGCTACGGAAAGAGCTTTATCTGCCCGGGCACCAGCGAGCACTGCGACAGGAAGTGCGAGGTCGCCATCATCGAGATCAAGGGCAAGAAGTACCCCTTCGGTGGAGCCTGCAACAAGTACTACAATCAAATACACAAGCTCAATTATGACGTCACGAAGCTCAACCACATCGAGACGCGCAAGCGCATGCTCTTCGAGGACTTTGCCAGGCCCCGACGCGAACTGCCCGCCGAGGCCAAGGTCGTTGGCATCAATCGGAGTTTCCACACCCACTTCCTCTTCCCGCTCTACTTTACCTTCTTCGACGAGCTTGGATGCAAGGTGGTCCTGCCTACGGAAGTCAGGCAATCAGGCATTGACAAGGGCATGACGAGCTTCTGCCTCGCGGGACAGATCGCCCTCGGCATGTTCGAGGACCTTCTCGAGAACCACAAACCCGACTTCATCTTCATGCCCCATCTCAAGGACATCCACGTCTCGGAGCAGGAAGAGTACCGCCTCGAGTTCCAGACCACCTGCATGTTCCTCCAGGGCGAACCCTGGTACCAGAAGGCCACCTTCCTGAAGGATAGGCCCAATGCGCCCATTCTTTTGGCGCCCATCATCAACCTGATGGAAGGCTATGGGGCCGAGCAGGAGAAGTGGGTCGAGATGGCCGTAGGCATGGGCTTCAAGGCCGAAGATGCGCTGCGTGCCCACGAGGTGGCGGTCGCAAAGCAGCTCGCCTTCATCGCTGCGACGAAGGCCGAGGGCAGACGCATCCTGGCTGAAATTGAGCGTGATCCCACGCGGATCGCGGTGGTTTTCTTCGGACACCCCTACTCGGCCTTTGCCGACGAGGCCAACAAGGGCGTGCCCTCGAAGTTCGCCTCGCGGGGCATCGAGCTCATACCCTTCGATTTCCTTGAGTACGAGAAAGAGGATAATTACCGTAATACCTATTGGGAAATGGGGCAGCGCATCATCAAGGCGGGACGCATCGTCCAGCGCCATCCCCAGCTCTTCGCGACCTACCAGACCAATTTCCTCTGCGCCATCGATTCCATGATGGTGGCCCACTTCCGCGACCTCATGGGCCAGAAGCCCTCACTCACCATCGAGGTGGACTCGCACACTGCCGACGCGGGCGTGAACACGCGCATCGAGGCCTTCATGGATGTCGTACGCAACTACCTCAGGGTCAAGCGTCAGCCCATCCCGAAGCCAGAGGGCTGGAAGGCTTCGACACTGCGGGTGGGCGAGCTGGGGAAGGTGGTCTTTGCCGACTCATCCGGCCAGGAGTTCGCGATGACCGATCCCAGGGTCAAGGTAGTCATCCCCTCGATGGGCGATCTCTTCGCCGAAACCTCCGCAGAAGTGCTCTGCTCCCTTGGCTGGCACGCCGAGGCCCTGCCTGTCTGTGACCGTGAGGCCCTCGATCTTGGCCGTTCCGTGACGACGAGCAAGGAATGCCTCCCGATCATCAACATACTTGGTGAGATCCTCAAGTACCTCAAGCACCGGAAGGAAGGCGATGAAAGGCTCGCCATACTTATGGTTGGCGCCGGTGGCTGTTGCCGCGTCGGCCAGTATGCCATCCTCATCGATGCGCTGATCGAAAACCGCACTCTCGTCAACGTCGCCCAACTCCGGCTTTCCAATGACGACGGCTATTCGGGTCTCGGACTCAAGTTCCGCCTCAGGATGCTCCGCTCCCTTTTTGTGTCCGACGTCCTCGACGATGTGCGGAATGCCATCAAGGCCCTCGCTGTCGATCGCGAGGCGGGCATGGCAGTCTTCGAGGAGGAACGACGCAAACTCATGGCTGCCATGCGTGAAGGCAAGTCGAGAAAGCTCTTCGGGCAGCTCAGGAAGAGCCAGAAGGCCTTCAAGGCTGTCAAGCTCAGGGTGCCGATCGAGGACGCCAAGTACATCTCCATAATTGGCGAGATCTTCGTGCGTCGCGACCACTTCGCCCTCATGGGCATTCCCGAGATGCTCGCCGCGCGCAACTTCGTCATGCTCGACGCCCCGGTATCCGAATGGCTCCGCTATACCGACGTCCTCCGCGAGACGGGAATGTATTCTTCCCGCCTCAGCTTCTCGGGCAAGCTCGAACTCTCGCTGACCGTCCTCGTGGAAGACTGGTACGAACGCAAGGTCAAGCGCATGTTCGCGAAGACCGGCCTCTACGAATATGACCTCATTGCGATAAAAGACTACCTGGCGCATTCCCTGCACTTCTTCCCCCTCGAGCTCACCGGCGAACCGGGACTCTCCTCCGGCGCGGCCCTCCGTGGCCTGGTGGACAAGTACTGCGGCGTGATATCGGTCGGACCCTTCGGCTGCATGAACTCGCGCATGACCGAGGCGGTCGCCGTCCAGGAAATGACCGTCATCGGCAAGGAGAAGGCGGCCGCCCTCGCTGGCCATCCCGTCGACCTCTCGGACCTGAAGACCGAGATGGACGTCCTGCCCTTCCTCTCCGTCGAGTGTGACGGTAATCCCTTTTCTCAGATCATCGTCGCACGCCTCGAGACCTTCATGCTCCAGTCAGACCGCCTTGCTGCCATGCTCAAGAAGCGGAAGGCGAAGAAGGCCCTCGTCCAGTAGGGCCTTGCGATATGTAAAAATACCCCCCTATAATGTCACGACTTGCGTGAAAATAGGGGGGTACTATGGAGAGAGCGGCAGCCCTCCATCCAGACCCTCCAGTTCGGCGAGGCTACCAGCGAACTGATATCCCTGCCGCTCTACTTCGCAGGCAGGACCCTGGAGTTGCTCCAGTGACCGCTTCAGGGTGGTGGCGCCGCCGCCCGCCGCCCGCTTCCGACCCCGCGCCTCAGAGCCCGAACTCCCTCCTCGCTTTTACTTTCTGAGAAGTCCGCGGCACCGTCCACGCGATACCCATGACAAGTCCCAGGATGGTGGAAACCCCTACGCCGACCATCTTGTGCAGCAGTGCTGTCCAGGGCGACAGGGCAGTGAGCCCCGAGGCGTCGAGGTAGAGCTGGTACACGAAGCCTGCGGCGTAGGAAATCACCATGAGGAGGATGAAAAGCAGGAGTCCGTTGAGCCAGGGTTTCCGCGTCGTCGTCGGGCGTCGGCCTGACCAGAGGTCGCCGACCGTCCAGTCTCCCGCCGCGCTGAAGCAGCACACGATCAGTATCAGGAAGGTGGTTCCCCAGTCCTGCTGGGCGCGGGAGGCCGTGATGGTCGGCCCTGCCGCAGCATACCCTGCGGCGATCATGAGGCCCAGCACGAGGTTGATGGCGGTCATGAGGACCAGGCGCGGGACGAGGTGCTCGGCGACGAAGTACCAGGGCCCCAGGACAGGCCTGGCAGTCGCGGGCCGCGCGAGGAAGCTCTCGTTTTCCGCGACGACAGCGGGGAGGCTGCGCCTGAGCGTGAAGGCTACCGGCAAGGAAAGGCCGGCAATCAGGATGAGGCTGAGGGCGAGGGGCGAAACGCTGACACCGACTGCGGAAAGCATGAGGACGAAGCCGATGACGACCGCAGTGGAGACAAGCGATGCGGGGATGGCGCTGGGGAGGACGTGACGCCAGGGGCTGCCTGTCGCTGTCTTTTCCGTGGCTCCCGGCGCGCTCCGGGTTTCCGGGGCGATGTCGCCGCGCATCATCTCCTTCCTCACCTGGGAAGCGGTATCGACGGTGAGAAGTACGCCGAAGGAGAGTATGACCATCGCAGCATAGGCGAGGGACCAGGGCAGGGAAAGCGAGGTCGCGGGGTTGAAGCCAGTCATGGAAAGGAGGGGGACCAGGATGGCGATGACGACCACGGCGCCGATGATCTTTGCGGACACGAGGGGCTTATCGCTCTTGGGCCGTTTGAGTTGGCCCAGGGGCTGCGCAAGCTTGGTCGGAAGGCCGTCCTTGCCCTTCACGTTCCCCCCGGCGATCTTCAGCACGAGAGGCATGCCGGCTTCGAGCGAAGGAAGCTCGACGACGAGGTTGCGGCCCGCCTTGGTGGCCGAGATGGCGAGAGCGGGAGTAGTGCCAAGGACCGTGACAGTCGCCCCCTCGGGCAGCGTGAGGTCGAGGATGGTCAGGCTGCCAGCAGCAGGCGTCTGGGCGAAGATGGCAAAGAGATCATCGCCCTTGCAGGTAAAGCGGAGCCTGCCTCCCGGAGAGCCAAGGCCCGCGGTCTGCCCAGCTGGCCTTGTCCAGGGACTGCTGTTGTATATGGCCTCGCCATTGGCCGCGAGCCAGGCGCCCATGCCGTCGATACAGTCCTTTTGGATGCCCTGGAAGGCGCCGCCGGGCTTGGGCCCGATGTTGAGGAGGAGGTTGCCGTTGGAGCTTATGACGTCGGCGAGGAGCCCGACGCCCTCGGCGGCCTTCAGGAAGTTGGACTCGGGCTCGTTGGCCGTATAACCGAAGGAATGGCCGATGCCCCGCACGCATTCCCAGTGTCGGTCCAGAATCTTGTCCGAAACGTGGTACTCCATCGTGGAATAGTCGAAGGGGACTCCGGGGTCCGAGGGCCTGGGCTTGAGCATGATCTGCTTTGCGCCCCAATCGGCCACCGCCCGCATGAGGGGTTTCCTGAGTGAGAGCCTGAACTCGTCGCTCGCCTGCATCCAGCGGTCGTTGACCAGTCCGTCGGGCACAGCCTCGTAGTAGTCGGCGAGGAGCTTGAGGTAGCGGCCATGAGCAGGATAGGCGATATCGTTCCAGAGGATGGAGGGACGATATCGGTCGATGAGTTCGCGGTACTGGGCCTCCGCGTAGTCAGCGTACTCCTGGCTGGGGTTGCCGTTTGTCAGCATGTCGGCAGCGGCACGGATGGGCTCATCGCTCCAGGTCCAGTCGAGGGCGCCCGAATAGTAGAGGCCCATCTTCATGCCGCGCTTCCGCACTGCCTCGGTGAGTTCGCCTACGACGTCGCGCGAGGCGTGGAAACCTGGCATGCGGGGGTTGGGCACTGCGCTGGGCCAGAGACAGAAGCCGTCGTGGTGCTTGGTCACGAGGACGACGTAGCGTGCGCCGGCAGCCTTGAAGCTTTCGGCCCAGGCTTCGGGGTCCCAGTCAGCAAGTGCGGCGTTGAAACTCTCCTTGAACCTCGCATAGGGATAGTCCGTGCCCCAGGTCTCCTTGTGATGTTCCCAGACCGCTCCCTCTCCGAAGCGGAGGCCATTCTGGTACCACTCGGAGTAGGGGTTGTAGCGGAAATATGTCTCGAAACCCTCCTTCCGGATCACGTCGTGGAAGTCACCCTTTTCGGTGGGTGCCCAGGCGGGGATGGTAGAGAGGCTCCAATGGATGAAAATCCCGAATTTGGCATCGGAAAACCAGGCAGGGACAGAATGGAGCCTGAGCGAATTGGGATCTGTAGTATACGACATGCGATACTCTAGGCCCGTCCCTGAATCCTGTAAAGCAAGTACGGAAAAGCCAGAACTGGCAGGGGAGACTACAAATTTTGCCCTTTTTTCACTCTTTGCAGCAACTCAGCCTTGTTTCTTTAGCAGTATTGGGCAGGAAATCGTGAATTTTAGCAAAATTTTAGTTGACGTTCTCCATGGAAGTGCTAGTCTCAAAGACTAACATCGGCCATTGCAGAGGGAGGCTCTCGACATGAAGAGATTCGGCCAGGTCATCCGCCTCAAGCCAGGAGTCCTTGAAAGCTACAAGAGCTACCATGCTGCCATCTGGCCCGAGGTAGCGAAGACCATCAGTGCCTGCAACATCAGGAACTACTCGATCTACCACAAGGATGGTGTCCTTTACGCCTACATGGAGTATCATGGCTCCAATTTCGACTCTGACATGGCGAAGATGGGCGAGGATCCCAAGACGCAGGAGTGGTGGGCCATCATGAAGCCCATGCAGGATCCCATACCCACGCGCTCGGCCGGCGAGTGGTGGGCCGACATGGAAGAAGTTTTCCACCAGGATTGAGGGAGTTATGACGAAACCGACCCGTACAGCCAATTGCCTCGCGAAGTCCGACAGGGTGCGCAAGACCCTCCGCCACGAGGAGGCCGACCGCATTCCGATCTCGGATTTCTACTGGACGACCTTCGTCAACCGCTGGAAGAAGGAGAAGAACCTTCCTCCCGACACGGATATCTACAGGTATTACGACCTCGACTGGATCTGCATCACGCCTAACATGGATCCGCACATCAAGCCTTTCACCGTCATCAAGGAAACCGAGGATGACGTCATACTGAAGACTGGCTTCGAGGCTACCATACGCAAGAAACTCGGCACCCAGATGCCCTATTTCGAGCACTTCGACACTGACGACCTTGAGAAGATGGCCGCCTTCAAGTTTGACGATCCCGATGACCAGCGCCGTTTCTCGCAGGCTGGCGACGACCAGCTCAACGGAGTCGGCGACGTGATCAGCCGGAACCTGCCAGCCTGGATCGACCGTGTGAAGTCCTACTACGCCGACTTCCCCGTCTTTGGTTCGATCTGCGAGGCCCATGAGTATGTCTGGCGCATCATAGGCTCGGAGAATGTCCTCCTGTGGATCGCCCTCTATCCCGATGAGTTCGGCGCCTTCGTCAAACGGATCGGGAGTTTCCTGACCAGCTACCTCCGTGCGCAGATCAAGGCGGGAGAGGGCATGCTCGACGGCATGGTTCTCTGGGGCGATGTGGCCTACCGCAACGGGATGCTCTTCTCCCCTGACATGTGGCGCGAGCACTTCAAGCCAATTACCAGGGAATTGATCGCGATCTGCCACGAGAACGGCCTGCCGGTCATCTACCACGGTTGCGGCAACGCGAGCGAGATCTTTCCCGATTTTGTCGAGATGGGCCTCGACGCCTACAATCCCCTCGAGTCCAAGTCGGGACTCGACGTAGTGGAGATCCGCGAGCGCTACGGGCATACGATGGGCTTTTGCGGCAACATCGACGCCATCACCTGGGCCAACGCGCCCCTGCCCGAGCTCGAGGAGCTCGTGCTCAGGCGGCTCAACGCGGCCAAGGGTGGAGGCTACCTGCCCCAGTCCGACCACTCGGTGCCGAGCAACGTGTCGGCCGAGCGCTACGAGTTTGTGCTCGACCTCCTCAGAAAGTACGGGAAGTATCCACTCCAACTCGGGAAGCATGACATTCCCTCCCTCGGTACGGTGCGATGACTTCAAGGGAGCGGGTGATAGCCGCCATCGAGCACCGGCAACCTGACCAGGTTCCGGTTGACCTGGGCTCGAACCCGAGCTCGGGCATCTCGGCCATCGCCTATTCCGGTGTCGCGAAACTCCTCGGCCAGCCTGATGCGAGGCCGAAGGTTTACGATGTCGTGCAGGAGCTGGCCCAACCCGATGACTGGATGCTCGACCGCTTCGGCGTAGATGCCATAGACATCGGCCGGGCCTGGAACGACAGGCCCAGCGACTGGACGCCGATGGCCATGCCCGAGGGATCGACCTACCTCTATCCTTCCTGGTTCAAGCCTGTGCGGAAGGGTGACGATTTCTTCGTCTACGATGCCGAAGGCACCCTGATAGCGCAGCGGCCCTTCGGGGCCACCTTCTACGACGAGCGCTGCTTCCCCTGGGAAGACGGCTACCCCGCGGACTACTCGGGCCTGCCGAAGGCCATGGGCAAGGTCCTGTGGTCGGCCCTCGTCCACTCACCCTGGGATCATGCCTCCGAACCCGACTTCTGGAAGCAGCTCCGGGATCGGACCCTTGCCCTCCGCGCGAAGACCGACCGTGCATTGATGATCGTCGTCGGCTGCAACCTATTTGAGTGGGGCACCTTCATCCGCCGCCTGGACAACTTCCTCATGGACATCTACTCCGACGAGGAGAACGCGGCCCGCCTCCTCGACGCCCTCATGGAATCGCACATGGCAACGCTGGCAAAGGTCTGCGAGTCAGTGGGCGAC
>JBAXTA010000270.1:0-6356 GCA_037130415.1 Spirochaetota bacterium
CCTCGCCGGGGCGGTGCCAGCCGACGGAAAGAGCGAGGGTGGGGCTCCTCCCTTCGCCTCGCTGTTTGCGGGCTCCCTCGAAGCGCAGCTTCACAGCTGGTCGGGCGTGAAGGACAGCCTCAAGGGCTTTGCGGGCCCCGGGGACCTGATTCCTGACGCGATGGTCGACGGATACGCCGCGCCCTTCCAGATCCCGAATGGAGTGAAGGCCCTCTTCGCGTGGTCAGGTGCTAATGCAGCCCAGGCTCCTGTGCATCCCGCCTCGCTGAAGGTCCCCGCCCTCCTGGTCTGGGGGCAGAAGGATACTGCCGTCCCCCTCGCCGTCGGTGAAAAGCTCGCGGCGGTCATCGCAGGCTCGAAGCTCGTTGTGCTACCCGGACAGGGGCACCTCGTCCACGAGCTCCATCCCGAGCTGGTGAATCCCCTGGTGCTTGGGTTCCTGGCCGCGCTCGAGATCGCACGGTAGGGGGTGGAGCAATGCGCGCACGAAGGGGCTTGCTTTACATGCCGGGGGATGACCTTCGGAAAATCACCAAGGGCACGACACTTGTGGTGGACTGCGTCTGCCTGGACATGGAAGACGGGGTAGCAGCCAATCGCAAGGCAGAGGCACGGACCGTGATCCAGAACGCGTTGCGCGACCTTGATTTCGGGACAGGTGAGCGACTCGTACGGATCAACGCCATCGGGACGGGGCTCGAGGAGGAGGACCTCGACGCGGTCCTCGGCTCCGGCCCCGGAGTCAGGCCGGACGGCATCGTCCTTCCCAAGGCCGAATCCGCCGAAGAGGTCCGTCATATCAGCGCACGTATTGCCCAGGCAGAGGCCCGCTACGGATGGGAGCCTGGCGGAATACGGATCCTGGTATTGATAGAAACGGCCCTCGGCATCGTCGACATGCGGTCCATCCTGTCTGCAGATCCGCGCCTCGAGGCGGTGATCTTCGGAGCCGAGGACCTGGCAGGAAGCATCGGGATGATCCGCACGAAGGGCTGTCTGGAGCTTCTCTACGCCCGCAGCGCCCTGGTGACCCACGCCGCTGCCTTTGGCCTCCAGGCTATCGACATGGTCCACAGCGATTTCCGCGACCTCGAGGGCCTCCGTACCGCCTGCCTCGAAGGCGCGAGCCTGGGCTTTTCAGGAAAGCAGCTCGTCCACCCCGGTCAGGTCGTCCCCGCACAGGAAGCTTTCACGCCCTCGGAAGCGGCCATCTCGGAGGCCAGACGCCTCGTCGAGGCCTTCGAGGCGAAGCAGCGCGACGGACGTGGCGCCTTCGACTTCGGCGGAACCATGGTAGACATGCCCATACTGCGCACGGCCCGGGGAGTCCTCGAACGTGCCCGTGCAGCGGGTCGGCTGACAGGAGCGGCGCGATGAGACAGACCATCCCCCTTGACCGGTCCTGGTTCATGAAGCGTGGTGACGAAGCAGGCTGGCTTGCCCCCTCCTTCGCCCATGAGGGCTGGGAGGAGGTCTCGGTCCCCCACACGAACCTCGAACTCCCCTTCAACGGCTTCGACGAACATTCCTGCCAATTCATATCGACCTGGATCAGGGACTTCGAACTGCCGGCGGACCTGGCGATGGGCATGCCGGCGGATCAAACCGCCCGGCGCGTCTTCATGGATTTCGAGGCTGTGATGAGCCGGGCCACTGTCTTCGTGAACGGGCTGGAGGCCGGGCGTCACTCCGGCGGCTTCACGCCCTTCAGCCTCGAGATCAGCTCCCTGGCCAGGAGCGGCCGCAACACCCTGGCCGTTGTCGTGGATTCGACCGAGGACCCCGGGATCCCGCCCTTCGGCCACGTCGTCGACTACCTCTGCTACGGCGGCATCTACCGCGAGGTCGCCGTCCGTTTGCAGGAAAAAGCCTTCATAATTGACGCCTTTGCCCTGGCCCGGGACGCCCTCCTTCCGAAAAAAGCCCTCGACATCGAGCTTCGGCTCGACTGCCCTCCTGATTCGGGACCCTACGAGGTCGAAGCAGAACTCCTCGATCCAGCGACCGGCCAGGTTCTGGCCCGGGGGAGCTGCTCCACTGGCGGTGACTCGGGCTGGATCGAACTCCACGACCTGGAGGGAATCCTGGCCTGGGAACCCGGACGGCCGACATTGTACGAACTCATAATAACACTGAAGGCAGCCGGAACGGCGATCGATGCGGTCACCCTAAGGGTCGGTTTCAGGCAGGCGGAGTGGAAGGCAGAGGGTTTCTTCCTCAATGGCAAGCCCATCAAGATCCGCGGACTCAACCGCCACCAGGCCTGGCCCTATGTCGGCTACGCCATGCCAGAGCGGGCCCAGCGCCGCGACGCGGAGATCCTGAAGCGCGAACTCGGCGTCAACCTCGTGCGCTCGAGTCACTATCCCCCCTCGCGCCACTTCCTCGACGCCTGCGACGAGCTCGGCCTCCTCGTGTTCGAGGAGCTGCCCGGCTGGCAGCACATCGGGGACGCTGAGTGGAAAAAACAGGCGATCGCCGACCTCGGGGACATGATCGTCCGCGACCGCAACCATCCCTCCATCGTGCTCTGGGGCACACGCATCAACGAGTCGCCCGACGATCACGATTTCTACGCCCAGACGGCCAGGCGCGCCCACGAACTCGATCCCTCGCGTGCGACGGGTGGCGTCCGCTACATCGAGAAAAGCGAGCTCCTCGAGGATGTGTACACCTTCAATGACTTCGTGCACGACGGGGGCTCGACGGCACTGAAAAAACCGCGCCGGGTCACCGGGCTCGGACACGACGTACCCTTCCTCGTGACGGAACACAACGGCCACATGTTCCCGACCAAGCGCTTTGACCAGGAGGAGCGCCTGGCCGAGCACGCCAGGCGCCATGCCCGCGTCCTCGACGCTGCAATGGGCGATCCGGGAATCGCGGGAGCCATAGGCTGGTGCGCCTTCGATTACAATACCCACAAGGATTTCGGCTCAGGCGACCGCATTTGCTACCACGGCGTCTCGGACATGTTCCGGATCCCCAAGTACGCGGCCGCGGTCTACGCAAGCCAGGTGGAGCCAGCCGAGCGCGTCGTCCTCGAGGCGGCCACCCTCTTCGCCAAGGGCGAACGTTCGGGTGCGACCCTCCTGCCCATCGATGTTTGGACCAATTGCGATGAGATCGTCCTATGGCGCTCAGGCGAGCGCGTCGGATCCTACAGGCCCGACCGAGGCAGCTTCCCGAACCTCCCCCACCCGCCCGTCGTAATCCGCGACCTCATCGGCGACCGCCTCGCCGCCGAGGGTTTTTCCGAGGGCGACCAACGCCTCGTCAAGGAACTTGTGGGCATCATCTTCTCGAAAGGCCTTTCGGCGCTCAGGTGGCGACACTACCTTAAATTGGGCCTCATGCTCGCCCGGAAGCGCATGAGCTACGCCGACGCTGAAAAGCTGGTGCAGCGCTTCACGATGGGCTGGGGTCAGGCCGACGAAAGCGTCGAGCTGGTGGGATTCGTGAAGGGCGAGGAGGTGGCACGGAGGCGCTACGGCGGGGACGCCTGCGCCACAAGCCTCGAAATGGTGGCCGACGACGCGGCCATCAACGCGGACGGCATCGACGTAACCCGCATCGTCCTCAGGCTCCTCGACCAGTACGGGAACATCCACCCCTATACGCAGGAAGCCCTCGAGCTCTCCGCCAAAGGGCCGGGCGCCATAGTCGGTCCCCGGCTCGTGCCGCTGTCGGGAGGCGTAACCGCCTTCTGGCTGCGGAGCGCCGCCCAGAAAGGAACAATTACCATCACGGCGAAGGGAAGCCGTTTCACCGCAGGCCCCCTGGTCATCGAGGCAGTGTAGGCGCCCGCGCCGCTGTCAGCTTTCCCCGAGTATCCCTTCAGCGGCCTCGCGCCGCTGTCAGCTTTCCCCGAGTATCCCTTCAGCGGCCTCGCGCCGCTGTCAGCTTTCCCCGAGTATCCCTTCAGCGGCGCGAAGGCCCGAGGCCCACGCAGCCGTTATGCCTCGGCTCGTTCCCGCGCCGTCACCGATAAGCCTGAGTCCAGGCTGCACAAGAAAACTGCCATCGAGGAAGACCGGCCTGTTCGCGTACAGCTTTATCTCGGGGTAGTACATAAGGGTCGAGGGATGGAGCACACCCGGCACGATGGTGTCGAGGCTCTTCAAGCCCCTCCAGAGGGCGCGGAGTATCTTGCTCGGGCAGGCCAGCGATATGTCGCCCGGCGTGGCCGACACGAGGGTCGGCTCGAAGTCGTAGAGGTCGCCATTCATCGTGGCAGCCTTGGAACGCTTGCCGAGCCGGAAATCACCGACACGCTGCACGATGGGCGCTCCGCCGCCAAGAAGGCTCGCCTGCACGCCGAGCATCCGGGCATAGGACTGCCCGCTGGCCAGGGGCTCGGTGAGCGTGATGGTACGGAGGAAGGCGAAGTTGGCCAGGCCGTTGGCGGGGCGCGACAGCGACCAGGAGTGGCCGTTCACCGAGTACCAGGGTTTGCCGTCGATGTCCTCATACTTCTCCTGCACGACGTGCGCGGCCCTCGAATTGGTGCAGAAGGTTCGCACCTTCTGGGGAAAGAGGAATTTCGGGTCGTAATAATCCTTGACGATCGGGTAACGTTCCTCTCGGGTCTCGACCCGGAGGCCGATGTCGACGACATTGTCGACAAAGGGAACGCCCAGGCTGGTCATCAGGCCCTGGAGAAAGGCAAAGCCGCCGCGCCCCGGAGCCACGATGAGGTCCCGGCAGCTGACATCCCGTTTGGGGGTGGAGATCCTGAAGCGGTCCCCGCTGGCCGCGGCCCCGGCAGACTGCCCGATCTCCAGTGCAGCCTCTCCAAGGCCGAACTCGACTCCCCTCTTGCCAAGCGCGGCTACAAGGCTCTTGATGAGATCGAGTCCGCCGTCTGTCCCCAGATGGGCCTGACGAATCTCGAGGAGCCCGGCCCCCAGCCTCGCCGCCCGGCCGGCGTACACGGACACATTCCGCCTTTCGAGGATCTCGGGCTTCAGGAAGGCCTCGACGCGGGCGAGGTAGCGTATCGCCGTCGCCTCGTCCCAGGAAGACTCGGGAAAGCCCACGGGCCAGGTGAAGTTCATCTTGCAGTCGTTCCGGAGACCGCCCGAAGAGTAGGAATTGCGGTCAAGCATGAGGATCGACGGAGGCCTGGGTGAATCCAGGAGGGCAAAGGCGGCGCCGAGCCCGGCGGGACCAGTACCAATTATGACAATATCGTAACGTGCCATCGCAGCCCCATTTCCGGAAGACAGATTCGCCCGACCCCGGCTTCCTGCCGATCCCCGCCCTCGTCGCGCCCACAGGATTATCCCAAAATCGGAGCCTGCCGTACAGTGTCGCCGCGCCTTCCCTGGCCCGGTATCTGGCCCAGGCTCCGCTTCCCGCCGCTTCTGGGGGCGTGGGTGTTGCAAACTCCTGTGTTTTCGGACAGTTTCTCGGGAATGGCCCTCTCAAGTGAGTCGAGTTTCCTCCTCGCGCCCGATCCCGGCGACCTCCCCCTCCTCTTCGAGGGGGTACGGCTCCTCGGGCGCTTTCCCCTTGTGCAGGACGCCCTCGATCCCCTGCTGCAGCTCCTCGTGGAATCGGGGCGCATGGCTGGGGGCGTGCTAGCCCTGGCCGAGGGGGTCGAGGGACCAGTCCGCATTGTAGCCAATAAACATGGCGGCGCGGGAGACAGGTCCAGCCTTGCGGTCGGCGGGCGCGTGCACATGGGGGAGGGCCTGCTCGGCCGGGTCCTCGAGCGTGGCGAAGCGCTTTCGGGGACGGACGACACGGGCCCCTATATAGCGGTGCCGGTGACCGTGAAGGGAGCCTTGGTCGCCATCTTCATGGCGCGGCCCAACAAGGCAATGCTCGATCCCAAGGATATCCGCAGCTTGCTCGAGGCCCTTGGGGTCCTTCTTGGAGAAGCTATCCATCTCAGGCGCTCCATCCATGGCCCCGAGGGCAGGGATGAGCTCACTGGCAGCGAGAGCCAGGCCCGCCCTCATCGCTTCCAGGCCATGCCTGTCCTGGAAGAGGGCTTCGGAGACGACGAGCTTCCGGGTCTCATAGGCCGCTCGGCAGCCATCAGGGAGGTACGCCACCTGATCGCGCGCGTCGGCCCCACCGAAGCCACGGTTCTTATCACGGGGGAGAGCGGGACTGGCAAGGAACGCGCTGCCCGCGCCCTTCACGAGGCCAGCGGCCGCAAGAAAGGACCCTTCATCGCAGTCAACTGCGCGGCCCTCCCCGAGTCCCTCATCGAAAGCGAACTCTTCGGCCACGAGCGGGGAGCCTTTACAGGGGCCGATAGTCTTCGGAAGGGCCGCTTTGAACTTGCCTCTGGAGGTACCCTCTTCCTCGACGAGATCGGCGAGCTTGGGTCGGCAGTCCAGGCC
>JBAXTA010000271.1:0-6345 GCA_037130415.1 Spirochaetota bacterium
ATGAAGGCCCTGCGAGGGAAGCCCCTCTCTGTCCGGTACATCTTGACCTGTGAAACGGCCATCCGCGTCCACTGGACCCCGTACCTTGAAGGTGTCCGGCTCCGAAACTTGGAGATCGACCTTGTAGAAGCTGCGATCCTCGACCTGTCCAAGAAAGGAGCATCGCCCCGGATCATAAACGTCGGACTCCAAGCCATTCGGGTACCGATTGCCAACCATTCCCAACGGAACCGCCAGCCCAACCCCTTAGCCTATTGCAGGCCTCTGAGTGAGACACCGAAAGAGCGAGGCATTCTCACCCTGGACGAGATTGCCAAGATCGTTGGAATGCTGGACGAAAACCCCAGAGCACGGTGCGCCGTCCTACTCGGTGCCCTCTGTGGGATGCGCATGGGCGAATGCCTTGGACTTGAACCGGGAGACATTGACGGGAATATCATCCATATCGTTCATAATTGGGTAGACGATAAAGAAGGATCCAAAGCCCCGAAATGCGGAAGCAAGCGCGATGTTCCCATGCCCGCCGTAGTCAAGGAAGCGATAGAGCTCTGCCTGAGCATCGCCCCGGAGGATTCCCGTTTCGTGCTATGGAACGAGAAAGACCCTGCCCGGCCATGCGACAAGAATATGCTTGAGCGTGGCTTCACTCGAATGCTCTTGGCCCTCGGTATCACTCCTGAAGAGCGGAAGCGAAGGAATCTGTGCTTTCATGGCCTCCGGCACGCCTATGTGAGCATGTCCCGCGCCTCCGGGCTACCAGACTTCGTGACCATGAGACTGGCAGGCCACAAGAGCGCAGCGATGATGGAGCGATATTCCCATGCCGAAGGGTCTTTCGACTTCTCGGCCGTCAAGCTTGGAATGGATGCGACCATGACCGCCGCTCGCCTCCGGGGCGGAGCATGAGCACCATCGCACTCTTGTCCATTCTGGACGAAGTAGCTGACTTGGCTCGGTCTGCTACTGAGGCAGTCCTCATCCGCAGAGATCCTGGAGAAGCCCACACCTACGAGGAACGAATCAAGCACCTACGCAGCGATATCCAAGGAGGAACCACATGGAATCCAGCTTCTTGAACCTGTTGACCGGGAAAACCTATCACGTCACCGCGATGGCCGATCATCCCACCAGCTCCTACGGCAGGCAGGTATGGGTCACAGACGAAGGCGAAGCACTCGGCGAGGTAGGAATGCCTATTTTAGGCTACACGGAGGTGCTACCAGCTTCGTAGGCTGATATCCACAGGCCCTAATTCCATGCAGGATAAAGCGAGCGTCCCGAAATGTTACTCAGAATGTTACCGTTGTGGATAAGTTACGAAAGACTTGACGCGATAAAGCACGGAGGGATACCTTGACCTGTATGGCAAAAGATACGTTTCGGCTATTCCCTTGGCAGACTCGCGGCAAGGATGGAATCACTGCCTGCGGTTTACCCACCGAGGCTGAAATGCTCGACTACATCCATGCCAGCCCGAACCAAGAACAGGCCGCCCGCGAGATTGAAGGCTACTTGGCCAACCCGATGATGTTTGACCTGCCCGGCAGGACAGACCCCAAAGGGAACCGGAAGCCATCTTTCAAAAGTGGACGCATCCACCTGAAGTAAGAAAAAGACAGAGGCGTGTCCGATGCGCCTCCCCTATGAACCGGGTGAGAGGTAGACTCCCTTCGATAGACTGAAGGGCACCGCCACTCACGCCGGAGACAATGGAGACCTGTGCCTTCATTGCCTGCCTGCCCGCCTCCGTGCGGCTTTGGGTCAAACTTAATCAGGACGTGGAACCCCCATGTCCGAAGGTTTGGCCCTCGTGGAAAACTCCACAAAATCCCGTCTACTCACTTCCTCCCCAGACTCCGTTATTTATCGCTTGGCCGCAGACATGACCGTCCTCGCCGAGAAGATGATGGAAACGGCTGACAAGCACAACGATGGCGCACTCCGTGACTATGGTTTCGCCATCCTTCATCAGGCCCGCGAGATGGTTCAGGAGCACCTTCATTACGTCGCCTACGTGGCGGAATGTGGGGGCTCCAAATGAGCACGCCCGAAGGAATGGCTGTTAGCCAAGTCGCCGCAAAGACCCGTCTAATCAGCGCCAACGCCGCCGCCGAAAGACTTGGCGTTGTGCCCCTCACTGTCTATCGTATGATGCAGCGCGGCGAACTCCCCTCGGTCAGGCTTGGCAGCCGGAAACTCATCCCCGAAGGCTACATCGACCAGCTCATCGCCTCTGCCACCAGCGCCACTACTGGCGAGGCCTGAGCATGAGCGCCACCGGAACCCCGGCAGCGGAATTGCTTGCCAAGATCAGCCCCGACATCCTGAAGAGCTTCGCCACCATCCCCGCCTATGGCTCCCTCGGCTTTGTGATCCATTTCGTTGATGGAGAGGTTGCCCGGCTCGAATTCTCCGGCTCCATTCAAAAGAAGATCGTCAATCGAGGCGCACGATGAGCGCCCCGGACACCCAGGAGGCCGAGCGCTGTCTTATCGAACAGGTGTTGCGCTCGCCAACTATCATCGCCGAAAGCGGATTGACCTCTGCCGATTTTTCAGACCCCTTCGCCTCGACAGTCTGGAGAATGGAGTCAGCCCTCATCGCGGAAGGTGCGAAACCAGATTTTGTATTGCTCGCTGCGGCAACGACCGATCCAGAGACACAATCAGGAATCTATAGACTAGACACACAACGCAGTCTGGCTAATTGGGAGCATTACGCAAAGCTCATCCGATCAGCATCGGCAGCCCGGCAGGCAGGCCGCATAGCGACGCAACTAGCCGAGGACGTGGCCAAGGGCAATGAAGGTGCAATCGACGCCGCTAGGGCAAGCCTTAAGGCCCTACAGGGCAAGAGCAACCCGATAGGCGACCCACGCACGGCCGAGCGCGCCATCGTCGAGCAAGTACTTCGAAAGCCGTCCATCCTCAATGAATCAGGCTTAACCGGATCGGACTTCATAGACCCGGTATCCGCCGCGATATGGACAGCCGAACTCGCGATCCATGAGCGCGGCGCCGACCCTGATCTCATATTACTCGCAGCCGAGATAACCGACCCGGCAGTGAAATCTGAGGTTTGCTACCTAGATTCTGCCCTCTCGCCAGCGAACTGGCAGCACTACTCGAGGATCGTCCACAAAGCATCCGGGGCTCGACACCTTGCTAGGGCATTGAAGGAAGCCCTCGACGCCAATGCGCGGGGGGAGTCAGACACCGTCAAGAAGATATTGTCAGAGCTTGCAGGGGCCAGGCCCTCTACAGCCCTCACCCCGACGTGTATGGCCGCCCTTGGAGCGACCGAGCTTCACCCACCCGAGGATATCGTCGAGGGCATCATGCCTCGCGGTGTAGTGACAGTCCTTGGTGCTCATGGGGGCATAGGGAAAAGCATCCTCGGGCTTATCATCGCCGCCCATGTTGCAGCAGGCCGACCATGGGCAGGGCTCCGCGCCATGCAAGGGAAGGTACTTTGCGCCTCGTTCGAAGATCCGGCAGAAGTCTGCCTTTATCGGCTGCAAGAGATTGCCCGAGTCTACGCATTAGACCTCGACAAGATAAGGGAAAACCTCACGCTTATCGACGCGAGTGAAACTGACGGTGCCCTTGTTCGTGCAGACCGCAACGGCACAATGGCTCGCACCGAGTTATTTAATGCCTTCGCGAAGTATGCAGAGGGATGCAGCCTCATAATCGTGGACAACGCCTCAGACACCTTCGATGGAAATGAAAGCTCCCGTCGCGAAGTCCGCTACTTCATGCGAACACTGGCCCAACTCGCCCGAAAGGTAGGCGACGCAGCCCTCTTGCTACTTGTCCACGTCGATAAGTCCTACGCCCGCGATTCAAGCCAGTCTAATGCCTACTCAGGCTCTACGGCCTGGCACAATAGCGCCCGATCCCGTCTCGCCCTAAAGGAAGGGAAAAACAAGGAAATACACCTGGTCCAAGAGAAGGCGAACTTTGGCCCAAAGATGACAGATCCTATCCGCTTGGTATTTGAGGGAACGGTGCTCACCCCGGCAGGAAGCAAGGGGATAGCGGAAACCGAGGCCAATACCGAGACGGTAAGGGCTTCGATAGAGAAGGCTATCGACCGCGGCGCAACGATACCTGCATCGAGATCCGGGGCGCCGAATTTCTACTCGACACTGACAGCCTACGGCCTCGACCTCGACAAGGACGATGTATACGCGGCCTTTGACCGGCTTCTCGATAGCGGCGCCGCAAGGATAGAAAAATACAAGAAAAACTATAAAGACAAGGAGCGCGTGATACTTTCATCCGCCAGTCCGCCAGTGTCCGCCAGTGTTAGTATTTCAGAAACCCAATCTCTGGTAACAATGGCGTCCGCCAGTCCGCCAGTGTTACAGGGGGGTACGGGGGGGGAGGGAAGAAAAAACTCTGGCGGATACTCTTCCCTAATAACCCCTACCGAGGGGGAGACTAACGCAAACACTGGCGGAAAAAAGACTCTCTATTCTCAGCCTCTTGATTTGAAAACCCTTCCTATCACGACGACCCTCGTCACCACCGCGACCGCCGTGCCGACCGAGGGCAATTCTGCCCCAGCTGATCCACCGCCGATTGAGGAAGTCCCCGACGTCGTCCCCCATCTGTCACCAAAGAAGGCATCATTCCCCAGGGTCTATAAAACCGGGCTGGACTCCGAAGGCTCGCGCGTCATTGAAGGCGAGGTGAGCGCCGACTGGCCAGCGATCACGAGCCCTTCAAGCGACTCCCTCACTGGCGAGCTGTTTTGAGCGCCGCCCCGGAAGCCACCATCCTAACCGCTTGCAAGCGATGGCTGGATACCCGTGGAATCTTCTGCTGGCGGAATAGCGTCGGCGCCGCCTGCATCGGTGGGCGATGGCAGAGCTTTGGGCTGAAAGGATCGAGCGACCTTCTCGGAGTCCTGCCCGATGGCCGCTTTCTGGCAATCGAATGCAAGAGCGCCGGAGGCCGACTCAGCCCTGAGCAAGCCGACTTCCTCGAAAGAGTCCAGCAGCTCGGCGGCTGTGCGATTGTGGCCTTCGGCACCGATGACCTAGAGCTCGCACTCGGCGATCAGACCTTGTTATTCCCGATAGAAACGCGACCGAAACGCGAAAGGAAACACCGTGACGAAACCTAAAACCAGAGGGAAACCCTTCCAGAAAGGCAATCGTGCATCCCCCGGCCGCACACCGATCCCCGTCGATATCGTGGAAGCCTGCCGACTCGCTTGCCCGAAGGCCGTGGAAACGATCTTGTCGATAGCGACCGACACCCTTGGCCGCCCGGCCGACAGACTGCGAGCCTGCGAGCTCTTACTGAATCGTGGATACGGCAGCCCCCGGCAAGCCCTCGACCTTAGCGTAGAAGGCCCGCCCGCCTTCCCCTCGGTCGTGACCATCCAGATCGTCGACCCGAAGCCGTGGCCCGATGACCCATGGCCCTTAGCCGTGCCCGCAGCCCCAATCACCGACCTGCCCGCCCCGGACGTGCCACAGGCCTGCCTTGACCCCCCCCAGGGATATCCGCCTCGAGCGCCTGGAGGGATCGTGTTCGCCACGGTACCAGACAGACCGCCGCCGCCCCGGAGAGGAAGCGCGAACCCGATTTTCAGTTGGTGAGCCACCGACCTGGCCAAGGTAGACACCGACCTCGGCCGACAATGATAGCAGTAGGGCCCAATTCAGCCCGACGTTGGGATGTTTAAGGCGCCCTCAGTCTAGTAAAGTTTTACCAGCCCCGTCGGCATTCGCGGAATAGGATGCTGGATTGACCATCGTTCCATAGTCACAAGGTAGCCCCGTGCCAGCGTTGAACCGCGAGCATGGGGCTTTCCTTCAAATAGTGGTTCAAGCTCGCCTTGGGCACGTCCATGTGGCGCTGTTGACCTATTTTGGCCCTTGTCGTTTACCAGTTTCAGTAAAGCTTTACCATCGCTGGCGAGCGCATCCTCTGACCCGGACGGTACCCTGCCCCGCGACCTCGGCGAACTCACACCGACCTCGGCACCAGCATCCCCTAAAAAAAGGTACTATATAGTACTTGTTACTCAATTTGTTACCGCGCCCCCTTGCCAAGCGTGATAATGGGCGATAAGCTTAGAGCAAGCTTACAGGCAATAAATGCTTGTAAGTACGTCAATTACTGTACCGAGGGACAAAGCGCGATAACTAGGGATAAAGGTACTAATTAGGCTTGAGGTGCTGGTGCCGAGAGGTATGGAGGTTCAAGTCCTCTTCGCCGCAACGAAGCAGCGACCGCCCAGAAATGGGCGGTCGCTGTTTTGATACAGAGTGCGAAGAGGACTTGAACCCTGGGCGGAGCGCAGCGGAGCCCTGACAAACAAAGTCCT
>JBAXTA010000272.1:0-6324 GCA_037130415.1 Spirochaetota bacterium
CCAGGGCGTGAATGATGCCTTCCTCGATGCGGAGCTGGTCACGCCTGAAAGCGGCCGCAGCCTCTTCCAGGTCACGACAGCGGAGCTCCGCCCCGGATGCCCGCTCCTCGGCCTGCTCCGCACGCGCCTCGGCCCGGCCCAGGGCTTCAGCGCTCTCGGAGAGCCTGGACGAAAGAGCGGAGTTCTCATCCCTGAGTGAACCGATGTAGGCAATTGCCTTCTCGATGCGTTCCTCGAGGACCCGGATCTGCTCGACGCTTATCATGGGATTATCAGGCCTTCACGGCCGACGCGGGCTGCAGGGCAGCACGGACCTGGTCAACAACAGCCTTGAAGCCAACGGGATCGCGAACGGCAAGGTCAGCGAGCATCTTGCGGTCGATAATCAGCTTGGCCTTGGCCATACCCTCGATGAATCGGCTGTAGGAAAACCCTTCAGCGCGGACAGCTGCGTTGATGCGGACGATCCAGACCTGGCGAAAGGTGGCTTTCTTGTCCTTGCGGTCGCGATATGCGTGGGTGAGCGCCTTGGCCAGCGCATCCTTGGCCGTACGGAAGTTCGTATGCTTGCGACCCCTGAAACCCTTGGTAAGCTTGAGGATCTTC
The DNA here is from genome assembly GCA_037130415.1 of Spirochaetota bacterium. Lineage (GTDB taxonomy): Bacteria > Spirochaetota > Spirochaetia > Treponematales > Rectinemataceae > CAIJMU01. The sequence goes on from JBAXTA010000272.1 coordinate 607, forward strand.
TTGCGGTGATCCTTTCGCTTTGTCCCGTCTACTGCTCTCGACATTTCGTGCTCCTAGTTTGGATTAGGGACACCGCATAGGCAGTGCCCGCCTTCAGTCGCCCTGGCACCTGGCCAGAACTTTTGGAGGCTTTGCCATCGGTCCGGACAGGGCACCCGGATTCGAGGGCTGTGCGATGCTTGTTAAGGCCATCGCTGTGCGATGCTTGTTAAGGCCATCGCAGTGCGATGCCTGTCAAGGCCATCGCAGTGCGATGCTTGTTAAGGCCATCGCAGTGCGATGCCTGCCAAAGGCATCGCGGTGACCGATCAACCGTAGGGGAGAAGGGTCTTTTTGATAGCGTAGGTCGAGACCGGATCAAGAAATCCGGACTGGCGAAGGCCGCGCTTCCTCTTGGTCGATTTCTTGGTGAGGATATGGCGGAGGTTCATCTTCTTGTACTTGACCTTGCCAGAGGCCGTGATTGAGAACCGTTTTGCGGCGGCCTTCTTGGTCTTCATCTTGGGCATGATATCCGTCCTTGTGAGCGACTGCTCGTGCTTATACCTTTTCCGTGACCGGTACCGCGGGGGCCACCGCAGATTCCGGCTCGGCTTCAGCCTGCTTCTTGATGATCGACGCCTTCGGGCTCAGCGTCATCGACATGAAACGCCCTTCCATCATGGGATTGCGTTCCATCAAGTAGTATCCCTCGAGCCGCTCGAGGACGGCCTTGAGAACAATCTCGCCGCGCTCGGTGTGGGCAAGCTCGCGACCACGGAACCGGATCGTGACCTTGACCTTGTTGCCATCTTCGAGAAACTCCCGTACATGCTTGGATTTAAAATCAAGGTCGTGGTCGGCTATTTTCGGCTGCATGCGGATTTCCTTGAGCTCTCCACCCTTGGCCTTCTTGCGGGAATCCTTGACCTTCTTTTCCTGCTCGAACTTGAACTTCCCGTAATTCAGCAACTTGCAGACAGGCGGTACCGACTGGGGTGCCACCTCCACAAGGTCGAGACCGAGTTCCTTCGCGATGCGGATGGCTTCAAGCGTGGGTATGATACCCCGCTGCTCCCCCTTCTCGTCGATGAGCCGGACTTCCCGCACACGGATCTGCTCATTGATCCGTAGATCTTTCTCTGCCAACTGACCTCCCACTCCGACCCGCAGCATCGCAGACCTCTCTGGTCGCGCGGGCGGAACGGCTACGCAGGTTAGCACGGAGCCCCTTTTCTCGTCCATACCTCGGGCAGTCCTGGTTTGACAGCGGGCATCGACGGCAGGGAATTCAGGCCTGCGGATGGCTGCGTCGCAGCCATGTTGGCAGGCCCGGCAGGGTCGTGATACTTTCGCATATGTTCCTATTTCTGCTTTTCGGAATGGGCCTTGCTTTCGCTTGGCTGTACGTGGCCGTCTATCCAGGGAAGGAACGTCACCAGGCACAACGTGCGATGCTCCAGGGCGCCATTGCGTCCCTGCCCCTGTGGTATATCGCACGCTTCTTCGGCTCACTCATCCATCCGTATTGGGATTCCCAGCTCATCATCTCACTCCACGAGGCCCTCGACAGGGTCGTTCCCTATGCCTTCCTTCCCCTGGCCGGCTATGCCGTCTTTTGGCGCCTGGGCAGGCCATCCGGGGAAAGCAATCAGGACAGGAAGTCGGAACGTTCCATCAGCCTCCGTAGGCTGACCGCCTTTTACGCTGGCTGCTTGACGCCAGCCTGCATCGGGGAAATGGCCAGAATCATGCCGAACTCGGATCTTCAGACTATCCTTTTCCTTCCCATCACCCTGTCCTGCATCGCTCTAGGACTACCCAACGCTATCCTGCGCTGGCAATCCGGCACGCTCCTGGTCCGCATTGCTGTCGGCCTTGTCTCGGGGATCATCCTCAGCCTCCTCACCTTACCCCCCTGGCTCATGGCGGCACGCTACTGGCTTCCTGCCCTGGTTATACCACCTGCCTGTTTCGCTGCGGTTCTCCTGATAGCGCTGCCCGCTCTCAGGGCTGCTCCCTCGGAAGCCTGAAGGGCTGCTTCCGGCCAATGAAACAAGGATTTCTCCCTTTCAGCCAGGCGCCCCTTGGTCCAGCGACCTGCGGCCTTGACGAGGCCGGAAGGGGTCCTCTCGCAGGTCCTGTCTATGCGGCAGCCGTCATCCTTGCCGAAGACTTCCCCCTTTCGGTTCTCGATGACTCGAAGGCTCTTTCGGAGCGCCGGCGGAACGAGGCTTTCGAGCTCATCACAGCAAGGGCGGCCTTCGCCATTGAGTGGGTGGGCCCAGCCGAGATCGACCGCCTTAACATCCTCGCTGCCAGCCTGCTGGCCATGGAGCGGGCCTACTTCTCCCTGCTTGCCCGCCTGGGTTCCCGCGGCTGGGACAGACCCAGACACATCCTTGTGGACGGAAACCGCCTACCCCACATCGCCGGCGCGACCGCCATCGTGGGCGGTGACGGCCTCGTGCCGGCCATCATGGCGGCCTCCATCTGCGCAAAGGTTGCCCGCGACCGCGCGATGGAGCGCTTTGACTGGCTGTACCCGGCCTACGGCTATGCCCGGCACAAGGGCTACCCCACCCGCGCCCACCGCGCCATCGTCCTGGAAATAGGTCCCTCCCCCATCCAGAGGCGAAGCTTCCGCGTCAGGTGAATGTGGGGAGTTGAAAAGCGGGGTTCCACCACCAATACTAAGGGAGGACCGGTAGGCAGCCATCAGCTCACTTGGAGACAAATATGGAAGGGGAGCAAGCGCAATGGAAACTCCGTCGCCCGCGCCGCGTCGTCCTCGCGGCCTTTTGTTCGTTGGTATTGGTATCGGCATCTCCTGCGGAATCGCCCTCGGTACAGCAGGGAGCTGGGCAGCAGGACAGCGCGGCGAAGCCGATCTCCGCGAGCGAGCTCGCGCGGCTCTCGGAGATCTCGACGCGGCTCGCGGAGCTCAACACGAGGCTCAGGACCGAGCTCGAGGACTCGAGACGGAGCTCGCTCGAATTGGCCAGCTCGCTCGAGAACTCGACACGCGGGCTCGAGGCGCTGAGGCTCGAGCTCGAGGCATCGCAGAGGAGCTCGAGCGAGCTCGCAGCGCGTGCGGAGATCTCGGAAAAGGACTTGAGCGCGCTCAGGGAAGCATTGACGAGAGCGGACAGCTCATTGAGGAACTTGGAAAGCTCGTTCGGGGAATACAGGAGAACAGCTGAGACGAGGATACTCGCGCTGCAGGCTGAAAGAGTCCTCTGGTGGGGTCTCGCAGGCGCGGGATGTATCGCTGCGGTCCTCGCCCTTGTGATCAGATAGGCCCTGCTTCGGACCGGGGCATCGGCTGAAAACGGCTCAGCCCTTCGCACCCTCGGAATCGACGGGCTTTTTCCTCACGACAACCTTGCGTTTTTTTTCAGGCTTGCTATCGGGCTTCCCTGCAGCTGCCGCGGCTCCTGCCTCATCGCCGTCAAACGCTGCCTGGGCCCTGAAGCGGGCAGGAGGAGGCGCACCATCGGCAGGATCGAAACGCATCGTGGGAGGCGGCGCACCACTCTTTTCCATGTAGCCGAGGGTGGTCTGGAAGGCTTTTAGAAAACCCTTCATGTCCTCGCGGAACACGACGATTGAGCGGCGGTCGAAGCTCTCTGCCTCGGTGGGCTTCGATTCCACGATGGAGAGGAAGACGTCTCCCATGCGGTTTTCCTTGACGTTGAAGAAATACGTCCGTCCGTCACAGGTCATTTTCGTGGAAAAAAGCTCACCCCGGATTCCCATCTTCGCTCCTCGTAGCCAGAATTGATACTAGTTTAGGCAGTGATGAATGTCTACCGAGCATGGGCTTCCGCGTCGGCTGCGAGCACCAACTCGGTCTGCCAGCCAAGGAGCCACTCCTCATCCATACCGCGGCCTCCCTCGATATCGGCCATTATCCTGAAAACCGGCTCCGTGCCAGAACCCCGCATCCAGAGGAAACCCTTCGGCTTGCCAGCTCCATCCTTGAAAAGCAGCCTGAGGCCTCCCTGGCCCGAGGCAGCGAAATCGAGTCCGACCCTGCTCTCGCCTGTGCCCTGGCTCGCCAAAGCCTCGAATGAGACGATGCCGAAGCGCTTTTCGAATTCGGATCTGCGCTTTTCCCAGCCGGCAAGAAAGAGGCTCTGGTAGGCGGCCTTCAGCTCCGCATGGTCGCGCGTAGCGATGCGAAGGGCGGCTCGCTCCTCAAAGACGCTCGTCGTGGCAAAGCGCGGCAGGGAATCCAGGATATCACCCAGGTCGAAGTCAGCCCGGTAGCGATCCTCCTGCTTCGAAAGCCTGAGCCAGAGCCTGAACAGGCCCTCCTGTCCGTCGGTATCGCGAAGCAGGAGGAGCTTGATCACGGATCCGAGTGTCGACAGGGGATCGCGCACCTCCGAAGGATGGGTGATGTTGCCACCGTTTGAGCCCTCACCCAGAATCCGGACAATCACGCCCTGCGCACGGAGGGCTGCAGCGAGCCCCACGACGTTGGCCTCCCCCGTCTCGCATCGCACAACCTCAGCGCCAAACACGCTTGCAATGGCCTCGATCCGGAGGCTGGTGCCATCGTTGACCGCGACCGCGACGCGTGCGCCTGCCAGCGCAAAGGCGCCCGACCGGGCGAGGAGGGCCAGCTCGCCCAGGACGGCGACGGCAAAGACCTCCTGCGCCTCAAGCACGCGCGCGAAGCCTGCCCTGCCATCGAAGTGGACAAGATTACCACGGTCACCGTCACAGTCGGGAAGGTAGCCGACAAGATAGTCGGGATCGGCCTTTTGGGCAGCCTCGAGGGCCTTCCTCGCCGTGTCGAGGGATGCCCCCTCGGGCACGATGCGGTGCACAAAGACGCCTGGCTTGCCGTTCAGGCCTGCGAACTTCACGCCAAGACCGGAAAGGAAATCCTCGTCGATGGAAAGGCTCCGGGCAGAACCATTGAAGTCGGCCATGATGCCCAGGGGACGCACCCGCGCGCCAGCCTCCATCGCATCGAAGAGGGCTTCCTGTGTAGCGTGCTCGGAGCTGCCGCTGGCAACCTCGCGGGCAAAGAGCGTGTAGGCGGAAACTGCCCTACGTTTCCAATTGCGAACATCGGTATACACGGAGGCTACGGAATCCGCTTCGGACTCGTCGACCAGGAGGAAGATCCGCTTGCCAAGCTCAGGGTCGGCGAGCAGCGTCCCGTATGCCCCAATAAGCTCCCTGGCCTCGGCTCCGGGAAGGACTCCCCCCCCCGTGCCGAACTTGACGCCGTTGTGGGCTGGCGGATTATGGCTTGCCGAAATGTAGCAGAAGCCTTCGGCGCGCTCGTCGTTATCGGTATCCAGCCCAGTGATCCGCCTGGAGTATGCCATGATCTCGGGGGCAGCGACGATGGACAGGTAGCGCGGCCTGAGTCCCCTCGCGAGCCACACGCGGACCATGACATCGGCTAAGGTAGGCCCGGTCGGCCGTGAATCCATGCCCAATAGGATGGCCGCGTCTCGCCTCCCGCTTCGCTTCACGATCCAGTCACCGAAGGCCAGGGCCATAGCTCCCGCCAGCACGAGGTCGGCCGGGCTGACATGGACCGAAAGCGAGTCCTCGTCGACCTGGCCCGGCGCCAGCGGGGCTGCCCAGGACGCCCTCGATTCACCCGGAAGCGGCGACGCAAAGACCTTGCGCCACCCCGAGGCCGAAAGGATCAGACTCGAAGCGGCCTCGGCCAGGAGGGCTTGCGAGGGAAGCTTCTTGAGTTCGAGGGGA
>JBAXTA010000273.1:0-6301 GCA_037130415.1 Spirochaetota bacterium
TCGCTGACGGTCAATAACGTCGGTGGTCGTGCCATGATGAAAGTATACACTAAGCCTTGAATGCTGTCACGTTATTTCTGAGGCGGTACACTAGAGGAGTTCGAGCCTCGCGAAGTGCGGCGGGTCCTTGTAGGAAATCATGAGCTGAGATATGAGATTCAGGGATCCACGATCTACATCGTGAGACTGTGGCATACTCGCGAGGAACGAAAGTGATTCGGCCGAGTGGGGTAGCGACGGGATTGCAGTGCCTCATCCGATCCTCCTGAAGCTCTCTGGCGTAGACCTTGTTCGCAGCTTGTCCCGGATCGCCCGCCTGCGCGAGCGGATCCTCTCGACGTCGATGGGGTAGGTCCCGTATTCGTGGACCATGCGGTACAGGGTCTCGGTATTCTCGAGGGGTACGAGGTCGTGGATCTCGCTCGATGAGCCGATGAAGATGCCGCCGGCGGGGCCGAGCCGCTCGATGAGCTCGAGGGTCTCATCTTCGACGTCGAAGGTGTTGCCATGCGGAAGGGTCACCTCGCAACAGACGTTCCCGAAGTAGAGCTTGTCCGGATACGCCTCGTGGATCGCGAAGATGTCGTTGCAGCCGTTGCGCTCGATCGGGTTGAGCCCGTCGGCGCAGAGCTCGTCGAAGATGATCGGCAGAGCGTCGCCATAGTGCCCGTCGGTGTGGTAGAGGAACTTGAGGCCCTTGTCGTGGACGGGGTCGCGGATCCACCGCCAGCGCGGAAGCCCTTCCTTCCTGACAAAGTCGGGGCTGACGATCATCCCGCCCGATCCGCAGATGTCTTCGCCCATGAAGAGGAGGGGCGAGGTGGGATGCTCCGCGTATATTTGCGCGATGTAGGCCGAGAACTTTCCCGTGCAGTCCATGATATGACCTACGAGCTCGGGGGCGTCGTAGACGGCCTCGCAGAAGAGCTGGAGGTCCATGTATGAATAGGTGTCGGTGATCGGTCCCTCGACGGCGCCGATCCAGACGAGGTCGTGGACCGAGCAGACCTGCGCCATGTACTTGATGTACGGCGTGAACCACTCGCGCACTTCCTCGAGCCTCGGGAGCCGTGGCATATGCCGTTCGAGTTCCTTGAGCGTGCTGAAGGGACGCTTCGAGATCCAGGCCGTCCCGCCCTTCTGGTCGACTCTCCAGTCGCCTGGATCCACGCCGAAGAAGCGGATCCAGTTGGCGATCTTGGCCCCCATCCAGTGGTTGGCGGGGTCGTAGGTGTAGCGGGTCATGTCGAGGCCGATCGAGCCGAAGGATCTCGCGTTCATCTCAACGATTTCCTCGAAGGAGTACTTCCGGGAGGGGTCGTAGCCGCCGTGACGGACGAGGATCTCCTCGTTGTCGATGAAGTCGTAGGTCAGCATCCTGTCCACCGGCTCGCGCTTCAATGCGCGAGAGAAACGTTCGATATTCCTCATTTTGCACTCCCTTGCCGGTCTTGGTCGCTCCAGCCCGCCTTCACCAATCCACGGGCAGACTACTTCCTGGCGATCCGGTCGTCAACCACGCCGGATAGGCATGATTGATGAACCGATGTCACGTATACCGGTGGCGAGGCGGCGAGATGATGAACTCTCCCTTCGCCTAGTGCGGTGGCCCGCTGCTGCTCCTCGATGGACATGCTCATGTTGTCGAGTTTCGTCCCAGGGAAATTTTTCCGGAACTCTCCAGGCAGGGGGAGCAGCACGGTTTCGAGGAGAAAGGTCACGCAGCCGATCTTGAGATCGCCTGTCCTGGAATCGCCGATGATCTTTGCGGTGCGGCACGAAGCAGCCAGGCCCTCCAGGATGCTCTCGGCGGCCGACAGGAAGTATTCACCCGCCAGGGTCATCCTGCTACGCTTGCCGCTCCGGTAGAGGAGCTCCGTTCCGATCTCGTTCTCCAGCTCCCGAATCTGCCTGGAAAGCGGAGGCTGGGAGATATTGAGTGCCTCCGCCGCCTTGGCCAGGCTTCATGACACCCAGGGATTCTACCATTCCACGCCGTGACATTTCGTACATGAAGGAGCGCTCCCGCTACCTTGGAGCGTTGAACCATGACAGCTTATGCAATCTGCCGGGGGCGCTCCTGTGTTGTGCAATACGCCATCTCGGTTGATCGTGTGACCTGCTGGTCCACTCGGAGCAATGGTGCCTGCACAGGCGGCAAGCAAGACAAGGGGAATCGCCAGAAGGGGGAGTCGGCGCATATGGCCTCCATTTTCAGTCAGCTCTTTAGAAGTTAGAGTAATATGACTTGCCCGTAGAGAAGAGTCGAGGAGTGCTTGCCATGACGACACCGCCCTTGGTCCGGCAGGTCATGCCCTTCATGACGCTGGTGATATTGCTGGCAGCTGCCACGCTGATTTGCGATTACCTCCTGCATTGGCTTGACCTCGGTTGGGTCGGGCGTAACCTGGGCATTCCCGGGACCCTGCTGATTGCCGGATCCTTCATGTATTCCCTGCGCAAGAGAAAGCTCATCTCGATGGGAAAGCCGAAGTCCCTGTTGACCTTCCATGAATTCTGCGCCTGGCTTGGGTCCCTCCTGATCCTGGTCCATGCCGGCATCCATTTCAACGCCGTCCTTCCCTGGCTTGCGACTCTGGCTATGGGTGTCACCGTTGTGAGCGGCATGGTCGGCAAATTGCTCCTGGATCGCTCGCGCAGCCAGATGCGAAAGCAGCCTGAAGAGTCCGAGCCGCCACCTCAGACCGAGCAAGCCGTATTCTGGGACTCGGTGATGCTCGGCATCATGGCCCGGTGGCGCAAGGTGCATATCCCGATCTTCGTCGCCTTCCTGGTCCTTTCCTCGGGCCATATCATCAGCATTATGCTCTTCTGGAGCTGGGCATGAAGCGCCTCGTCAGGACCGGCCTGGCCGTCGCCCTCGTCACGGTAGCCATCCTGGTGATCGCGAAGCCGGGCGTGATGGTCGAGCCAGGGACCCTGATCCCGGGCCACAGGAACTTGAACGGCGACTGCCTCGCCTGTCACACGCCCTTTGGCGGTGCCAAGGCCAATCGATGCGTGGCCTGTCACAAGCCCGAGGCCATCGGTGTCCTGACGACCAAAGGCCTGCCGATCTCAAAGCCCCTGGTCACGACACCCTTCCATCAGAAGCTGATCCTGAAAGACTGCGTCGCCTGCCACAGCGATCACGCCGGGGTGATGCGCGCGCGGCCGCAGGGCGGATTCAACCATGGCCTTCTTGAGCAGGCGACTCGCGATAGATGTGGAGACTGCCACCGGGTGCCCGAAGACAGCCTGCACCGGCAGGTCTTTGGAAACTGTGCCCAGTGCCACAGTCAGGTAAAATGGACGCCAGCCACCTTCGAGCACGACAGGTTCTTCGCGCTGGACAGGGACCATGCCGTCCGCTGTGCCGCCTGCCACGGCGGTGCCGACTACAGGCTCTACTCCTGCTATGGCTGCCACGAGCACCGGGCTTCGGAAATGCGCTCCGTCCATATCGAGGAAGGCATCAGGAACTATGACAATTGTGTTGAATGCCATCGGAGTCCGGACAAGGGCGCAATGGAGCGGAAAGGTCTGAATGGCGAGGGGGAGGATCGGGGCAAAGGGGAGGAAGAGGGAGGCGATGGCGACTGATCATCGCGGAGACGAGCACGGCCTCAATCCGCCCAAGTGCCGTTCGGGAAAGGCCCCTCGCTACTCGACCATCTCCTTGATCCCCTGCATGAAATCCTTCTTCACCATCGGCTCTGAATAGAGCTTCACAAGATCCGCAAGGAACTTGCTCCTGCGCTTGAGTATCTTGCTCGCCTTGGTGACCACCTCCGGCGCCTCCTGTGCATCCAGACCGATGAAGTCCCCGATAGGGGCGTAGCGCGGAGAGTATTCGAGCATATCTAGCTCTTCTTCGAGATCCCTCGCCTGCTCGCCAAGGGCCGTGATGTAGGCCTTCAGCCTATCCTCAGTCAGGAAACCGTCCGTCGCACTGGCTATCCACTCAGCCTCGATCCGAAGGAGGGCGTGAAGATCGTTCGCCTCGTAGGCCGAGGTCAATTCCTTCATAGTTCGTTCTTTGATTTCCCTCGTCTGGGGATCGGCCTCGAGGTCGGGATGGAGGACCTTCACGAGGGAGAGGTAGAGGGAACGCAGGCCCTTCTGCACCTGCTCCTCGGCCTTCCGCGCCAGGGCCTCCTTGGCGGTCTGCCTGGCGGTCTTTTTGCGCGGCGCGGCTTGTTCATCGAATTCAGGATAGGCTTTACGGAGGGCCTCCATTACGGCTTCCGGCCCCTTTTTCATGGTCTCCGAATCGATCTCGACGCCAAGATGCTCGCTCAAAGTGTCCGCAAGCATCTTGTTCATATCCCATTCCTGGAACTCTGCTTCGTCCTCGAAGCTGACATCGTTCCAGTGCGTAAACAATGCTTGCGCATTTTCAGCCGGTTCCACAAGGCTAAAAGCCTCATTGAGCAAGCCAATGATCGCCAGGCCCACCTTCTCCTCCTGCCTGACCCCGAGCTTGAAACCCGCTGCCTGGGTGTCGAGGGCAAAGGCCAGGAGGATCTGCTGCTCACCGATGCCCCGCCAGACCGGCTCCATCTTGACCGACCAGTGCGCGAGGAGCTTTTCGTAGGACGCAGTCTGCTCCTCGATGCGCTTCCTTAAACCCTCGATCTTGCGAGCCAGATTATCAAACTTGCGCTCAAGCGGTGAGCGCGACCCCTTGCCAGAGGCAAGCCTGACAACTTCGGTCGTCGCTGGCGCTGGCGCTGGCGCTGGCGCTGGCGTCACTGGCGTCACTGGCGTCACTGGCGCTATCGTGGGCTCTGCCTGTGTCGAAAGCGGAAGCTCCTCAAAGAGACTTTGCTGCTGCGGGGAAGGTTCATGCTTGCGTCGTGTGGCCATGAGGCACTTTCCAGCAAATCAAGAAAGTGGGCAAGGGCCAATTTTGAATCTTTGTTTGAAGATTCCGTGGCCCGAGAGGGGAGGAGGCCGATGATGTGGTCGATCAAGGCCGAAGCAAGCCCCGCGTCGCTGAAGCAGGGCTTGGATGCCGTGACGAGGCGCATGCCGAGGTTCGCATGGAAGGGCCTGGGGAAGCGGGGTCCGTCGGTGAGTTCTCATCCAGCCTGATCGGCCCTACCCAGTTTCCCATTCCTCGATGTTTCTTGACTCCGCGTCGAACACGATTCCTATCTGACGCAGCGGTCGGCCATCGGAACGGTACTTCTCCGCATGGCCCTTTTCGCGCAATTGGGCCAGCGGGCTCTTGGCTCCGCTCCGATCGAGGCCCTTCACCTTGAACTCGAAGATCCAGATGCCCGCGCGGGTCTTTACAGTTAGGTCTATCCTGCCCTTGTTGGTCGTATCCTCGGGAATCACCTCGTAGCCGACCGAAGCGAAGTAGGCATAGACCACGCTTGCGTAATAGCCCTCGAAGCCGGAGAGGCGGTTCTTGCGGTACCAGTCGTTCGGGATGGACGCGAAGAAGGAGTGGATGACGCCGCGCAATGCGTCGGTGTCGCCTCTGGCCATGACGTCAAACAAGCTGTCGATGCGTCCTGGAGCATCGGAAGCCTCGGGTGCAAGCTCGTGCAGGAGCAGGCTGCAGAAAGCCTGTCGTACCTCGCGGTTCGGGAAGCCGAGCTTGTAGCGCATCCCGCGCTCAGCGTCGCTCGACCATTCCTTGATCGTAAGATATCCCGCCTGGAAAAGGAGGGTCTCGGGCCGCAGGTTCTCGATGTCGAAGGAACCGAGAAGCTCTTCGCCTGCGACAATGCCATCCAGCTCGGGCAGGGTCCTGGGTTTCTCCGCAAGCAGCTTGATGAGGAAGGCCGGCGTGCCTGTCTCGAACCACCAGGCCTTGAAAATATGCGCATCGAGGAAGAGGAGCACATCGAAGGGGTTGTAGACTGCCTCCCCCGTCCAGGCGTAGCCGTTATACCACGAGCGAACCGCCTCCAGGTCGATGCCATCGATGTGGGTGGAGAACACAGTCTCGAGATCGGTCTGCGTGTAGCCACAGATCGCCGAGTAGCGAGCATTCACCGTTATATCCATGAGGTTGTTGAGCCCCGAAAAGATGCCCGCCTTCGCGAACTTGCCTACGCCGGTGAGGAAGACGAAGCGGAGCCAGGGGTCGCATTCCTTGAGTACCGAGTACAAGCTCTTGAGCTCCTCGCGCATCGCGACGGCGACCACGGGAGTCTCGATGTTGTCGAGGATCGGTTTGTCATACTCATCGATGAGCACGACAGCTCCGATTCCATCCCGCTCGAAAGCCCGGCGGACCAGATCCCGCAGCTGGAGGGCAGGCGTCGTCGATTCCCCCACGGCG
>JBAXTA010000274.1:0-6215 GCA_037130415.1 Spirochaetota bacterium
GACCATCCTGAAAGCTGCGATAGACAACAGTTCGGCTGGCATTGCTATCGCTGATGCGCCTGATGGCACGCTGCGGTACGTGAATGATGCAGGATTGCTCATTCGTGGAGGAACAAGGGATACAGTCGTGAATGGCATTGGAATTGACAAGTATGTAGCCAGTTGGAAGCTTTTTGACTTTGACGGAAGGCCATTGGATCCCGACGAGGTTCCTCTTGCGCGCGCAATCAAGTTCGGTGAAACAAATAGCCGCAGCTTTTTCATTCGGCGGATCGAGGGGGATGACAGGGCAGTTGTCGCCAACGCCTCTCCGATCAGGGACGTGGAAGGCAATATTGTTGCAGCTATCGTGGTGTTCCAGGACATAACGGAGCAAAAAAAGGCTGAAGAGAGAATGAGATCCAGTGAAGAGCGCCTTACGCTTGCGACCGAGGCCGGAAACATTGGGATTTGGGATTGGAATGTCCAAAATGACATTCTGGTTTGGGATGACAGCATGTACCGGCTCTATGGTGTCAGAAAAGAGGAATTTGGCGGTGTCTATGAGGCGTGGAGTCGAACCGTGCTTCCGGAGGATCGGACATACGCAGATGGAGAAATCCAGGCTGCGATCCGTGGCGAGAGGGAATATGATATCGAGCACAGGATTGTACGCCCAGATGGTACAGTCCGGGTGATAGCCGTTTCTGCGAAAATACTGCGAGGCAAAGACGGCAAGGCGAAACGGATGATCGGGACGAACATCGATATTACTGATCGCAAGGAAGCGGAAACAAGGATCGTCAAGCTCCTTTCCGAGAAAGAAACCCTCCTGCGCGAAGTACATCATCGCATGAAGAACAACATGAATACCATCCAGAGCCTTCTCGCCCTGCAGGCTGAATTCGCACATGACCCGACAGTAGCAGCTGCGCTGGATGATGCCAGGAACCGGCTCCGCAGCATGGAGATCCTGTATGACAAGCTCTACCGGGTGGAGCGGTATGATGCGATATCGGCAAATGACTACCTTCCAGCCCTTGTGAAGGAGATCGTCAGCGTCTTCCCGAACTCTGATCTTGTTGAGGTGACCACGGAGGTCGGCGATTTCATGCTTGCTCCCAGACAGATGACGGCGGTCGGAATCCTGGTGAATGAGATCGTTACCAATTCGATGAAATACGCATTCAGAAGCCGTGGGGGAGGATGCATATTCCTGACGGCAGCACTGACTGAAAGGCGTGTCCGAATTGCAATAAGGGACGATGGGGTCGGTTTCCCCTCCGACGTGGACATCGGCAACTCGAAGGGGTTTGGGATGACTCTTGTCGGCGGTCTTGCGAAGCAGCTTGGGGGTAGCATACGCATTGAACGCGGGCAGGGCACAACCTTCGTTCTGGAGTTCGAGGCCGAGAAAGTCTAGGGCAGCTCAAGCAGGCGTTTTGAAATTCAAGGTTCGCCTATCTCGGCGCAGGCGCAAGGCATTCGATTCCTCCCCAGGACTCCGCGACCCAAAGCTGGCCGCCACCCAGGGTTACTACGGGACTATACCAATACTGAAGATTCGCCGTGGGGATCCAGCTTCCTTTTTCCTCAATGCCCGCTGCAATGGGGGCGTAGAGAAGCACCTTCGCTGGTGTCGCGATGGCCAGTTGTTCGGGCGTGACCCCTGGGGCGCTTTTTGCCATGGAGACATTCCATCCGCTCAGGGTGGTGACGGTCGTCACCGTGGGTGCGCTTCCTTCAGCGCTTGCAAAAAGTAGCTTCCGATCACCCCCGTAAGCAAGGCCGCCGATGGCGACATCGCTTGATGCAGCAGCCCGGACCATTGCCCCAGAGTACATGTATCTGCCACCGCCGGTCAGCAATGCGATGCCTGAGCCCATGGGCTTCCATTCTGACAGTATGCCGTCCATCGAGGTTTCCCCGAGCACCTGGGCATTGTTGCCCTTGATGGCGACCTTGAGGAGGCGGCTCGAATCCTGCCAGGATGCTGGCTGATAGGCTGATAACCAATTGCCATCGGCCAGGCGGGCGAGGGGGAAGCCTGGAAAGCTCATGCCCTTGGAAACAGGAAGCGGTGCAGTACTTGAAATATCATAGGTATTCATCGTGATGCTGCCGTAGCCGTCGATGTCCGAGCGGCTCCAGGAGAATGTTGCAAGCGCACTGCCAGAAGCTATGGCTTCGACGCAAGCTGAAGCCTCAACTGTGGCTGCAATCGGCCAGGAAGCCGTATTGACGATCGCAAGGCCTCCATGGAAGAGGAGGAGTCGCCCGTCGGGCAGTGTCTCAATCCGCGGAATGCTCTTGCCAAGGGACATCCAGTCGGGATAGCTCAGGTCCAGGGCGATGGCCTCTGGATCGAGGTTCAGGCTGCCGTCGGTGCCGACCCGGATCGCATGGAGTAAGACTGCTCCGGTACCTGATGAACTCGAGGCTTGCGAAAGGATGACAAGGAGGCCCTTGTCGGGGAGCGCTGCTATGCCGTCCGGGCCAAGGGGATACCAGACATAGTTGTTACGGTCGGAGCTGGATGGAAGCTTGACCGTCGCAATGGGCAGCGGCTCGGCGTAGGCTGCAGGTTCGAAGCTCGAGACTGTAAGTCCGCTCCCGTTCCGGGCAATCATGACACCCTTGCCCGAAACGAGGCCTGTCCACGCAACATCATAGGCAAGTGGCAGTTCCGACAGGAGCGCGGCGTTGCCCGCAGCGGGACGCCACGCGTCCAGTCGGTCCGCTGCGTAGGAGTAGGCGATATCGGAACTGATCCCGATGGTCCGGAGGGCATCGCCTGAATCGGGAAGCCCGCAGAGCAGGGATGGGCCAACAGCCTCGGCCTTCACCAGGGCAATGCTGAAGCCACTTGTACCGAGGCTATCATCATAGGAATAGTAAGGAATCGCGAAGGCCCCGAGGTCGGCCAGGCGGTTGATACGCTTCCAGTCCCAGGTGGCCGCCGACCAGCTCCAGCCCTCGCCGAGGAGGAGGTCCGAGCCCTTCTGGACTGGGTTCGCGGGGTCGCTCACATCGTAGATCGCAGCCTTGGTTCGCCAATTCGCCGAGGCACCGGCGACGCCTACCGCAAAAAGGAGCTTTTCGCCTGCGGAGCCGCTCAAGGTCTCGATGTGCGTTGAATAGCCGGGAACCTTGAGTTCCCCTACCTTCACTGGATGTGCCGGGTCGGCAAAGGAGACCGTAAAGAGGGGGTCCGTCGTGAAAAAAGTTACTATGTAGGCCATGTCCCCGTCGAAACGACTTGCGCGGAGGCTTTCTCCTGCTGCGAGTTCAATGGCGCCTGTCGGGCGCACACCCTTGGCCAATTCATGGGAGTCGGCATTCGCTGGATCGCGCCAATCGATGGCGAAGACCCGCGTGATCCTGCGGGACCAATCGCTTGAATCGTCGGCAACGACACGGAGCCAGCCGTCCATGAAGTCAAGCTTGAAGCGGTCGGAGATCCAGCCATTGATGCGGACAGAAGAGCTTTCCGTGAGGGTACCGGCTGCATCGACGTCAAAGCGGGTGATTTTCGTGGTAACCGCGTTCCAGTAGCCATCCATCGAAGCCACGAAGACCGCGGCGCTGCCTTCTCCTGTAGATGCCACATGGATGGCGCTGCAGTTTCCGGCAACAGGAAGTTTCGTGAGAGCCTGGGTGGCGGTGTTCACGACGGCAAGGGAAGCCAGCCAACCCTTGGTCAGGGGCGAGGATGAGGAAGCGACGGCGCTGGTTACAGCGGATCCACCTGAGGTACCGGCCGAAGAAGGGGAGACGGTGGCCGAACCAGTGCTGCCCCCTCCGGCATTCGAATCCACGGCCGAGTACCAGCCTTCGTTGGTGGCGATGATAAGCGAGCTTCCGACCAGTCTCGAATCGACCATGCTGCCGCCGATCTCGACGCGCGTTGGTTCGGCAGCAGAGGCGCTCCCGATCGAGGCTGCAACAATGAAAGTCACAGCACTTTTGTCTGCAGTGGCGGCACGCGCACCACGCATCGCCATCGCGAAGGATGCTGAGCCAGGATTGCTGAGAAGGAGGATTGTGCCGCCGCTTTCATAGAGTTCGTAGGGTGAACCCGTCACCCGGACGCGGCCCAGGAGGCTGGGCTTTTCAGGCAGGGTGGTGTCGATGGCCAGAAGGCCACGGTACTCGTTCGAAAGGTAGAGACGGTGGTTCTGGGCATCGACGTGGAAGACGTCCGGTTCAACTTGAGATTGGGATGTCTTCTCGCTTGTGGCTGCGGTGTTGCTGGAGAGCGCTGTGTCGAGGGCGCCTGCCTCAGGTCCCGGGCTTTGCCCCTTTCCATCGGGTGTGTAGAACATGCTGTTCTGCTGGAAAAGAAGGGTAGCCTGACGGGAGGATCCAGGCCACAATGCGCAAGAGCCTAGAAGCAGACCCAAGGACAGCGCACATGCAAATACCGAAATTCGCGTATCGGCCCTGATAATGAATGAATCATATGACACATATCCTCCCTTTTAGGAGGACATCGCCACGGGTGACCGCTCTTTCCGCTGCGAGTCCCCAGGTGAATGCCGTTTCAGTCTGATGACCCGGTCTTGGAATCCTTCTTGGCCTTTTTGTCTGCACGTTTTTCCTTGAGCGTCTTTGTAGCTTTCTTCTTGTCCTCGTTCTTCTGCTTGTCCTGTGATTTCATGTAGTCCTCCTTTGGGCACGACCAGCCCGGATCTGGAACCAGCGAAAAACCATTCACCGTCCATATGTACTATGTACTATGCAACTCTCCGGATCCTTTTTCAAGCCACCCGATGGGCAAGCTTCATGGGCCGGTCGATGTGCGCTGCTCGATCCGGAGCGCCTCACCTTCCGGAAGGTTGACCCGAGAAAAGGGCGGAACGGAATGGGTAAGCCAGACATTGCCGCCAATGACCGAGTCCGCAGCCACCAGGGTGTCGCCGCCGAGGATTGTCGCTCCGGAGTAGATGGTAACCCGATCAGAAATAGTGGGCAAAGCGCTGGACGACCATGGCCTCGAGCCTGGGATAGGCCAGGATCACTTCCTCCTGGGATTTCGCGGCATGACCGCCCTTCCATGCTGCCTCAGCATCTTCGATGTCGCTCAATGCGTGGAGGACTGCGTCGCGTGAGGGCAGGTTTGGACGAGCCGCATGGTTTACACCGCCGGGACCCGACCAGGAATCGATGATGCCTGCGATGGCAGGCCCGAGGTCCCTCATTCAGTTTCCTTTCATAGAATCCGTGTGGCACCGATGGGACGGATGCGCAGTTTCTGGACTGAACCCTGTCCAAACCAGGATTCCATTAAATTCTTATAACTATCGGAAAGATCATCTGGCACGAGGGCCTGGATTGTGCCGGCAAAGCCTCCTCCATGGATGCGCACCATGCCGTTTCCCTTGAGCCAGCGTTCCGAGACGGCCAGGGCCGCTGCGATCCTCCGGTTGCGGGGTTGGCTGGGCGGATCGATATTGCCGAGGAGGCGCCAGGAGGAGTCGCCAGATTCCCTGGCTAAAGTGAGATAGGCCGGCATGTCACCCGCATTGAGGGCTCCAATCATCTTCGGGACCCTGTCAGTCTCCGCGAAAAAGTGTGCTGCCCGGAGCCAGGGTTTGTCGCCCACGGCACGCCACAGTTCCGCGCTCCGCGCGGCGAACTCCGCGGGATCGACAGCTCCGAGGCTGGCTGCCCCGAAAAATGCTGCAGCTACACGCATATCGGCCGGAATTTCCGCGTAGTCGGCAGTCAGGTCAGCATGGCTGCCCCGAGTATGGACCACGTACAGGTCGTAACCTGCAGAAGCAAAGTCGAAGTACAGGGGCGTCACCAGGGGTTCGGCAGGGTCACGGAAATCGATGCCGATAATGCCACCCTGTGCGCTGGCCATCTGGTCCATGAGGCCGCAGGGCTTTCCGAACCACTTGTTTTCGGCGCCTTGCCCGACTTTCGCGATATCCGTGGGAAGCAAGGAAACCCCGGCAAGATCGGCCATGATCACGCCAAGGAGGCACTCGATGGCGGCCGAACTCGAGAGTCCCGAGCCCACAGCCACGGTGGAATCTACCTGTGCATCGAACCCAGTGTGACGGAGCCCGCTCTGGGCCAGGATAGCCGCAACACCCCGCAGAAGGGCAGCTGTGGTCCCTGTTTCCTCCTGCCGGGGACCGGGGTCCCGGAGGTCCACGGTTACCGGCGCTGGAAGGGCAGGGGAGCGCAGGGTAGCCAGTCCATCGTTTCTGGGAGCGACGCAGGCT
>JBAXTA010000275.1:0-6149 GCA_037130415.1 Spirochaetota bacterium
GTACATAGCCGACCTGATCGGCCTTGAGCTTTTCGATCCAGCCTTCACGAGCTGCTATGGCCGGGTGCTCGCGATCTGCGAGGGGGGAGCCGATCCCCTCCTTGAGATTGACCGAGGTTTTTCAGGCACGGTGCTTGTCCCCTTCCGGCGCGAGTTCATTGGCGAGATTGACCTTCAATCCGGGCGCCTTGTGCTGCTCGCTCCCTGGATACTCGAGTGAAGATCACCATCCTCTCGCTCTTCCCCGAAATCCTCACTGGTTTCTTTGAAAGCTCGATCATGAAACGGGCCGTAGAGAAGAACCTCGTGGAGTACGAGCTTGTCGACATACGGGACTATGCCATCGACAGGCACCGAAAATGCGATGACGAGGTTTATGGCGGAGGAGCGGGCATGCTCATGCTCCCGGGGCCGCTGGGCATGGCCCTCGATGCAGTGGGGGCAGGGGAGGCACGGACCGTTTTCATGACGCCCTCGGGGAGGCTTCTCAACCAGGCCCTTGCGAGCGAGCTATCGACAGAGGCTCGACTCATCC
Source organism: Spirochaetota bacterium (assembly GCA_037130415.1). Taxonomy (GTDB): domain Bacteria; phylum Spirochaetota; class Spirochaetia; order Treponematales; family Rectinemataceae; genus CAIJMU01. Next base: position 536 of record JBAXTA010000275.1, read on the forward strand.
TGATCTGTGGGCGCTACGAGGGGATCGACCAGCGCATTGTCGACAAGTATGTCGATGACGAGGTTTCCATCGGCGACTATGTGCTTTCAAGCGGCGAAGTTGCGGCGATGGTTCTCGTCGATGCCGTGTACCGCCTGATCCCGGGAGTGATTTCTGGCGAAAGTCTCGCGGAGGAGAGTTTTTCAGGCTCGGCCGGCGACTCACACGATGCTGGACCACGGGGCCCGAGCCTTCTGGAGTACCCCCAGTATACACGCCCGGCTGATTATGCTAACATGAAAGTCCCTGACGTACTCACGTCGGGTCATCACGCGAAGATCCTTCGATGGCGGCTCAAGGAACAGCTCAGGAAAACCCTGGCGTACCGCCCCGAACTTCTCGCCACCGGGGGCCTTCCCAAGGAAGCCCTCGACCTGCTCAGGGAAATAAGCACCGAAGGGGGAGATACATGAACCTCATCCAGAAAATCCAGGCTCCGCAACTCAAGCCAAATGCTGAAAACTTCAAGGTTGGCGACACCGTCAAGGTTCACTTCAAGATCATCGAAGGCAAGACCGAACGCGTGCAGATCTATGAAGGGCTCTGTATTGCAATGAAGAACGCAGGCCTCGGCCGCACCTTCATGGTCCGCAAGAATTCCTACGGAGTCGGTGTCGAACGCGTCTTTCCCATGAACTCCCCCCGTGTCGAGAAGGTAGAAGTCGTCAAGGCCGGCCGTGTGCGTCGCGCCAAGCTCTACTATATCCGTACAAAGATCGGCAAGGCTGCCAAGATCAAGGAGCTTCTGCCCACGCGCAAGGTAGAAGCCAAGGCAGCTGTCCCCCGGGCTTAAGTTCCATGCCGACCATCGGAACGACGGGCCCAGCTGCTGCGCCCCTCCGTCGAGGCGATGGGCGAGAGACTATGACTGTGAGCGCCGGAGCTGGAATTCCCTTCCAGGCCGGCGTTTCTGTTTTGGCCCGCGTTGTCGGACCAGCGACGGATGGACAGGCCCTGCTGAGGGCCCAAGGATTCGAGTTCAAGGTACCCACGACCAGGCCGCTTGCGATTGGGTCGAGCATCTGGCTCCATCTATCTGCTCCCCCTGATGGCAGGGCTTCTGCAAGCATGGTGCCAGTATTGCCAGCTAGCCTCGCTGCCCACTTGCTTCTGGGACTTGGAATGAGTCAGGACGCTGCGGGTATCACGGCTGCGGAAGCCTGGCTGACCCGAGCTCTTGTACCAGACGCGGCGGGCCTCGCGCGGGTGAAGCGGGTAGCGGTTGCAGGGATTCCCGGCGAAGAACGGGAGCGCTCCGCGATGGCGTGCAGGCTCGAAGCAAAGGGACTCGGGGCGACGCCAACCCTAGTCGACAGGCTGATGGCGCTCGAGAACGGAAGGGATTTAGAAGGGAGAAGTGACGAGGATTTCAGGCGGTCTGACAAGGGCGATGACAGCCAGGATTCCCTTGTTGCCGATGTGGCTGCAATGCTGGCCATGCTTTGCTCCCGCAAGGATGGGGACTCCGCCTTGCTTGGATTGTTCAATCAGCTGAACGCAGTCGACCCAGAAGTCCTTGTTCCTTTTTCTTTCCAGCTGGGGTCAATTGCGTTCAAGGGAAGCTTTCGCTTACAGTGGAGGGGTGTACTGGGGTTGCCCCTGTCGATGGAAGGGCGGTTTACCGTTCTTCCGGAGGGAAGCATTCCCGAGGGCGGGACATTCTGGGGTTTTTCCCTCGCCATTCGCGCAGGCGAAACTTTGCTGCTTCGCATCCGGCCGCCACGTGACGGGAAGTTGCGTGATTGGATTCCGCTTGGCAGTACATTGGCTGCTTCGGGTTGCGAATTGATGGTGATAGAGGCAGATTGCGAGGCCTCTGTCATTCCAGGAGTTGATGCAGATGCCTGAGCGAGTGTTGAAACGGCGCGACAGGGCGGTGGCCCTTCGCTACAATGCCGATGTTCCAGCTCCCTTTGTCGTCGCGAAGGCGGAGGGACGCATGGCGGAAACCATGTTGAAAATGGCTGCTGAATGTGGGATCCCCGTTGTCAGTGACAAAGGATGTGCTGATCTTCTTTTTCCCCTCGACCTTGGAACCTGCGTGCCCCCTGGGTTGTATGAAGTTCTCGCAAAAGTATTCGCCTGGATTCAGGCAGCTGAGGAACCATGAAGAATCGTATTGCGTTGGCTGACATCAAGGCAGGTTCGATGTGGAGCGAAGATGTCCATGTCGATAAGGCAAGCCTGCTTGTGCCAGCCAATGTAGCAGTCCGACAGAAGGATCTCGACATCCTCAAGCGCTGGGGCGTTGCCTATGTCATGACCGATGGAGACCTCGTTGTCGCCAAGCCGGTAGCGGCTGCCCCAAGCGCCTCCGATGCCATGTCGAGTACCCAATTCGCCGGCTCCAGCGATCTCTATCGTCGATATATAGATCTCGTCGATCGGCTCGCCAAGGTCTTTGACCAGGTCAAGAAGGCTGAGCCGGTCGATCCGAAATCCATCGACCAGATCACCCAGGCTGTGCTCACCTTGGTCCGCGAAGAATACCAGGTTGCGCTTTCGGCGATTCTTGGATCAGCTGTAAAGGAAGACAGCCTTGCTCGCTCGGGCATAAACATCGCGATACTGGCGCTTGTCATCGGACAGACCCTCAAGCTGCCGCCCTTCAGGCTTTCCTATCTGGCTACTGGAGCCCTCCTCCATGACACCGGGATGCTTCGCATTCCTGATGACATCGTCAAGAACAGGGGCAAGCTCACGGAGGAAGAGGGGCAGAAGGTCCGAGCACATCCCCTTTTGTCGTACCGCGTCATCACAAAAGAACTCAGATATCCCGATGATGTGGGGTTGATAGGGCTCCAGCATCACGAGCGCTGGGATGGCGAAGGCTATCCCCGCAGGAGCTCGGCCAACGACATCGATGTGCTGGCCCGCATAGTCTCGGTCGCAGACGCCTTCGAAGCCATGGTGAGCACGAAATCGTATCGTCATTCGATGATCGGCTATGCTGCGATGAAGACCATACTTTCAGACAATTCACGACGCTTCGATCCTGACATCCTCAAGGCCTTCATCAAGAGCATGGGCATCTACCCCCTTGGTTCCATTGTCCTCCTGAACAGCGCAGCCATCGCCCGTGTCATCGAAACCCATCCCGAAGCGCCGCTGAGGCCCAAGCTCAGGATCATGGTCGATGAATTCGGCCATCGCTCCGAGGGGGAGTCGGGCGAAATCATCGACCTCCTGACCGAAAAGGCTATCTTTATTGCGCGCGCCCTTGATCCGAGCGAGCTAGCCGCCACGTGATGCATGGCTCCGACCTTCCCCGGGTCGAGCTTGGGCGAAGGGGAGAGGACGCTGCGGCAGCCCTTCTGGAATCCGAGGGCTATCACATCCTTTCAAGGAATTTCCGCATGAAGACCGGCGAGATCGATCTCATTGCAGAAAAAACGGGGATCGTCTGCTTTGTAGAAGTCAAGAACTGGTCTGTTTTTGGCGCCGAGGACCTTTCTCGGGCAATTTCGTCACGGAAACGTCATCGGATCGTCGAAACGTCTAAAATCTTCCTGTCACGGAATCGAGAATATAGTAGCGCGCAGGTCCGCTATGATGTGCTCCTATTGCGGGATGGCACAGTGGTCCGCCGCTTCGAATCGGCTTTCACGGGAGAATCATGACGGGCAGGGCCAGAAGGCGGGCCGCAGGCGGGGCCGCGGACGGTGGTGTCGAGCGCATCGCCGAGTTCAAGGAAAAGCTGCGAGACGAGGCCTACCTGGCCGGCGCCATCCTCAGGATTGCGACCGTCCTATCCGCAAGGCTCGTGGAAGGATATCCCGATGGCAGACGAACGACGCGGTAAGGAGCCCGAGGAGGGCAGACCGCAGGGCGAGCCCAAGGCTTCGCCCGAAAACCGCCAGGGCGGCCGCCGTGGCAAGGATCGCGGGCGTCCGCAGGATGGGCGCGATGGACGGGGCCGACAAGCTTCTCCGCAGCGCCAGCCCGCCTCGAAGGAGTCGCCCCGGGACGGTCGCCAGGAGCGTGGTCAGCCTGGTCGCGGCAGCCAGGGGCAGCAGCGCTCGCGCGGTCTCACGACCGGCCAGATGCCTGCATCCAATGGACAACAGCAGCGACAGCGCCCTGCCGAGCCTCCTTCCTTGGGACAGTCCCCACAGGCTCCCGACAACAGGTCTTCCCAGGATCGCGGCTCCAATCGCCAATCCCAGGAATCCCCGGCAGGAAACCAGGGAAAGGGCGGTCAGCGGAAGCGTCTCGGAAAAGGGCCTCGATCAGGGCAGAATTCCGCGCAACGGGTCATGCAAACGGGGGGCGAGCGCCGCGAGTCCTTCATCGGCCAGGTGCGAGCCGATGCGCCAATCTGCCCGATCTGTGAGAAGCCCGTCCATGATTTGTCGAGTGCCCTCGGCTCGGATCGAGAAACGGGTCTGCCTGCCCACTTTGACTGCGTGTATGAGCGCATCAGCGCCGCCGAGAACCTTGGCCCTGGAGAAAAGGTCGTCTATCTTGGTTCCGGCTCTTTTGCGATCGTGGAGTTCAAGGACGGGAAAGAAGCCGCCTTTGTCGTAAAGCGCCGGATCCAGTGGGAAAAAGAGGGCGAAAAGAAGGAGTGGCGGAAGAGCCTCCATTCGCGGTTTTTGGGGATGTGAGCTTCCGGGCCTCGCTCCATGAGCTTCGCTTCCGGCCGTTTTCCAAAGGTCCCTGCAATATCCGCCGACTCCGAACTCTCATAACTAGAGCTTCAATACCAGGCGGATGGTAGACCAGGAGCACATGAGAATCCAGAAGACGACAAAAGACCAGGGTCCGTAGACCGAAAAGGCGAGACTCTGGCTGTGCAGCCTATCCTTCGACGGATCTCGTTCGACATCGGGAATAAGGTCCCTGTCCAGCGCAAGTGGCCTAAGAACCTCGGAGTCCTTCAGCAGGGCCCTCTGCTTTACGAGCCAGCGATCAATGGTAAGGTGGGCGGCCTGGAGAGGCTTGATGAGTATTGCGGAGCTGAAGATGCCGAGAGCGACAATCAGGTAGGCGTAGACTGCAACCACAGGATATGACGCCGCGTTTTGCAGCAGTGCGAAGGGCACCACTAAAAACGATTGACAGGTAACCAGCATGTTTGAACGCATGGTCAGGAGGTTGAATTCCGTCCTGATCTCTTCCTTGAAATGCTGGAGCTTCTGGAGGTCTGACAGTGTTTCCATGTTGCAAACAATACTTATCATGAAGCCCGAGGTAAAGGGCATTGCCCAGTCCCGCAGCCTTTTTGGCCGGATGGGGTATTCAGGGGCAATGACCTGCGGGAATTGGGCGGCTCGGAACAATCGCTTGCGGAAATAGCGGTGATTGCCCCATCAAGCTTCGCTTTTCCTCTTGCGACTGGGCAGGACCATGGCTATCGTTTTGCGGGCTTGATATGGAGCTCTGCATTTTGCCAGGATAGGTCGAAGGGAGGGGGCGATGAAACTACCGTTTGTTTCGCGGAGTGAACTCAGGGCTCGAGAATGGGACCAGGAGGCCAAGCTCTGGGATCGACCAGAGCTCGACAGCGAAATGCTCAAGAACCTGAACAAGCGAAGCTCCCTGGAAGGTGGTGTTCGGATAGTCGTCCACCTGG
>JBAXTA010000276.1:0-6121 GCA_037130415.1 Spirochaetota bacterium
GGGGGGTCCCGGCGGACGCGGACGTGGTCCTCGATGCACGATTTCTCCCGAATCCTGGGCCTCGGAGTCGATGCGCCGCGAGATGGTCTTGACCTGCGCGCCAGGAAGGTCACAACTATCATGTTCTCCGACGACGTAGCCGGAAAGCTCACGCCGTCCGAAGGGTGCCGCGACACGCAGGCCCAGACCCGCGGCCTTGTCCCCGGCCAGGTTCCTGTAGGTGAAGGTCCCCGCCAGGGGAATGTCGAAGGCGACCTCGACGAAGGCTGCCATGCTCAGGATTCCATGCTCAGGATTCCATGCTCAGCCCGGAGGGAAGGCATCGTCGAGGCGGAACTTGAGGGCCTTCAGGTCCTCCCAGGCCGGTCTCTTCAGGGACTCGTCGTGGAGGAGTGCGCTCGGGTGGTACGTAGCCAGGAGGGAAATTCCCTTGCGTTCAAACCATTTTCCCCGGAGCCTGCCGATACCCTCCTCGCTGCCAAGGAGGGTTCCCGCCGCGACGCGGCCCAGGGCCAGGATGAAGCCTGGTCCGAGGACGCTGATCTGTCGCTCGAGCCAGGGCAGGCAGGCTTCCCTCTCGTCCGTCGCCGGATCGCGGTTTCCCGGCGGCCTGCACTTCACGATGTTGGCAATGTAGCAATTGGTATCACGTGACAGGCCGATGGAAGCGAGCATCCTGTCGAGGAGCTGGCCGGCAGGACCGACGAAGGGCCTGCCCAGCCTGTCCTCCTCGGCGCCGGGTCCCTCGCCGACAACCAGGACCATGGGCCGTATGACACCCTCACCATAGGCAGCGTGAAGCCTGCCCGAGCCAAGCCTGCAGCGCGCGCAGGAGGCGACAGCCTCGGCATCGGCTACAAGGTCCACCTCATGGCGGGTTTCCTGAAGCGGCTTGTCGTGTGGGCCCTCGGGTACCCCGGCGGCCATGTCGGGAACCCCGGAGGAAACCCCGTCGTCGCTATGCTTGATGCGGGGACCACCCCAGCCGCTGTTCCCCTCGATGCCCGAAAGCCAGCCCTCAACGAGGGCAAGAGCCTCCCCGCGCGAGGGAAGGTTCGCCGCGCTTCCGCCCTCTCCGGCAAGCTCCTTGCCCAGGGGGTGGATCGTGGTCACGCTTCGCCCCTCCGCTGTGGGGACTTCCTGCTCTTTCATCGGCATCGAGGATACACGGCGCAGCCACGGCCGGACAAGGGAATGATGGGCAATCCAGATCTGGATGGACGAGCCGGCACGGAGCCGCTATCATGGATGCATGGACGTCCAGATACTGACGCTCTGCGATTTCGCCGAGGATTTCAACGGGAAGATGTGCATCACCGGCACCTTCGACACGCTCCGCGTCGCCGACTTTTCCCATAACATGAGCACGTTTTCCATAGCCGCGAGGGTCGCCTTCGACCAGGGTGAGGCGGGAAAACAGGAATTCCGCTTCGGCATCCGCGACGAGGAGGGCAAGGACCTCGTCCCCGAGATGAAGGGCGCCTTCCAGATCGGCGAGCGCCACAGCTTCATGGGAGCCTCCAATATCGTGCTCACGCTGAACGGCGTCAGCTTCCATCGGCCTGGAATCTACTTCGTGTCCTTTTCCATCAACCAGAGCCACCTCAAGGCGATCGCGTTCTCGGTAGAAAAGGCGGGTTGAGGATCCTATTCCGACCCGGCTCCTTGCCGGAGGCGGCTGCTTTTCGTACGTTTCCCCAATGGACAGAGAACCAGCACTCATACGAAAGAGCCAGCCCACCATGGAAGGCGCAGGCGTCAGGCTCAGGCGCGCCTTCGGACACGGGGACAGCGAGCGTGTCGACCCCTTCCTCATGCTCGACGACTTCCGGGGTGACAGGCCCGCCGACTATCAGCGGGGCTTCCCCTGGCACCCGCACCGCGGCATCGAGACCATCACCTACATGCTCGCAGGACAGGTCGAACACCAGGACAGCCTTGGAAACAAGGGAGTAATTGGTACGGGGGCAGTCCAGTGGATGACCGCGGGCCGGGGCATCATCCACCAGGAGATGCCCGTGGGCTCGGAGGGGGGCCGCATGGGGGGATTCCAGCTCTGGGCCAACCTTCCCGCCCGCGACAAGATGATGGGGCCGCGCTACCAGGACATCGCAGCGTCGGCTATCCCAGAGCGCGTGCAGGCCGACGGCAGCCGGGTGCGTGTCATCGCCGGTGCCTTCGAAGGGATCACCGGTCCGGTCGAGGGAATTGTGACCAATCCCGACTACCTTGACCTCGAACTCGCTCCTGGGGCTGACCTGCGCCACCGCGTGGAGCCGGGCAAGTCGGTCTTCGTCTACGTCTTCGGCGGGGAGGGCCGCATCGGGGAGGGTCCCGTCGTGGGGGACTCAAGTATCGTCTTCCTCGGACAAGGCGACTCGGTGAGGCTGCGCGCCACGGGCAGCCTTCCCTTCCGCCTCCTCCTCTGCGCAGGGATGGGCCTGGGCGAACCGGTGGCCTGGCATGGACCAATTGTGATGAATTCCCAGGCGGAGCTGGATCTGGCCTTCAGGCAGCTGGACGAGGGTACCTTCCTCGGGGGCTGAGGGGGAGGCCCAGCCTGGCCATGCAGGAATCGCCCGTTAGTCCCCGCTTTTCTCGTACTCAGCGACCAGCTCGTCCACGAGAGCCTGGACGGGAACGATGCGGTCGACCCTGCCTACATTGGCGCCTGCGAAGGCGAAGCCATGCTCAAGCCTGCCTTTCTGCGCATTGATGAGCGCCAGGGAAATGCAGTAGGGGGCCTTCTCGTAGTCACAGGTGACGATGCAGTGGTAGGGGCAGGAGAAGGGCTGCTTCTTGCCATTCTCGACCTCGTTGATGAAGGTGTTACGGATGGCGCGGCCGGGCATCCCCACGGGACTCTTGATGATGGCAAGGTCACCTTCCTTGGCATTCACGAAGGCTTCCTTGAAAGCGGATGACGCGTCGCACTCGTCGGTCGCCACGAAGCGGGTAGCCATCTGCACGCCCGCGGCACCGAGCTCGAGGAATTGGCGGATGTCCCCGCCGGTGTAGATGCCGCCGCCCGCGATCACGGGAATGGGATGGCCGGACCTTTCCTCGAAGGGTTTCACTGCCGCAACGACCTCGGGGACGATCCTTTCGAGGCTGAAGGCCGGGTCGGCAAGGTCCTCCGCCTTGTAGCCGAGGTGGCCGCCTGCCTTCGGACCCTCCACGACGAAGGCGTCCGGGAGCACACCGTACTTGTCGAGCCAGCGCTTGGCTATCAGGGCCGCTGCCCGGGCTGAAGAAACAATTGGTACTGCCTTGGTGTGCGTGCCTTTGGTGAATTCCGGAAGGTTCATGGGGAGGCCCGCGCCGGAGAAGATGACATCGACGCCCTCCTCAACCGCGGCCTTCACCAGGTCGGTGAAGTTCCGGAGGGCGACCATGATATTTACACCGATGATTCCCGGTGAAAGCTGGCGGGACCGGCGTATCTCGCGGCGAAGGCCGCGGATGCTCGCCCCGAGGAAGTCGGTGAAACCATCCGGCTCGAAGAGCCCGATACCCGCGGCCGCGATGACGCCGATGCCGCCGGCATTGGCCGTCGCTGCGGCAAGGCCGGACAGGGAAATGCCGATGCCCATGCCACCCTGCACGATAGGGACCCTGGCGAAAAGGTCGCCAATGGCGAGCCCCTTGAGTGCACGATTCTTCATCATCGCTCCTTGAAAGCAGACAACATTACACACTTCGACATTTTGTCAGGATCAAGGTTGCGGCGCAGAGGAGGAAACCATTGGTTAAATGAGATGGCACCAGGGCGGCTCGAAGAGGGTTCTGCGGTGACCCGGTCAGGCGGACTCTACGGGCCCCTCTCCTTGGACAATCCTGCAAAATCCGGGATGATAAGCGGGAAGTGGGGTCAAGAGCCCCGCCCACGGAGGATCCTTCCATGAAAAGCCTTGTTCCCCTTGCCGCCGCCTTCCTCTGCCTCACGCTTGCGGTTGCCTGTAGCCGCAGTCAGAGCCAGCCTCTGGTGACGCCCGCCGCCTCTACTGCCGCAACTCCTGCCAGCACCGCAGCGCCGCAGCCCCTCCCGTCCCTTTCGGCGGCAGCACCCACAAAAGAGGCCCTCATCGAAGCCGGCAATACCGCAATGGATGCCAAGCGCTATGCGGAGGCAATCATTGCCTACCAGGGCGCCCTCGACCTTGACCCCTCCAATGTCGATGTCCGCACCGACATGGGCACCTGCTATCGCAGCATCGGCCAGTCGGAGCGGGCGCTCGCGGAGTACCAGAAGGGTCTCGCAGTCAATCCCAGGCATCCGAACGCCAACCGCAACAGCGGGATAGTCCTCGCCTACGACCTGAAGCGGCCGGCCGAGGCGGTCAAGGCCTTCCAGAAGTACCTCGAAGTCTGGCCCCAGGCCCCCGACGCGGCTCAGATCCTCGCAATGATCCAGGAGCAGAAGGGGAAGTGAGGGTCAGACCTCCCCCCGCTCATAGGTCCCGCGGACCCGAAAGCCCGCGGCGAGCTGCGGAAGAAACATATCCCCTCATATGAACACATGAACATGTGTTCATATGTTCATGTGAGGGATATGCCACCCTGAAGACAATGATGGGGACTGAGCCTCCGAACAGGCAGGAAACTCAGGCGGGATACGACCCTAGGGGCCTGTCCAAGGGATCGATATCGCTGTCCACCCTTAATTTCATACCACCTTGGTGGCATACTCGGAAGCATGAAAGTCAAGACTTCAATCACCATGTCGTCCGAACTCCTTTCGGAAGTCGACAAGCTCGCGCCCCTCGGGGCGCGATCGGATTTTATCGAAAAGGCAGTTAGGAGATACGTGGAGTTGTTGAACCGGGACCTGCGGAACCGTCGGGATCTCGCCTTGCTGGACGAAAATAGTGTGGTGCTCAACGGCGAGGCGATGGATGTCCTTGCCTACCAGTCACCGATTTGAAACGAGGGGATCTCTTTCGGGTTTCGGAGGGGCTGAAACACGACAGCTCGATCCACTGCGATGAACTCGTCAGCATTCCGAAGTCCATGTTGACGGACTACCTCGGTCACCTGTCGGACGAAAAGATCGATCAGCTCAATCATGCGCTTCGGATCGCATTGGACCTTGAACCCTGAGTCAACCTGGCTAGACGCGTCCTATTGCCACGGCAAACAGGATTTCCCGGTCTTTTTTTCCCAGCATTCGCAATCAGAAACCCACCCTCCGGGCGTATCAGTAGCGGAGGTGATCCATGGTAATTGGCATCAAGCCCATCGTGGATATAGTTTTCAAGCGCATTTTTTGCAGACCAGAAGAACTCGCAACTCACCTTGCATTTCCTCAACGACCTGCTTCCCCTCATCGGCAGGCACAGGGCAGAACGCATTACCATCCTGAATCCCTACCATCTCGCGGAGTTCCGGGACGACAAGGAAATCTCCGTAGATGTACGGGTACAGGACAACGAGAAACGGGACTTCCAGATTGAAATGCAGATCCGAGCGGAGGATGCCCCTCCCTCGAGGTTCTTTGACAATTGGTCCCGTATCTATTCGGGGCAGATAAATCGGGGTGAGCCCTACACGAAGCACCGCCCGAACTCCGGTCGGGAATGAAGCATGATGAAGAAGGAATACGTTCCCGATCGGGGAGACCTGGTGTGGCTCAATTCAACGCCCCAGGCTGGACATGAACAGAGGGGAAAGAGGCCCGCGCTCATCCTCTCCCCAAGGGCGTATAACAAGAAAGTCCATCTGGCTCTGGTGTGCCCGATAACCAGTACAGAAAAGGGATATCCCTTCGAGGTACGGATCGAGGGAAAGAAAGTCAAGGGCTCGGTCCTTTCCGACCAGGTAAAAAGCCTCGAGTGGACGGTACGGGATATCGGCTATATCGAAAAGTGCGACACTGAAGCATTCGAACAAGTACTGGGGAATATAAAGGCCTTGATTGTTGGGGATGAGTGACCATGTGCCTTTCTTGCTGATCTGGCATTTCACTGACCTTCCCGAGGGCCTTGAACCCTCCCCTGCAGCAGCGACGTTTAAAAAACCAGCGAAAGCACTACGGCCTTCGATCCATCGGGAAATGCGGCTGGCAAGGCCTGCCTGATCGCGCATTCCCAGACAATGCAAAACGGAGGGCATTCCGTAAGAG
>JBAXTA010000277.1:0-6100 GCA_037130415.1 Spirochaetota bacterium
GAACTTGCCGCGCTGGCTTCGGTTGAGTGGGAGGAGCTCCCAGCCATCCTCGATGGATCGGGAAGCCCAAGCTCCTCGGTGATCGCGAAGCGCTCCTTTTCTCGCGGCGATGTAGACGTAGCCTGCGCGCAGGCTACAACGCTTCTCGAAGACACCTGGAGGTCGAGCACCCTCGAGCACTGGTACAGCGAGCCCCAGGGCGCGATAGCCTGGTCAGCCCAGGGCCGCGTGATTGTCCGCACCGCGACGCAGTGGCCCTCGCACGTACGGGACTGTGTCGCCTCGGTCCTGGGTTCGGATTCAGGACAGGTCCGCGTAATCCCAACCCTTCTTGGGGTCCATCTCGATGGCAAAATCTGGTATCCCTCCATGCTCGCCTGCCACGCTGCCCTCGCCTCGCGCGCTGCCGGCAAGCCAGCCCGCGTGTTGTTCACGCGCGAGGAAGATTTCCTGTACAGTCCCAAGGGAGCGCGGGTGATCATCACCTTGCGGGCTGCCCTCGATTCGGCCGGCAGGCTTTCGGCCATTGACGCCCGCATCACCCTCGACATCGGGGCGGGGGCAGCCTTCGCCAGGGCCATGCTCGTCGAGGCGGGGACTGCCATGATCGGGGCATGGAACTGCCCGAACCTGCGCATCGAGGCTGTGGCTGTCAGGACGAACACACCTCCAGCAGGGGCCTTCGCAGGCCTTGGTGCAGCCCACGCCTTCTTTGCTGCCGGAGCCCTCGCCACCCGCCTTGCCGAAGAGATAGACCAGGATCCCATCTCCTGGATGTCTGACCAGGTCCTGACACGGGGCATGTCCCATCCCTCGGGCGAAGCGCTCCGCGTGGACCTTCCCATCCGGGCGATCGGCGGTCGCATTGCCGCCGCCAGCGATTTCAGGCGCCGCCACGCATCCTACGAATTGCTCAGAAAACGCGGGACTTCGGCCGGCATTCTCAGGGGCATAGGCTACGCCTTCGCCTTCCAGTCCGACGGCATCTTCGCTTCGGACGAACCTGGTGACAACTATTCCATGGAGGCAGTCCTCGACAAGGACCTGAAGCTCTTGATCTCATCGACCTGCGCCCCTCCCGACGGCGGCATCTCCTCCCTCTGGCGCAGCGAGGCAGCCAGAATCCTCTCCCTCCCCCTCGAGGACATCATTGTGATGCCCCCCGACACTGACCTCGCCCCGCCCTCGGGACCTGGCATCAGGTCTCGTTCGATCTCGGTTTCAGGAAGGCTTGTCACCCGGGTTTGCCAGGCCATCAGGAAACGTCGCTTCCGGGATCCCCTTCCCATCCCGGCCAAGGCCTCGGCGCGAGTCGAACGTGGTCTCACCTGGACCGAGGCCGGCATGGAGGGCAGCCCCTTTGTAAATGCAGCCTGGGCAGCAGCCGTGGTCGAAGTCGAGATCAACTCTTTTACCGGGGAGACGCGCCCCACGGGCCTTTGGCTCTGCATTGACGGCGGCCAAATCCTGTCTACCGAAAAAGCCGCGAAATCCCTCCGTGCTGCGAGCCTTGATGCGCTCTGGGCGAGCGCAGGAGAGGAAGTCATGTTCGAGTCAGGGGCTGTCCTCCACTCAGGTTACTACTCCTATTCCCATGGAACACGGAAGAGCCTCGTGCCGGTAGCCATCGAGTTCATCAACCCCGATCGTGCGACACCACTGCGAGGCATCGGGGAGCTCCCCTTCCATTGCATCCCTGCGGCCTTCCTTTCCGCTGCTTCACAGGCTCTCGGCGCGCCAATAACCAGCCTGCCACTCCATGCCGAGCCGGCGCTCCGTGCGAGATCCGAACCATGATCGTCAACTTTATCCTTAACGGCGAGGACGTGAGCCTCCGTGCTAGGTCAGGTGACCGCCTCATCGACATCCTCCGTGACAGTTTCAGCCTCCACGGGGCCAAGGCCGACTGCCGGAAGGGGACCTGCGGCAAGTGTCTCGTCGTCATGGATGGCAGGCTTGTGCCCGCCTGCATGGTGCTTGCCTTCAAGGTCAGGGGTCGGGAGATCATTACCATCGAGGGCTTTGTCCAGACCGACGAATACAAAGACGTCGAGGAGGGAATCCGCGAGGTCGGACTTGAAACCTGCGGCTTCTGCGATGCTGGAGTAATCCTCGCCATCGCCTCGGCGATCGAAGGCCAGACGCGTCCAGGTCGGGCGGAGATCATCGATGCCCTTTCCTCGGTGCAGTGCCGTTGTACGGACCCCGAAACCACCCTAAGGGCGGCTCTTGCCGCTGCTGACGCGAAAGACCGAAGGTTGTACGCCCGTGTTCGCAAGTGAAGTCCACCTGCCCGCCAGTATCCCCGAGCTCATCGAGCTTCTGAAGCGAAATCCCCAGCTCCTCCTCTTCGCCGGAGGCACCGGCATCCTCAGGGAAAAAGGCGCCAGGTTCATCAACCTGCCGCCCTCCATCGCCCTCCTGGACAATGTGGCCGAACTCAGGACAGTTACCCGCACCGAGCGCTTTGTCGAACTCGGCGCAGGTCTCAGGCTCACGGAGATCCTCGCGTTCAGGCAGGGAACGATAGCCCCGATACTCAGGGAGGCCATCGCCGGCATTGCCAACCCGACAATCAGGAACCTCGCAACGCTGGGTGGGAACCTTGCCTGTCGCGAGCGCTTTATGGATTCGTGGGCAGCCCTTGCCTGCCTCGATGCCCTGCTTGAAATCAGGGAACCCTCGGGCAGCCATTGGATGAACGTAAACCGCCTCATCGGAGAGACAGGAAGGCCCGCCCTCCCCCCGGTCATGGTGATCTCACGCCTACGCGTCCCCGTGGATTCCTGGCCCTTCCTCATGGTCAGGAAGCTTGGCCAGGCTGGCTGGCCCGGGGATGACACCTGGACCTTCGCAGCCCTGGCCAAGGTCGATAAGGGTTACCTCGTCGACCTCCGCCTCGCCATGGGTGGGAGCTGCGGGCTCAGGTTCCCCGAACTCGATGCTCGCCTTGAGGGTTCGAGCCTTCCACTGGGGACGAAAGAAATCGGGGACCTGGTGGCAGACTACCGGGAAGCCGCCAATGAGCTGGATTCCAACGCCGCCTTCCTTTTCTCCCGGATGGCCGACCTTGCCCTTGGCAAGCTACGATAGCTTCATGCTCCCCTCACCGGGCCGCCTCTGGCTCATTCCCAATCTGATAGCTCCCGGTTCCCCCGAGGCAGCCCTCCCCCCCGCTACCCTGGACCGCGTGAGGACTCTCCGGCGTTTTGTCGTCGAGGCAGAGCGTGCCGGATGGCGCTTCCTGTCGGCCATCCTCGATCGTTCCGCCCTCGAACTCGTGGAGTTTTCGATCCTTGACGAGCACACTGCCATCGAGGATGTCGAGCGCCTCCTCGCGCCTGCCCTCGCGGGTGAGGACCTCGGCCTCATTTCAGAGGCAGGCATGCCCTGCATCGCCGATCCCGGTGCTCCCCTCGTAGCCCTCGCCCACGAACGGGGCATCCGGGTGATCCCCCTCGTCGGTCCCTCCTCGATCCTCCTGGCCCTGGCCGCCTCGGGCCTGGATGGCCAACACTTTTCCTTTCTCGGCTACCTTCCCTCCGACAGGGAGGGCCGCAGGACTGCCCTGCGATCCATCGACCGGGGCATCACCGAGGATGGGGCTACCCGGATCTTCATCGAAGCGCCCTACCGGAATGACCACCTCCTTGAGGATTGCCTGGCCTGCCTCTCCCCCCAGACCCGTCTCTGCGTCGCAAAGAACATAGGATCAGAGGATGAATCCATAACGCAGGGCAGGGTTTCCAGCCTTCGCACGACACATGCCCTGATAGGAAAATCGCCAGCCATCTTTCTTGCCGGTCTGGTTCCCGGCCTCGCACGTGACCGAGCCCCTCACCCCAGCAATAGTCATCGCAAGCGGACGCAGGAAGGCGTGGAATGAACTACATCGAGGAATATCCCGACGCAACGGTCCAGTTTTCGCCCTTCGCATTTTCGAACACTGGCGTGATCAAATCCCAGACTGTCCTCAAGCTCGACACCTATAGCCTCGTCACCGTCCCCTGGCAATTCTCGATGACCCGGGCCATCCTCCTTGGTTCCTTCTCGGTAGACGAGATCAGCTTCTTCCAGCGTTTCCGGCTTTCCGTAGCCAGTCTTTCACTGGAAGTCCAGCGCCCCGACGAGCGTCAGCCCATCAAGGTCTTTGCCCGCTGCACCGTCAACGCCATCGGCCCGATGAAGGACAAGAAGGGAATAGCCCTGATAGTCCTCGAGTGGAAGCCGATGCCCCCCGACCTCGCGGAGGTCCTGGGCCGCTACCTCGACCTTGTCGAGCGCCTCAAGGTCGAGGTCGGCGACTACAAGGACAAGTTCATCCAGATCAGCCCGACCACGGCAAAGCGCCTCGGCTACAATAATTATGCGGTCCTCCGCAAGGGTGGGGAGCAGGCGAAGATAGCCCTCTTTTCGCTCGCTTCCAACCGCCTCGATTTCCTCGAATCCATGAACTCGCCCGACAGGATCGTCGGCGAGCAGGTAGTCATCGACCTCTTCTTCCTGAAATACCGCTTCTCCGTGTCGGGGACCATCGATGCCACGACCAGGCTCCCCACCGGTGTCCAACGCAGCAAGCTTGTCATCGGATTCTCCGCCGAACTCATGCACATCCTCGAGGAATACTTCAACCAGCACGGAATGTCGTAGGAATGGCCATCTTCCCCGTCATATCGCCCATTCCCCTGTCCCGCGAGCTTCTCGACTTCGCGCGGGTCTTCAGGGAAGCCGGGCATTCCCTCTTTTTCGTCGGAGGGGCGATCCGCGATTCCCTCCTCGGACGCAGGGCCAGCGACTTCGATGCCGCCACCGACGCCCGGCCTGAGGAGGTTGTCGCGCTGTTCAGGCGGGTCATACCGACAGGCATCAAGCACGGCACGGTGACCGTCCTGTGGAAGGGCCAGGAAATCGAAACCACGACCTTCCGTGCCGAGGCAGGCTACAGCGATGGCCGTCACCCCGACCAGGTGCGCTTTGGCGTCGGCATAGAGGAGGACCTTGCGCGGCGGGACTTTACCATCAACGCCATGGCCTATGAGCCCTTCGATCGGAGGATCGTCGATCCCCATGGCGGGGCGGCCGACCTCCGCGCGCAGCTGATCCGCGCTGTCGGTGAAGCCTCGGAACGCTTCGACGAGGACGGACTCCGTGTCCTCCGTGCCGCTCGCTTCGCCAGCCAGCTCGGCTTCGCGATAGAAGCATCGACACTGGCTGCCATGGCCCTGCGGAGGGAGCGGGTCGAATCGCTGTCCCCCGAACGCATCCGCGACGAGCTGTCAAAGATCCTTCTGTCCCCGAATCCCTCGCGGGGCCTCCGCATCCTCGAAGAAACGGGCATCCTTGCCGCGATCCTTCCCGAACTTGTCGAGGGACGTGGCGTAGAGCAGAAGGGCAGCCACCTCTTCGACGTGCTCGACCACTCCCTCCTGGCCCTCGACGCTGCAAAGGGAGGCCTCGAGCTCCGCCTCGCAGCCCTCTTCCATGACCTGGGCAAGCCCCGCGCCAAGGCCATCGGAGCCGACGGGGTGCCCACCTTCCACCGTCACGAGGAGATCTCCGCCACCATGACCGAAGCGGTACTCCGGCGCCTCCGCTATCCCAACGCCACCATCGACACGGCCGTCCACCTCGTGGCCCAACATATGTTCAATTATGACGATTCATGGTCCGATGGGGCGGTGCGCCGCTTCGTCGCCCGCGTCGGCAGGGAAAGCCTCGAGGGGCTTTACGCCCTGCGCCGCGCCGACGCCTCGGGAATGGCCGGCGTCGAGACCGACGGGCGAAACCTCGGGGCCCTCCGTACCCGTGTCGAGGATCTTCTGGCCTCCGACTCGACCCTCGGACTCAAGGACCTCGCCATTGGCGGGAAGGAACTCGCGGACATCGGCGTCCCCCGTGGCCCGGTGATGGGCCGCATGCTGGCAGAGCTCCTTGAAGCCGTCCTTGACGACCCGGGCCTCAACAACCCCGAGCGCCTCCTTGAAATCGCGGGCCTCATGAAGGGCAAGCACGGGCTCGGCCCCTGAGAGGATCTCAGGCCGGGGCCGGGGCCCCAGGCCTTGAAGGCAGCGTGAAATGGAAGGTGCTGTTTACCCCCTCC
>JBAXTA010000278.1:0-6089 GCA_037130415.1 Spirochaetota bacterium
CAGGGGGAGCTCTTCGAGAAGGACAACAGGAAGGGACGACTCGAGCAGGTCATCTTCAGTCTCGAGGCTGAGGGCCTGGCGAAGGGGCAGGCTGCACCGCGACCCGCCAGGCTCATCGGCAGGAACCTCCGCGGGCGCCTGCCCGGGGGCAATCCCTTCCATCCCGGCGATGGAACTCAGTAGACCTCGGTATGGATCTGGGAATCATGGACCTTCAAGGCGAGTTCCCCTTCCACGAAGGACAGGATCCTGTTCATTACCGTCTCGCCGAATTCACGGGAATTGGATACAAGCGCCGCTCCGATCTGCGCAAAGCGGAGGGAATCGAGGAGGTCTACCTCGGCGCAGGACACGCGGAACTTGCGTCTGATGCGCTCCTTGGCGGAGCTCACTACGGAGCGCTTGTCCTTGAGCGAACTGGACTCGGGAATCTCGAAAATGATCTGGATGAGGCTGACGACCATGGAATGGTTCCTTTCCCCGGCTGGAAATTGCGCCCGGGAATCCGGCACGCGCCACCCGTCATCATAGCAAGACTGAGGCCAGTGGCAAGCCGCCTGGTCGCCGCATTCGCGATGGGATTCGTCCTCACGCTGGGGGCAAGCTTGCAGGAGCTTCCCGCAACAGCCATCAGGGCTCTTTCTGTCGAGGCCCCAACCAGCCTCTTCGCCAGCAGCCAGGGTCGCTCCGAGATCTTTGCCAGTGGCTCCTGGGACCTTTCGCTCCTGTCCTCGGTGGAGGCTACAATCCCACCGGGACAGGGCCTCACCCTCGGGCAGGTCCAGCCCCTCCTGTTCCGCCAGACGCCGGACTTGATCCTTTCCTTCCTCTACGACAGGCACTGGTTTGTCGACGCGAAGGTCAGCCCCGACGCTGCTGCCTCGCGCTTTGCCCTCGGCTACCGCGGACTGGAGGGCGATACCCTGTCCGAACTCCGCATCGGTACGACCGGCATCGGGCTCAAGGATCTACCCTATGTAGCAATAGGTACTGGAGGCCTGGGTTCTTTTGGCGCGATGGTGACCGCCGAGGGTGGGGGAATCAGGACTGCTTCCCTCCTTCGCTATGACCAGGCCGAGCGCGTTTCAAAGACCTGGCTCGGCGGAGGGGAATCCACCGAGACCCTTGTCGCGCCGGCTGCTTATATCCGTGGACGCTGGTTTGTGCTCCCCTCGGGAAGCGTGTCGAGCCTCAGTGTCTATGCAGAGAGCCTCCTCGGTGGACTTCTCGACAGCGGGGGGAGCCACTGGCGGAGGCTTTCCCGCGATGAATACCGGATAACCGAGGCCGGGACCCTCCTCGCCCTCGATTCCAGGGCCGAGTCGAGGATAGCCCTTTCCTGGAATGGCCTGACCCTGGCGGATCTCAGCATTGACTCGATGCCCTCGATGGTGGTCTACGACGCAGCCCAGGCTCCTGGCCACCTGGAGTTTCTTGCACGCTACGCGGGTCAGAGCTCATCGGATGAGCTGTACGTCCGGAACCGGGCCTCAGGCAGACGCGACAGTCGTTTTATGGTAGTGGCCGAGGAAGGCACGACGATGCGGGTGGAGTCCCTCGCCGATGCCCTGCCCGACCCCCGGCCCTTCGAGAGCCTCGTTCCCGACCTCTACACCCGGCTCCCCACCGAGGCTGGCGGCAGCTTCAGTTCCTTCGACGGCTTCGAGATCGTCTGCCTGGCCCGGTCAGCGGGTGGAGAGATGACGGTAGACAAGGATGCCCTCCTGGCATCGATAGAGGTCCTGCGGAATGGAGTTCCCGACCAGGCTTTTGATGTCGATGCGGCGAAGGGAAGCATAAGCCTGCGACGCCGGATCGATCCCACCGAGACCATCACGGTTTCCTGGCTCAGGCAGAGCTCGGAGCGGAAGGCCGGCGCCCTCACCGGAGGCCTTGTCGGTCAGTTCGACCTTGGTCCTGGCTCTGACGCATGGACAGCCCTGTATGGACACCTGGGCATACCCGGCTCTGGCTTCGCGGAGGGAGGAGGCAGCGATCCAGCAAAGCTCAGCCTGGCCCTGGGCATTCGGAAGGTAGGGGGGAAGCTTGAGTACTCAGCGGGGGGCCAGGCGCGTGCGGGGACACGCGAATCGACGGGACGCTTTCGCATCGAGGGCTTCGAGGCGGCGGGTAGCTACTCGACCTCCTTCTATCCCGAAGGCGGGTCCCTTCCCCAGGGCTTCAGCCTTTCGGAAACGCCGATGCCGGACTTTGACTCTGCCTGGCCGGAGAGCTCCGCCATCCTCCACCCGGGAGGCGCCGTCTCAAAGTCGCTGCGAATCGAGACAAGCTGCGGTGGCTCCATCGCGCTCTATAAAATAGTCTCCCGGCCTCCGCTCGAAGCCTTTAACTACCTCGATATGTACCTCTCCGTCCACTCTGGCGGAAACCAGGGCGGCAGCCTCAGCCTCTCCCTCGACACGGGATCAGGTGGCAGCACTGCCCTTTCCCTCGAGATACCCCTTTCGGCTCTCGGACAGGGATGGACGCGTGTCCGCCTGCGCTACGGGGGGCCCCTGGCCACGAGCATCCAGGTAGGCGAATCAGGACCTGTGCTGAGCCTTTCCGGGGCTGTTGCCGCAGTCGACCCCCTCGTCGTGGACGCATGCAGGCTTGTCCTTGCCCTTCACGGCCTCCCGGCCGGGGCGGTCATCGGGATCGATGAGCTGACCCTTGTCGAAGCCCGGCCTGATGCCTCGCTTGAGGCTTCGGCCGCCCTGTCCTGGCGCGATGCCTCTGCCAGCCTGGCTCCCTTCGGCCTGGCCCTTCTTACGGGCCTGGACTCGCGGCTTTCGTTTGCAGGCGGGATGGCCTCAGCCCTGGTTCCAGGCCTTGGGTCTTCACTGGCTTACTCCTCTTGGATAGACAGTGACCTCTCCCTGGGCACGCAGCTGGGTCCCCTCGGAGTGAAGGCTGGCCTGAGGGGCATGGCTGACAGCTCCGGGCTCGGCTTCAGGGGCTGGCACGAGCTTGGCTTTGAGGTCAAGGAATTGCCCCTCAGCCTGGGCGACCGCTTTTCCTGGGATCCTGTGACGGGGGCCCTCTCCCGCCGCGATTGGGCGGCGCTCGCGGCTTCTCCCTGGGTCGCGGCCAACGCCGAAGCCAGTGCTACCCGGGATCTGGCGGACTCTGGCGGCGCAGGGAGCCTGGCGCGTCTGTGGATCGCAAAGGCTGGCCTCTTTTCCCTTGTCGATGCGAAGTTGGAGGTTTCCGAGAACTCAGATGCCATTGCCGCGATTCAGGCGGGCACCTATGCATCGACCTGGAAGGAGAGCCTTGTGTGGTACCTTCCGGAAAGCAGGGGCATCGTCGTGGCACGCAGGATTGCAGCCGAGGCTGGCCTTGGGCTCGGATCCGGGACGCGGCTTCTGTCGCTTGTCGCTACATCGGCTTCCGCCCTGACAGCTGTCCCCTTCAGGAAAGATGAGCTTAGGCTGAGGTTCGAGCTTCCCCTCCCTTCCGTTCTGGGATGGACGGTCACGCCCTGGTATCAGCGTTATTTTTCCGATCAACGCTCTGGTTCCGATGCCACCCTCCTGGGTTTTGCCTCAGGCGGCTGGAAGCTTCTTGAAACCCTCCGCCTTCCCTGGACTGCCCTTCCCTTCGCCGAGTTCTCGAAAAAAAGCCTGGGTCCAGACTTGAGCTCGCTGGCCGCGCGCTCCGCTCTTGATATGCCAGCCTATGTGCCAGAGGCTGGCATATCGCTGCTCCGTGAACCTGGGCTTTCCCCCTTCGAACTCCTCATCCCGACGGCTGTCGGCTTTTCCTTCAATCGACAACTGTCGAGCGATGGCATTGCCCTTCGTGACCTCTCGACCCTGAAAAGCAAGCTTGGCTTTTCGGCCATCGAACTGTACGGGAGCCGTGGCGCCTACCCGGTCTTCAAGCGCTACGCCAGCGATGAGTACCAGCTTGACCTCGCAGCCAGTCTCGAAATTCCGCGTTCGGGGAGCTTCAACACCTGGTCGGTCGATGAATCGGCACTGACTGCATTGCTGGGGGGCCGCGAAGCAGTAGGCGAAAGGATTGTTGCCAACCAGTCGGCTTCATTCTCTGCCGATCCGGGCGGTTATTCCTGGGCAGCCAAGGCTGGCTGTGACTTCTCGACCCGGCCTCCTGACTCGCCCCTCCTGGCAGTCTGGCGTCTTGTCTCTCCGCAGATTGCCCCGGGTCTGTCCTCCACAGGAACGGCCCTCGATTCTGCCTGGCTTCGAAGTCTCGGCTCCTTGCAGCCCCGTGCGGTGGAAACCCTGGGCATTGATGCGGGCCTCAAGGGATCTCGCCGCGACGGGGCACTGCCCCTTCCCGAGATAACTCTTTCCGAGTCCTGGGAAACGCGCATATCGGTGCCCGATCGCTTTGCAGCCTTTGGCAAGCTCAAGTTTGCCGAGGGAAGGGACGGAGCCGGAACCCTGCACCTCAGCGCGGAGGCTTCACTGGGCTGTACGCTTTCCTTCTAGCCGCGGCGCACCTCGTTCTTGACACCCCATTCGGAGCGCGCGTATTTTGGCCTACCATGAAACGACGCCTTATTACCTCGGCCCTCCCCTATGTGAACAACGTCCCCCACCTCGGCAACCTCATCCAGGTCCTGTCGGCCGATGTCTTTGCCCGCTATTCGCGGCTCCGGGGTGTCGAGACCCTCTACATCTGCGGAACTGACGAGTACGGCACAGCCACGGAAACCCGGGCAGCGGAGGAGGGCATCACGCCCAAGGAACTCTGCGACCGCTTCTACGCCATACACCGGGACATCTACTCCTGGTTCAATATCGCCTTCGATATATTTGGCCGCACCTCGACGCAGAGGCACACCGAGATTACCCAGGGCATCTTCCTCGACCTCGATGCCAAGGGCTACATCCGAAGGGAAACCATCGAGCAGCTCTTTTGCACGCCCTGCGACCGCTTCCTGGCCGACCGCTACATCCGGGGCATCTGCCCCCATTGCGGCTACTCCGGAGCGCGGGGAGACCAGTGCGAGTCCTGCGGCAAGCTTCTTGACCCGACCGAGCTGAAGGAGCCCAGCTGCTCGAGCTGCGGGGCAACGCCGAGCCCGAGGAAGACCGAGCACCTCTACATCGACCTTCCCGCCATCGGCCCCATCCTTGAGGCCTGGATAGCCCGGGCCTCAGTCACCGGTTTCTGGGCCAACAACGCCATCCAGATGACCGGGGCCTGGATACGTGACGGGCTCAAGCCCCGCGCCATCACCCGCGACCTGAAGTGGGGCATACCCGTACCCAAGGGCGGCTTCGAGAAGAAGGTCTTCTACGTCTGGTTCGACGCACCCATCGGCTATGTCTCCATGACCGCCTGCCTTGGCGACGAAAGGGGTTTTGACTGGAAGTCCTGGTGGCAGTCGCCCAAGGATGTGGATCTGTACCAATTCATAGGAAAGGACAATATTCCCTTCCACACGGTCGTATTCCCCTCGAGCCTCCTGGGTTCGGACAAGGACTGGACCCTCCTCCATCATATGTCCAGTACTGAATATCTCAATTATGAATCAGGAAAGTTCTCCAAATCCGCTGGTGTTGGAGTCTTCGGGACCGACGCGATGGAGTCGGGTATCCCGGCCGATCTCTGGCGCTTCTACATTTTCTGGAACCGGCCTGAGCGCGCCGACTACACATTCACCTGGGCGGATTTCCAGGAGCGGGTCAACGGCGAGCTCATCGGCAACCTCGGCAACCTCGTCAACCGAACCCTGGCCTTCGTCAGCCGCTACTACGACAGTGCAGTGCCCCAGGGCACGCCGGACAGCGCTTTCTGGGAAAAAGCAGGAGCAATTGAAAAGGAAATAGCCGGGGGCCTCGACAGGGCCGAGCTGCGCGACTCCTTCCGCGCCATCTTCAGCCTGTCCGACCTTGCCAACAAGCGCTTCCAGGCGGGCGAGCCCTGGAAGACGCGCACGAGCGACCCGGCCGCCGCCGCCTCGCTGATCGGGGACCTCTGCCACGTCCTCCGCGACCTCGCCGTCCTCATCCATCCCTACCTTCCGGGAACCGCCGAGCGCATTGCAGCCTTTTTCGGCAAGACCATCGGGGCTCCGGGCTTTGCCTGGGCTGACCTCGGCAGCACGGGCC
>JBAXTA010000279.1:0-6054 GCA_037130415.1 Spirochaetota bacterium
CTCCACACACAGCCGTGTTTGTGCTGACCGTGATATTGCTGCCCTTGGCCGCTATGGTCTTGACCTTGCCGGCGGCGACCTTGAAGGCATTTTTCTCGCCTGTCTGCGCCGCAAGTCCCTTGACGGTGAAGGTCGCTCCCTTGCCGATCTTGACAATGGAGCCGTTGGGCGAGAGTTTGCACTCAGCCGTGGTGTCCTTGCCCGTGATTATGGTGGAACCGGAAGCGATGGTGTCGCCTTCCCCGATGCCGTCGGGGTACGAAAGGCTGGTTCCATCCGCTGCCTTGACGACGAGGTCCTTTCCGCTAACAAACTCAAGGGTGAATTTCTGGCCGCCAGCGCTTGCTGAAGCCGCCTGTGCCATCATGGCCAAGGGGAGGGCTGTCAGCAGCGCCAGTATGATGAAGATTCGTTTCATTGAGATTCCTCCTCCTGACTTCAGAACTTTATCGCAGCCTGGATGCTCGAGCTGACCTTCCAGTCAGTCTTTTCCGGGATTCCATTCGCGTCCACCCACTTGGCGTTGTACATGAGCGTCAGGACTGTCCCGCCCGTCGTATAGTTGATGTTCATCCCGGCGATGGCATCGGTCGGGTCTATCAGGTCCGGAAAGAAACCCTTTACCTTGCCAATGTAGTATTTTTCATAGGTGGCGTCTGCGAAGACGCCAGGCAGCAGGCCGTCAGCGAGGCGTGCAACGCCTCGGAGGTGGGGCCAGGCTGCCTGTGCCGTTGCGGTAGGGTCACCGCTGAAGGGGCCGTCGAGCGTGACGTTGGCTACAAGCTTGTCGCCGAGAAGGTTTGTTCCGATGGAGGCGAGCCAGCCCAAAACGGCCTTCTCGCTGGCAAGGGCTGCAGAGCTTACGATGGTGGCTTTCGCCTCGCGGTTGAGGTCGTAGCTGGCGTCGAAGTAGGTGGGGATGAATCCTGGGCTGAGGATGCGGAGCTGGGTCCCGTAGCTGAATATGCCCAGGAGCTTGCCCCCCGCTCCGATCATGAAGCCCGTGCGGCTCTTGGGTTCGATGCTGCCTTCAAGAAAACCTGCCAACGAAGCGACAGGCGAGGAAAACAGGGGCATGAGTGCATCAACACCCATCACGGTGACTGAAGCGGGCTTGGTCGTTCCATAAAGGCCCGGATTGAGGTCGGTGACCACGCTTGTGCCGACCGACAGGCCTTTCAAAATGGGATTGTCCATGAAGACCAGGGGCCGCCCGAGAAGATGGATGCCAACGACATCGAAGCGCGCGAGGTTGTCGACGACAAGCTCCATGCCCAGGTAGGGGAAGTCGAACATCGTGCCGTCAAGGCCAAAGTCCACGCCGGAAATCCTAGTCTGGGGAAAATTGCTCATGTTGGAGAAATTGCCCATGACAAAGCCATTGCCGAGGGTGAAATCCGGGATCGATCCAACCTTCACAAAGAGGGGATCGGTACCCTTGAGTCCATAACGGACGTACATCAGCTTGGGAATGTAGAGCGCAAGCCAGTCGGTAAAGGTCGGGCTGGTGTTGGTCGGCACCCAGTCTCCCGTCCATAAAACAAAGGGCTCATTGTTGTAGCGCACGGGATCGGGATAGATCTGGAAGTGGAAGGTGAGATTGACCCCTACGCCAAATTTGCCAAAGGCGAGGTCGGGCTGGAAGCCCATGATCGTCCACGACTCGGGCGTGCTGCCCGACCCGGTCATCAGCACTTCTGTTCCGAGGTTCAAGCCCGCCTTGAATGTCTGAGTGGGCTGATCGGCTTGCCCCCAGGCAAGTGATCCCAGGAACATCGACGCAAGCAATAGTAGCGCACCATGTTTCTTCATCGAGGCTTCTCCTCCTTGAAAGATTCGTTTAAAGCTTACTGCTGTCAGGATCAGTATACAACCCTGCCGCAGAAAAACATGTCGTGAGAATTTCCTCATCCATGCCAGATTCCTCAGCCATTCGATAAAAAGTTA
Organism: Spirochaetota bacterium; assembly: GCA_037130415.1. Taxonomy (GTDB): domain Bacteria; phylum Spirochaetota; class Spirochaetia; order Treponematales; family Rectinemataceae; genus CAIJMU01. The sequence continues at coordinate 1,948 of JBAXTA010000279.1, forward strand.
TGCGATGTAGTGGTGACCCGCCAGGTCCTGCGGATCCTGCGGTCGCGGAAATCGGGGCCCAGACAGCTTTCAGAAAGATCCTCGATGCGCCCTTCAACCAGCGAGGAGTCCCATTTGAGTTTCCGCGAGTTGCTCGAAAAAAGGACTGTCCCACCCTCGGAGAGGACTCCCTGGCAGGAAGCGAGCAATTCAGGCCAGTCCCGGTTCACGTCGAAGTCCCTCTCGGTGGCGCTCGAGTTGGAAAAGGTTGGCGGATCGGCAATGACGAAGTCCCAGGTCCTGCCCGAATCCTTCGCCCGCGAAAGAAAGGCCCGGACATCCGAACGAACCAGGGGAAAGGCCGGGCCCTTGAATCCGTTGAGGTCGAGGTTGCGGCGAGCCCATGCCAAATAAGTGTTGGAGAGATCGACTGAGGTGACCTCACGGGCTCCTCCTGCGGCGGCGTAGACCGAAAAACTCCCCGTGTAGCAAAAGAGGTTGAGCACCCGGAGCCCACCTGTGGCGGCTTCCACGAGGCTCCGTGTCGGTCTGTGATCCAGGAAAAGCCCTGTGTCGAGGTAGTCCGAAAGGTTCACGATAAAGCGGTGACCGCCTTCAGCTGCGATGCGTTCGGCACGTCCCGAGCCGAGCCGTTCGTATTGGGCAAGCCCGCGTTGGTGTCTTCTCTGCCTTGTGAAGGTTAGTTCCCTGTTTACGCCAAGGCAGTCGGCGACCGTCTGTGCCATCAGGGCAAGCCATTGCGCTTCGAGTTCGACTTCTTTTTCGTAGGGGCGTTCGTACAGCGCGACCAGGAGGCAGTCGTGCTCCTCGCCCGGGACGGTGCTTCCCCTCCCATCCATCTCGCCTGTGCTCCGGAAGAGGTCGATGGCCAGAGGTATCTCGGGGATGTCCCTGTCATAGACACGGAAGGCTGAAATGCCAGCGTTCCGTGCCCATTTCCTCAGGCGTTTCTCGTTTTTCGCTACGCGGTTCCGGAGAAACCCGGCCTGCTCAAGGTCCTTCGCCGAGGGGCCGGGCACGGGAGGAGATCAGTCCTCTTTCGCGTGCCCTGGCTTTGTACCGCAGGTGTTTTGCGTGTTCATCATTACCGAGAGTATGGCAAAGCCCGAGGACAGGTCCTCACGCTGGACCACCACCTCAGAATCGACCTTGAGCTTGATGTTGGTAAAGTTCCAGATGGCCCTGATGCCTGCTTTTGCCAGGATATCGGCGGTGGCCTGGGCGCTGGGGGAAGGAACCGCAAGGACTGCCATACAGGCCTTGAGACTGCCCGCCATCTCGCCAAGCCTTGCCATATCGTAAATGGTGACTTTATGGATCTGCTTCCCGATCTTGCCGGGGTCAGTGTCAAAGGCGGCAACGAAGTTGAGTCCGTGGCGGGCAAACTCCGGATATCCGACCAAGGCAGAACCCAGGTTTCCAGCTCCGACAAGAAGCGCGATGTGGGACTGGTCCCAGCCCAGGTAACGCTCTATGGCCTGGACCAAGGCTGGCACCGGGTAGCCCTTCTTGGGCTTTCCAATAATCCCCGTGATGGCCAAGTCCTTTCGGACCTGGATGGGCTCGAGGTTGAGCTCCTGGGCGATTACCGTGCCTGAGATGAAGGCATCTCCTGCCGCAAGGGAGGCGCGGATGATATGGAGGTACTGTGGCAGCCTTCGAACGGAAGGCGCAAAGGCAACCTTGGTCTTTTGCACGATAATCGCCTCCATATCAGCTGATAGTGTGTCATGTCGATAAATAAAGTCAATAAAGAACTTCAGGAAATGGTGTCTGTCCCCCTCTTCGCCTTGCAATAGCGTGCTTGTGGACCATATGAGGATTGCGCATACTCCCCCAGATGGACTTTGCACAGCTTCTCGTGCCGCGTTTCGCGGACAACCGGATCACCAAGGGCCGCTCCGAGTTCGAGCGTGACCAGGACCGGATCATTTTTTCGACAGCCTTCAGGCGCTTGAATGACAAGACCCAGGTCTTCCCCGTGCCTGAGAGCTACTTTGTCCATAACCGGATGACACACAGCCTCGAGACGAGCGCTGTTGGGCGGTCCTTGGGCAGCATTGTCGGCGAACGCGTACTTGAGGGTCGGAACGGCTGGGGCGGCGAGGAATCGCGGCAGCTTGGCGACTTGGTGCGCGCTGCCTGCCTGGCCCATGACATCGGCAACCCGCCCTTCGGCCACTCAGGTGAAGACGCGATCTCGGCCTTCTTCCGCAGCAGGCCGGATATCCTTTCGGGGCTCTCTCCCCTTGAGGCGGAGGAGTTCCGGCGTTTCGAGGGCAATGCCCAGGGACTCCGTGTGATCTCTCGCATCTCCCCAGACCTCAGGCTGACTGCAAACACCATCGCGGCTTTCACAAAGTACCCCCGGGCTGCCCTCGTAGACTCCTGGTCGGAACCAGTGCATGCAGCCCGGCGCGACATGAAGAAATATGGGACCTTCGCCAGCGAGCAGGCGGTTCTCGAGGGGATCCTGGATACATTCGGTTCGCGTCGGCTCGCTCCCCTGCCAGATTTCGCGATGAGCCGCTTCCCCTTTGCCTGGCTCACTGAGGCCGCCGACGACATCTGCTACCTCATCATCGATCTCGAGGACGCGGTACGGCTCCGTATCGTCCGACTCGCCGAGGTCGAACCCCTCCTCCATTCGATCGCCTCGGCCAATCCCGAAGGCTTGACTCCCGACGCGCGGCAGGCGGGACAGGATGACAACCAGCGCATGGCCTTCCTCCGTGCCAAAGCGATCAACAGCCTTGTCTTTCAGTGTGCCCAGGAATTCGGCGACCATGTAGGTGCGATTGCGGAAGGTGCCTACGGCGGCAGCCTGGCTACAGGCATACCGAGCGCGGGTGTCCTCGAAGCGATCAGGACGCTCAGCCTCGAGCGCATCTACCGCGACCGCCCCGTCCTTGAAATCGAGGTTGCGGGCTTCGAGGTCCTTGGAGGCCTCCTTGACATCTTCGCTTCTGTCGCCCTGGAGGCTGAAGCCGAGCGCGGGGTGAGGTCAGCCACCATCCTCGACATCCTGCCTGCGATTGCCCCCCTGCCGGGCGACACGCGCTATGACATCCTCCGTCGGGTCGTGGACTATGCTGCGGGGATGACGGACTCCTACGCGCTTTCGCTCTACCGGAAGCTCAAGGGGATGTCGTTGCCGCGGCTGTACTGATCCTCGTCCCTGCCCCAGCCAGCAGCCCTCAGTCAGTAGCGGAATCCCCCATAGCGGTCGAGGAAAGCGGGGACAGACACTGAGGTTTCCGCATCGAAGGGCACAAAGGCTGGCAGGCTGCCGGGGTCAAAGTCTTTGATGGTGATAGCCGTCGTGTTTCCCGATGTCGAAAGCACCAAGGCGCAACCATCGCGGGAGACCGGGCCGGAGGGGCATGCCAAGGGCCTCGCGGGAAGCTCTGTCGCGTCGTCCGGGGACACGAAGGATCGGCTCCCCGCTGCCAGGGGGATGATGCGGGGCCGACCGCTTCCTACCCCCGCCCCATCGACACCGCTTCCATTCATCTGGAACATCCAGGCGTACAGCGCCGCTCCGCCGGGAGCCCATGCAAGCATGGACCGCGATGGCGCTTCTGTCACCAGGGGCGCATAGGCATCAAGCGAACGGAAATCAAAGTCGCGGTTGGCAAGGGGAACGACCGCATCGATGACTGTCCCCGTTGCCGCATCGAAGAGGACGACGACGGTCCAGTAGTAAAAGTCCCCGAACCAGTTCCCCGCGGCAGGCTTTTCTGCGCTTCCATAGGCTGCCGCGATGAGGGTCCCATCGGGCGAGGGTACCGCATCGTAGGGGCTGGTCCATCCTGTAAGGAGATCCAGGCGGGCCTCGTCAAAGTCAGGCCAGGCTGCCGCATAGGCCCGCCTGATGGCTGACACAGGTTTGGGAAACCAGGTTGTCTGGCCAGTCTCGGTGTTGCGGACCATCGGCCCGGTATTGCCACCCGAAAACACAGCGCGTTGGAGGGCGGGAAACCAGTAGACAGGGAGGTACTGCGCAAGACCGCCCGACGCAAAATGGATGGCCTGGCCCAGCTCGGCATCCCAGGCTGCCTCCGAAAAGCGGTCGATCTCGCGTGCTTCCGGAAGGACGGTGGCCCC
>JBAXTA010000028.1:0-23023 GCA_037130415.1 Spirochaetota bacterium
GCTCCATGGCGCCAAGGACAAAGGGTGCCTGCCCGGACGCGGTGATGCCTACAAGTACATCGTCCTTTCCGAAGCCGACCCTCTCCAGCTCGAGCACGCCACCCTCCCACTCGTCCTCGGCCCCCTCGATGGAGCGGACGAGGGCATCGTTTCCCCCGGCTATGAGGCCTTGTACCATGGTGGGAGGGACTCCAAAGGTGGGGGGGCATTCCGAGGCGTCGAGGACACCGAGCCGGCCCGAGGTTCCTGCCCCGATATAGAAAAGCCGCCCACCCTTTCGGAAGGAGGCAACGACATCATCCACAAGCTCGGCAATCCGCAAAAGCACCTTTTCCACTGCAAGGGGAACAGTCTTGTCCTCGTCGTTGATAAGCCTGAGGATCTCGATGCTGTCCTTGCTGTCTATATCCATCGAGCGCTCGTTGCGACTTTCTGTGGTAAAGCCCTCGAGCATTTCCTGCGTAATCGGCGTATCGATCATCGATGATTCCCCAAGGTAGCGCCATGTCGCTACGGTGGGTCCAGACCTCCAGGGGCAGCGGTGTGCTGAAATGCAATTTCATTCTAGCACTTGAAAGCAGGGGTGTAAAGAAATATAATTTCAGAATTCGCTTGCGTTTCCACAAAAACCGTACCAGACTCATGTCCATAAGGCGGGCTATGCCTCATGAGTGACTACGGCGACGAAACCGGCTTCCGGAGTCGCTACGCATCCAAGTCTGAGCACCTCCTCATTGGACTCATGTCGGGGACCTCCCTCGACGGGGTCGATGCCGCCCTGGTTCGCATTATGGAAGAGGGCGGCCGCAGGCCCTCCATAGAACTGCTTCGGCATGTCTATCTTCCCTATTCGGATGAGCTCCGGAGTCTTGTGGAAGCGCTCTGCTCGCCGGCCCTGGCCCGTATCGATGACCTGACCTATGTCCATTACGGGCTTTCCGAGTGGTATGCCCTCGCGGTGGAGCAACTGATCGCCGCTGCCGGAATGACTTCCTCGAAGGTCGATGTCGTCAGCATGCACGGTCAGACCGTGTGGCATGCGCCTATTCCCAGGGATTTCCCCGCCCCTGAGGGGCGCGCGCCCGAGGGTCGCTTCAAGGTGAAGGGCACGCTCCAGCTTGGCTCGGCTGCCGTCCTCCGGGAGCGCTGCGGCATTCCTGTCGTCTCCGACCATCGTGCCCGCGACATGGCTGCGGGAGGGGAGGGTGCGCCACTGGCGCCCTACATCGACGCCCTCCTGTTCGGCTCGGCCAGCGAGGGGACCATCGTCCAGAACATCGGAGGGATCGGCAATGCCACGGTGATTCCCGCCGGGGCTGCGAACGAGGGGGTCCTTGCCTTCGACACGGGCCCCGGGAACATGGTGATGGACGCCCTCGTGATCGCCCATACAGGCAATGCCCAGCGTTATGACGACCGCGGGGCAATCGCCGCAAAGGGGAAGCCCCGCCCCGAGGTCATCGCCCATTTCATGGGAGACAGTTATTTCGCCCAACGTCCCCCGAAGAGCACCGGCAGGGAGGTCTACGGACGGGCCTTCGTCGAGGCCTTCCGCGCCCAGGCGGCCAGGCACGGCCTTTCCTTCGAGGACAGCATGGCGACGGCCACGGCCTTTACCGCCGAGTCCATCGCCGCGGCCTACAGGGACTTCATCTTCGATGTCACGCCGGTCTCGCGCGTCCTCGTCGCAGGAGGCGGGGCCATGAACCCGACCCTCCTCCACATGCTGGAGGAAAGGATGCCCCGGGGCGTCCGTGTCTCGACGACGGCGGAGTGCGGGGTTCCCGACCAGGCCCGCGAGGCCATGGCCTTCGCGCTCATCGCCCATGAGTCCCTCATGGGAAGGCCTGGCAACCTTCCCTCGGTCACGGGAGCCTCGCATCCCGTCATACTTGGTTCAATCACGCTGTGACTTACGCATTCAGTTTTTTCGACAGGAGGCTTTAGGATGAAGAAGTTCACGATCATGTTCCTTGCCCTCGCGATGATGACCCTCATCGCCGGGCCGGGGGCCTTCGCCGCAGGAGCGGAGAAGGTCCTCACGATCGGTGTCGACCAGGAGGCCGTGGGGCTCGATCCCAACATTGTCACGGCATTTTCTTCCATGCGGCGCATCGACCTGCTCTACAACCGCCTGGTCCGCTACGATGACACCTTCGCCGTCGTTCCCGACCTGGCGGAATCATGGGATGTGCCGGACAACCTCACCTACGTCTTCCACCTCAGGACGGGAGTGAAATTCCACAACGGACGCGAGCTCACCTCCGATGACGTCCAGTACACCCTCAACCGCGTCCTGGACACGAAGACCGCCTCGCCAGGCAGGTCCTACATCACCGTCATCAAGTCCATCGACATCGTCGACAAGTACACGGTGAGGCTCAACCTCACGTCCCCCCTGCCTTCCCTCCTCGACGGTCTGTCCTCGAACAACCTCGCCATCGTCCCGAAGGAGGTCGTCGAGGCCAATACCAACCTCCAGAAGGTCGAGTGCGGCACCGGTCCCTTCATGCTCAAGGAATGGATTCCGGACAACTCCATGACACTGGTGAAGAATCCCGACTATTTCGACAAGGGAGCCCCCGCAGTCGACAAGGTCATCTTCCGCGTCATCCCCGAGCAGGCCTCCCTTTATGCCGGAGTGCGTTCGGGCGATCTTGACATGGCGACCATCAACGACGGTGCGACCATCCGCCAGGCGGCCAAGGATTCCAAGGTCACGGTGATGAGCAAGCCCGGCCTCAACATGCGCATCTTCAGCTTCAACACCTCCAAGAAGCCCTTCGACGACCTCCGCGTGCGCCAGGCCGTGGCCAGCGCCCTCGACCGCGCAGAGATCCTCACAATTGCCGAGTTCGGCATGGGCAAGCCCACCGGCCCCCTCCCCGTTGCCGCCACTGCCTGGGCCCTCCCTCCCTCGAAACTTCCCTTCGCGACCCCGGATATCGCCAAGGGGAAGAAGCTCCTCGCCGATGCCGGCTACGCCAGCGGCCTTTCCTTCAAGATCACCTGTGCCTCCACCTACGAGGGCGGACTCGCCGTCGCCCAGGTTGCCCAGGACGAGCTCAAGAAGATCGGCGTCGATGCACAGCTCGAGGTCGTCGAATGGGGCGTCTATATCGACAAATGGAGCAAGCGCGATTTCGAGGCGATGATCGAGCTCCGCGGCGGATCAGGGGAACCTGATCGCTTCCTCTACAGGACCTTCCACTCGACTGGCGGCGTGAACAACTTCATGTTCAAGGACGCAGATGTGGACACGCTTCTCGATCTCGGCCGCACGCAGACCAAACAAGGCAGCCGCAAGGTGACCTACGACAGCCTCCAGTCCCTCCTGACCACGAAGGCGCCAGCGGTCTTCCTCTACTGCCCCAACGAGAACCATGTCCTCGGTCCCCGGGTGAGCGGCTTCAGGCAGGTCGGCAACGGCAGCCTCTTCTACCTCGCCTACACACAGGTCAAGTGATACATCGATAATAATTAGTACGGTCGTCCCGGAAGGGGCGGCCGTACCGCTTCGTGGGCTTTCACGCGTGATCTGGAACGGAGTCGACTGTGGGCAGATATATCGCGAAACGGCTCTTGTCCCTGATCCCCGTCCTCTTCGGGGTTTCCCTGATTGTCTTCTTCCTTGTGCGCCTCATCCCCGGATCCGCCCTCCAAATGTACCTCGGTACCCAGGTAGAGGCCACGGCCGAACAGATGGTGGAACTGAAAAGGATTTTCGGGGAAGACCGCCCCGTCCTTGTCCTCTACGTCGAGTGGCTCGGCCGCCTCCTCCAGGGCGACTTCGGCTACTCACTCCGTACCGGACGCGAAGTCCTGCCGGACATCCTTTCGCGCCTTCCCCTCAGCCTCGAGCTGACCGTCATGGCCCTCCTCATCGCCCTTCTCTTTGGCATACCCCAGGGAATCCTGGCATCGCTGAAACGCAATCCCTTCGTGGACCTCCTCAACAGGGTGGTGGGTCTCCTGGGCCTTTCCCTGCCCCAGTTCTGGCTGGCAGCCCTGATGGTCCTCTTTTTCTCGGGCTTCAGGGGCTGGATACCCATGGGCAACTATGTGGGATTTTTCCAGGATCCCCTCCGCAACCTCCAGATGCTCCTTCTGCCCTCCCTTGCCATCGGAATAGGACTGGCAGCCGTCATAATGCGGTATACCCGCAACAGCATGCTCGAGGTCCTCGAGATGGACTACATCCGCACTGCCCGGGCCAAGGGGCTGAAAAAACGCTCCGTCATCCTCGGCCACGCCCTGAAGAACGCCATTCTCCCCGTGATCACAGTCGCGGGTTTCAATACCGGCTATCTCCTGGGCGGAGCAATCGTCATCGAGGAGGTCTTTGCCCTACCCGGCATGGGCCGCCTCGCGCTCTACGCGATCTACCAGCGTGACTATCCGGTGATCCAGGGGATAGTCCTCGTCATAGCCCTGATCTTTGTCCTCGTCAACCTTGCGACGGACCTGATCTACGCAGTGGCCGACCCGCGGATCAGGCTCGATGACAGCGGGAGGAAATCATGATCTCCAGGAGGCTCGCGAAAAACGGCATCGCCATGGCGGGCATCGCCATAGTCTTTCTGTACCTCATCGTCATACTTGTCTCTTTTTTCTGGCTGCCCTTCGATCCGGTCAAGATTGACGCGGATCATCTCCTGGAAGAGCCCTCATTCAAGACCGGCCACGTCTTCGGCACCGACGAGTTCGGCCGTGACATCCTGTCCCGGATCATGAAGGGGAGCCTCGTGTCCCTTGTCATCAGCCTCTCGGCGACGACCATGGGGGCCCTCATCGGCGTGACCATGGGTATCTGGGCAGGCTACCTCGGCGGCCGTTGGGACAACTGGATCATGAGGGTTGCGGACATCATCTTCGCCTTCCCCTCCCTCCTCCTGGCCATCTTTGTCATGGCCATCCTCGGGGAAAAGACCTGGAACGTGGTCATCGCCATAGGCATCGTCTACATCCCCCAGTTTGCAAGGATCAGCCGGGGGGCGATCCTGAGTGTCAAGACGAACGAGTACGTCCGGGCGGCGCGTTCCAATGGAGCAAGCCCGGGCTTCATACTGTACCGGCACCTCCTGCCGAACATACTGGTACCCATCATCGTGCAGGTCTCGCTCGCCCTTTCCGTCTCGATACTCCTCGAATCCTCCTTGAGCTTCCTCGGGCTCGGGATCCAGCCACCCTGGCCTTCCTGGGGCAACATGCTGAGTTCTGCGAGGAAGGTGATGGTGCTCGCGCCATGGACGGCCATCTATCCCGGATTCGCGATCGTCTTCCTCGTGCTGGGCTTCAACCTCCTCGGTGACGGACTCCGCGACATCCTCGACCCGCGGCTCAAGAACGTAGGCTAGGCAGATCATGGCAGTTATGATGAACGCGGAGAGCATACTGAAGGTCGAGGGCCTGGTGACCGGCTTCCGGACGGGTGCTGGCCTCGTGCGCGCCGTGGAGGAGGTTTCCTTCGAACTCCACCGCGGCGAGATACTTGGTATTGTAGGTGAATCGGGCTCCGGGAAGTCCGTGACCAACCTCTCGATACTGAGGCTTGTCCAGTGCCCGCCGGGGGAGGTTTCCGCAGGCAGGGTCCTCTACGGTGGCAGGGACCTCCTTTCGGCGAGCGAAGAGGAAGTCAGGCTCGTCCGGGGCAAGAACATTTCCATGATTTTCCAGGACCCGCTGACCTCCCTGAACCCCGTCATCAAGGTGGGCAAGCAGATCGCCGAGGCCATCAGGCTCCACCATGGCGCGAAGCGGCGCGAGGCTGACGCGCGGGCTGTGGACATGCTCAGGCTCATCGGCATCCCCGATGCCGAGCGCAGGGCCGGGGATTACCCGCACCAGTTTTCGGGCGGCATGCGGCAGCGCGTGATGATCGCGATGGCGCTATCCTGCGGCCCCGAGATCCTCATCGCCGACGAGCCGACGACCGCCCTCGACGTCACCATCCAGGCCCAGATCCTGGACCTCATCAGGGACCTCTCCTCGCAGTCCGGAACTTCAGTGATCCTGGTCACTCACGACCTCGGGGTGGTGGCGGGCATGTGCGATTCGGTCTGCGTCATGTACGCGGGGAGGATTGTCGAGCGGGCGACGGTGGACGACCTCTTCTACGATCCCCTTCATCCCTATACAAGGGGCCTTCTCGACTCCATTCCGCGTACCGACTCCACGGGGAAGGAGCGTCTGTACTCGATTCCCGGCTCTCCCCCCAACCTTGTGGACCTGCCGGAGGCCTGCCCCTTCCAGCCGCGCTGCCCGAAGGCCGTGGATGCCTGCGCCCGCTCGCGGCCGCCTGTGGTGGCGGTGGCGGGCAGGGCCCCGAGGACCGTCAGGTGCTGGCTGCACGCCGGGGGGAACCACCATGGCAGCTGAAGGCGCCCTCCTTGATGTGAGCGGGCTCAAGGTATATTTTCCGGTCGAAAAAGGCATAATTGTCAGGAAACGCGTCGGCTGGGTCCGGGCTGTTGACGGCGTGGACTTCAAGGTTTCGCGCGGCGAATCCCTCGGGCTCGTCGGCGAGTCCGGCTGTGGTAAATCAACTACGGCGATGGCCGTCGCCCGCCTCGAAGCGCTTACTGCCGGCAAGGTCCTCTTCGAGGGTCGTGACCTCGCTGCCCTCAATCCCACCGAGCTGAGGCGGGCCAGGAAGGATTTCCAGCTTGTCTTCCAGGACCCCTGGTCTTCCCTCGATCCGCGTATGCGGGTGCGGGACATCATTGCGGAGCCCATGCGGATCTTCGCAAGGCGGGGCGAACTCGATCTCGACCCAGGTGCCATTGGATCGCGGGTCACCTCCCTCATGGAAAGCTGCGGACTGTCGAAGTCCTTCGCAGGGCGCTATCCCCACGAATTCTCCGGAGGCCAGCGCCAACGGGTAGGCATCGCCCGCGCCCTGGCCCTCGGGCCCAAGCTCATCATCGCGGACGAGCCGGTTTCTGCCCTCGACGTGTCCATCCAGTCACAGATCCTCAACCTCCTGAAGGATCTCCAGCGGCAATTCAACCTGACCTTCCTCTTCATAGCCCACGACCTGGGGGTCGTCGAGTATTTCTGCGACCGGATAGCAGTCATGTATCTGGGCCGCATCGTGGAGACGGCTAGTTCATCGCAATTGAACCATATGCCCCTCCACCCCTACACGCGGGCCCTTCTGTCGGCCGTGCCCGTCCCCGATCCTGCGCAGGAAAGGGTCAGGAAACGCCTGATCCTCAAGGGTGATGTCCCCTCGCCGAGCGTCGAGCGTATCGGCTGTCCCTTCCGCGAGCGCTGCTCCGAGGCCATGGAACGCTGCGCGCGGGAAGCCCCGCGCCTGGCCGTCCCGGCCGCGCCTCCGTCCCCGGCATCGTCCCCGGCATCGTCCCCGGCCACGGCCCATGCCGCAGGTGGGCAGGTCGCCGCCGGACCCGGTCACGAAGTGTCCTGCTTCCTGTATCAGGGCAAGTAGCATGGAATTGATGCTGAGGCCGATGGCGGCCACCGATGCCGAAGCCTGTGCTGCCATTGTCTGCAGCTCTGTCATAGGGGCGCGTTATGGCTTCGAACCAGACCCGATGGCTGCAAAGCTGTCAGAAGCCCTCGCCTCGGGAGGCGAGCTTTTTGTCGCGGAAGTGGCCGGGAAGGTGACGGGCTTCGCGTGGATCGATCCGCGCGGCGCCTTCTCTGCAGCTCCCTACCTCCGCCTCATTGCGGTGGATGCCTCCCTTCGCGGAAGGGGTGTCGGCGCGGCCCTTCTCGCCGAGTTCGAGTCCCGGACGGAGGATGTGGGCAGGGATTGCTGCCTCCTCGTCTCCGACTTCAACGAGGCCGCCATCGCATTCTATGAGCGTCACGGCTATGTGAAGGCCGGCGAATTGCCAGGCTTCGCGCGGGAAGGAATCACCGAAATACTGATGATCAAGAAGCGGCCCAGGCCGTGAGCGCCCGCGACTCCGCTGATCTGATGGACTTGCTTGCAGAGGGCCTCGCGGAGAAGCTGTTCGCGGGGGCGGTGCTGAGGATCGAGCGCAGGGGCCAGGTGCTTTTCGAGGGGGCTGTCGGCCATGCCCTCGCCGATGGCGAAATGCGCATTCCCATGAAGGTCGACTCCATCTTCGACATCGCTTCCCTAACAAAACTCTTCACAGCTACTGCCATCCTCCGACTGGTGTCGAGCGGCGCCTGCTCCCTCGACTCAAGGGTCTTCGAGCTTCTGGAAGCCAGCGCCATCTCAGCCGGCATCGATGTGGAGACGCGAGACCGTCTACGTGATTCCCTCGGAGATGCAGAGCTCGCCTCCCTCCTTGCCCATTCTTCAGGCCTTCACCATTGGTATCCCTTCTACTGCCATCGGGGCCAGTCCTTCGAGTCGGTGCTGGCCCTCGTCATGGAGCTCCATCCACGGCGGGAGGGAGTGGTCTATTCGGATCTCAATTTCATGCTTCTCGGGAGGATCGTCGAGGCTGTAGCGGTCAAAAGCCTTGCACTGGCGATGGCTGAGCTGGTCTTCGAGCCCCTGGGTCTGACCAGGACCTCCTTCGCCCGGCCCCGAGGGGAGGCTGTCGCCACGGAAGCAGGCAACCGCATCGAGGAAAGCATGGTCGCTGCACTCGGCCTGTCTTTCGACGGCTGGCGCGAAAGGGGGCTTCCGATTTTGGGCGAACCCAATGATGGTAATTGTCACTATTTCTTCAAGGGGACCGCCGGACACGCGGGAGTGTTCTCGGACGCCCGCGACCTGTGCAGGCTCGGCCGGTTCTGGCTCGACGGCGGCGTCTTCCAGGCGCCTGGAGCAGGGCTCGCGGCGAAAGCCCTGAGCGACCATGGTGGCGGCCGAGGCCTTGGCTTCCAGACCGGAGAGAACTATCCGGGGGGCGGCTGCGGGCATACGGGCTTCACTGGCAGCTACCTGCACATCAATCCACCTACAGGCCTGACCATCGTACTCCTTACGAACCGTCTCCATGTCGCCGAACCCCGTGATATCAATCCCTTCCGGAAGAGGATCTCCGAATGCGCACTGGCGATTTTCCCCAGACCATGAGCGCCGCGGACAGGCGTTCCGACCTTGCCTTGTTGCCTGAAAACTACCGGGCCTGGTACGGGGCGGTGGCCCGGAGCATTCCGGAGGAGAGGCTCTTCACCGATCCGCTTAGGACCTTCGCCTGGGGCACCGACGCGAGCTGCTACCGGCTCACCCCGAAGATCGTGGTGAAGGTTCTCGACATCGGGGAGATCAGGACCATCTGCGAGGCAGCAAATCAATTCGGTGTAGCTATGACCTTCCGGGCGGCCGGCACAAGCCTTTCAGGGCAGGCGGTCTCCGATTCGGTCCTTGTCGTCCTGGCTGGCGGCTTCCGGAAGTACCGCATCCTCGACTCTGGACGGCGCATCGCCCTCGAGCCGGGCATTCTGGGAGCCCAGGCCAACAGGCTCCTCGCCCCGATGGGACGCAGGATCGGGCCTGATCCCGCTTCCATCGACAGCTGCATGATCGGAGGCATCGCCGCCAACAACGCAAGCGGCATGTGCTGCGGGACGGCAGAAAACAGCTATCGCACTGTCGAGACCATGAAGGTGGTCCTGGTCGATGGCGCTGTCCTCGATACTGCCGACCCAGGCTCGCGCGCGGCCTTCGCTGCCAGTCATGGCGCTCTGGCAGGCGAGCTCGCGTCGATCCGCGACGAGATCCGCCTCGATCCTGGGCTGGCAGGGCGGATCGCCCGGAAGTTCAGCATCAAGAACACCACCGGCTATGGAGTCAATGCCTTTATTGACTATGAGGATCCCGTCGATATCCTGGCGCACCTCATGGTCGGCTCTGAGGGTACGCTGGGATTCATCGCTGAGATCACCTATCGCAGTGTCGAGGAGCATCCCCACAAGGCCTCTGCCCTCATGGTCTTTCCCGACATGGCGACAGCCTGTCAGGCTACGGTCATCCTCAAGAAAGGCCCTGTTTCCGCGGTCGAGCTGATGGACCGGGCTTCCCTCCGCTCTGTCGAGGACAAGGAGGGCCTGCCCGCCTATCTGAAGACCCTCGAGGGACAGGCTACTGCCCTCCTGGTCGAGACACGGGCTGTGGACGCTCCTGCCCTTGCGATGAAGGTGGATGCGCTCACGGCCATGGTGGCAGGCCTGCCGATGGTAATCCCTGTTTCCTTCACAGATAGGAAGGCCGGCTACGAAACCCTGTGGAAGATCAGGAAGGGGCTTTTCCCGGCCGTAGGTTCGATGCGGAGGATCGGCACGACTGTCGTGATCGAGGATGTTGTCTTCCCCATCGAGCACCTCGCCCGGGCGACTACCGGTCTCAGGAGCCTCATGACGCTGCACGGATATTCCGAGGGCATAATCTTCGGACATGCCCTTGACGGCAACCTCCACTTTGTCTTCACCCAGGACTTCGGCGACGTCGCCGAGGTCAGCCGCTATAGTGCCTTCATGGACGCAGTATGCGACATGGTTGTTCATACCTACGATGGTTCACTGAAGGGGGAGCACGGCACGGGCCGCAACATGGCCCCCTTCGTGGAGCTCGAGTGGGGTTCGCGGATCTACGCCCTCATGCTGAGGATCAAGGCAGCCTTCGATCCGAAGGGGCTCCTCAATCCCGGCGTCGTCATCTCCAGCGACCCGAAGGCCCACCTCCGGGACTTGAAGCCCCTTCCCCGGGCCCACGAGCTGCTTGACCGCTGCATCGAGTGTGGCTTCTGCGAGGCTACCTGTCCCTCGAAGGACCTGACACTGAGCCCGCGGCAGCGGATAGCGGTGACGCGCGAGATGGCGCGCCTGTCCGGATCCGGGACCGAGGACGGACGCTGTGGGCGAATTACCAGGGACTATGCCTATTTCGGGGAGAAGACCTGCGCGACGGACGGACTCTGCGCCGGAGCCTGCCCTGTCGGCATCGATACGGGCAAGCACACGAAGGAAATCAGGCATGCCAGGCGGGGCCCCCTCGCGCTGGCTACCGCGAAGGCCCTGGGGAGGAACTTTGCCGCTGTCGGATCTGGAATGAGGGCGGGGCTGCTTGCCATGGACGCAGCCCGTTCGGTGCTGGGACCCGCTGCCCTCGGGGCCTTCGGCGTGGCTGCCAGAAGGCTTTCAGGCAACCACCTGCCCCTGTGGAACAGGTCCCTGCCCCGAAGGTCCGCGGCGATCAAAGCAGGGCCTGGCCATACGGGGACCATTCGTGCCAGCAGCCTGAAAGTCGTCTATTTTCCCAGTTGCATCGCCCGCTCCATGGGGCCTGCCCCGGGCGACAGCGACCAGCGCAGCCTCCACGAAGCCATGCTTTCCCTCCTTTCCAAGGCAGGCTACGAGGCGATCTTTCCCCCGGGCATGGCTGCGCTCTGCTGCGGCATGGCCTTTGGCAGCAAGGGCTTTTTCGAGGTAGCCGAGAGGAAGCGGCTTGAGCTGGAGGCGGCGCTCCTCCTTGCCAGCGAGGGCGGGAAGTACCCCGTGCTATTTGACACGAGTCCCTGCCTCCACACCCTGAAGGAAAAGGCAGACCCCCGCCTCGCGCTCTACGAACCCGTGGAGTTCATCCGGACCTTCCTCCTGGAAAGGCTGTCCATCGACAGATCGCCCGAACCGATCGCGATTCATATTACCTGCAGTTCAAGGAAGATGGGTCTCGAGGCGGCCTTCCTCGAGGTGGCGGATGCCCTGGCGGAAAAGGTGATCGTACCAGCGGGGATCGGCTGCTGCGGGGTGGCTGGCGACCGGATCTTCTTCCATCCTGAGCTGAGTTCATCAGCATTGGGAACACTGAAGGAACAGTTGCCAGGGGATTGCCGTTCGGGCTATTCCAACTCAAGGACCTGCGAGATCGGCCTGAGCCTGTCAGGCGGGATACCCTACCAGTCAATCGTCTACCTTGCGGACCGCCAAAGCGCTGGGCGGGATGGCAAATCCTGCAGGCGCTGAGCCGAGCCAGGAAGACTCCATACTTTGACTTTGTGCCCGTCCTTTCTTACATTGAGAGGCAAGAATCCCTGGGGGAGGTATCCATGCAGAGCCGGACCATCCATGACTACGAGCTGCGCGGCAACAAGGGCGCTTCATACCCGCTTCGTGCCCTGGTGGGCAAGACCCTCCTTATCGTGAACACCGCCAGCAAGTGTGGCTTCACGCCACAGTACAAGGGCCTGGAAATGCTTCATAAAGACTATAAGGATCGCGGACTTGTCGTCATAGGCATTCCCTGCGACCAGTTCGCCCACCAGGAGCCCGGCTCCGATGCCGAGATCGCGAGTTTCTGCGAGCTCAATTTCGGCGTGACCTTCCCCCTCATGTCCAAGGTCGAAGTGAACGGGAAGGCTGCGCATCCCCTCTTTGTCGAGCTCAGGCACAGGACGCGTGGTCTCCTTGGGGACTCGGTGAAGTGGAACTTCACGAAATTCCTGGTCTCCCCCGATGGAAGTCGCATAACTCGCTTTGCGCCAACGATGGAGCCGGAGAAGCTCCGTGTGGCGATAGAGAGGGAGCTGCTTGCCACCTGAGGAAGCCTCGCCTGGAACAGCGCCCCTGTGCCTCTTCCCGGCAGCCCTTGTTTTACTGGCTTCACTTGTCCTTGTGCTTTCGATGTCTGCTTGTGCCACACCCCTGGTGCTTGGGCGCAATGTTTTTTTCTCGAACCAGCGCTGGGAAATCGTCGAGTCTGCCGGGCCCATCGGTCCAGGTCCCAACAGGTTTTCGCGCAGGAACATCAGCCTGGATTCCCGTGGCGCCCTTGTCCTCGAGACCAGGGGGGATGGACAGGCTTTCACGAGTGCCGGCCTCTTCCTGTCAAGGAGCCTGGGCTATGGGCGCTACGAAATAGAACTATCGCCTATTGAAGGCGGCCTCGATGACCGGACGGTATTCGGCTTCTATACCTGGGATGGCGATCCCGCCTACGCCAATCGCGAGATAGACATAGAGCTCTCCCGATGGGGCATTGCAGGCCGTCCCCTCCTTGGCTTCGTCGTTCAACCCGGATCTGGCAACCCAGGCAGGGCGGCTGCCTTCGAGCTGGATCCCAGCACGCCAATCATGCTTTCCTTTGACTGGAAACCAGCGGAAATCGTCTTCACCTGCATCGCCGGGGGACGGGAAACACGCTGGGTCTTTCCTGGGGCGGAGGCAGCTCCACTCGGCAATCCTCCCTTCCTCGTTCCACCCAGGGGGAACGAAAGGGTCGGTTTGAATCTCTGGCTTTATGAGGGAGTGGCACCCCGCAACTACGACAGGGTTGCCATCCGGAGTTTTACCTTTACCGCCCCCCCTCCCTGAGTCCGCCTCCCCACCGGTCCAGCCCTACAGCGTGAAGGTGAAGCCATCCACCAGGATGCCCGGCAGGAGGGCACCATCGAGGGCGCGCATGAAATAGCTTTCGCCCGACACGATCAGCGAGCGCTGACGCGAGAGACCCGCAAGTTTCTGTCCGAATAATTGGTATAATGACTCGTCGAAGCGCATGTCCTTGATGGGGGCGACGATCCTTCCGTCCTCGACCCAGAAGCAGGCGAAGCGGGTCATGCCTGTGACGCGGGCAGTCTCGACATCGCTCCAATTAAGATAATGCAGGTTCGAGATGTACAGGCCTGTGCCCAGGGCTGCGAGGGCCGAGTCCTCGTCGATGTCTCCCGGATCGACGGCCGGGCTCCGGAGGTACTCCTGCTCGGGAGCGGCGTTGGAGGCCACACCATACTGGAGGGCGCTCCGTGCCGATACGAGGGTGTTGGCGAGCCTGCCACCCTCGATGAGGGGGAGGCGGTCGGGAGCGACTTCGCCCCGCTCATTGAAGCGTTGCTGGACTCCCAGGCTGAAATCCTGCGAGAGGCGGAAACGCGGGGAGAGGCCCTGGCGGCCTTCTTTCAAGGCGATCCATGCGCTCTCACCCTCGCGGATGTCGCGCTCGCCCAGGCCGCGCCAGGAGAAGAAGGCCATGAATTCAGCAAAGGCGTCGGGGGCGATCCATACGCGGTATTCACCGGGCTTCAGTACCTTGTCGGGAAGGGCGAGGGCTTCGAGGCGCTTCCCCTCGAGGACCAGGCGGCGCGTGTATTCGTCTTCGTTCCATTCGCGCCCGGCGTAGGAAGACTTGAGTGCCTTGCCGCTGGGTAGGAAGGCGGAATAGTCCGTGATAAACGTTTCGGTCGAAAACCAGTGCCGCGCACCCTTGGAATTGGCTGCACCCCGGGCCATCGAGCCCTGGGAGTGGAGGCCGACAAAGGCGGCCCCGGCCCTGGAGATGACCGTGGAGGGGCCGAGGACTTCCTGGGCGAGGCGCGCATCGGAGGGGAGTTTTCCGGTGAAGGCTTCGCGTGAGCTGCCCGAGCCGGCGGGGAGGGTCTGGAAGGGATCCTCGGGAAGGAGGGCAGCCTCGCTTCGCGCCAGCCCGAGGGCTGTCGCCGCGCGTCCTGCGTCGCTCGCCTCGTCCCCGGACAGGGGGAAGGCCGTGTGGATGGTCCTGGAGTTCTTATAGTAGGAAAGTTCGACGGCGGCCATCTCCACCGAGCCAATCTGGCGCACCTTTCCCTCGTTGAAGCGGAGGAAGCGCGAGTCCTCGCCCGCGAAGTCCAGGGAGAGGTCTTCGCCCTGCCTGAGTTCTCCCAGAAGGAGGTCCACCGCGCGGCCGAAACGGGCCTCGAGATCGGCATTCGCGCTCATGCCTCACCCCCGAAGACCTCGACGCCACGGAAGGCGCAGACGGGGCTTGCGTGCCCGACGGTCACCATCTGGCTGGGTTCGCCCTTGCCACAGTTGGGTGTACCGTAGACCCGGAAGGTCGACGGGTCGCCGACCTTGAAGAGGGCCTTCCAGAAACTGGCTGAAATGCCCCGGTAATTGGGGTTTTTCACGGTTTGCCCGAGTTTACCGTCAATTATGAGCTTCCCGTATTCGCAGCCGAACTGGAACTTGTTGCGATAGTCGTCGATGGACCAGGAGCGGTTCGCCTCCATGTACACTCCCCTTTCGATGGACCCGATGATCCCTTCGAGGCTGTCCTTTCCTGGTTCGAGGTTGAGGTTGGCCATGCGGTCGATGGGGGCACGCCACCAGCCATGGGAGCGCTGGTTGGCGACGCCGGGCCTGCCGGAGCGCTCCTGGCTCTCGAGGCTGCCGAGTCCGCGCACGAGGACGCCATCCTTGATGATGTATTCGCGCCGTGCCGGGTTGCCGATGTCGTCGGCCGCGTAGCTGGCCGGCTCGCCGGGTACATCGGGATCGAAGGTGATGTTCATGAGATCGGAGCCGTAACGCAGGCTGCCGATGTCGGAGAGCTTCACGAAGCTCCAGCCGGCAAAGTTGCGCTCGTCCCCGAGGATGCGGTCAAGTTCGAGGGGATGCCCCACCGATTCGTGGATCTGCAGCATCATCTGGTCAGGCGCGAGTACGAGGTCCATCGTGCCCGAGGGACAGTCCTGGGCTCCGAGGAGTTCGATGGCCTCTTCAGCGACGCGTCGGGCGTCGATGAGCTCGGCCTCGGTGTCGACCAGTTCCTGCCCGCCCTGGTGGCAGCGACCGCGCGGCCCGTTGGCCGTGCGCCTCTGGATTATGTTGCCCTCCCGGGCAATGGCCTGTATCGAAAACTCCACGATGTGCGTTGCCTGCCACAGCTCCGCTCCCGAGGTTGAGACGATCTCGATCTCTTCGTCGCGGTGCTGGAGGATGGCGCTCGCCTGCACGATCTTGTCGGAGACCTGCATGGCTTTGGAGAGGGCGACAGCGTGGCCGGCAAGGAAGTCAGCCGAAAGCCTCGCACGCTGTCGGCGGCCGTTTTCCCAGCGAAGCCGTGTCGCGGGCCGCACTGAATCCGTGAAGCGGTGGATCGCCAGGGGCGAGGCGGCCCGGGCGAGTTCGAGGGCCCGCAGTCCGGCTGCGTGCGCAGCGGCCGCGTCCGGGGAGCTCAGGCAGGCATAGCCGAACTGGCCGCCAGCGAGAACTTCTACCAGGTAGCCTTCGTCCTTCGAATCGGCAGCCGATTCGAAACGGCCGTTCTTGGCCTCGTAGGAGCGCTGCGCGAGGCGCATCCGCCGTAATCCCACCCACTCGGCATCCTTCGGGGCCGCAGCCTCGAGAAGCCTTTTTGCATCCAACGCCATCGCTGTCTCCTCGGGGATGCGTCGAAGCTTCCCCCAGCCAAGGACGGTAGGTCATCGGCCCGGCCGCGTCAAGGCCGGGGCCCAGCGGCTACGGATTCCAGCCCTTAGCCGAGGTCCGATGCGTTTCCGATAGCCGCTTCGATTCGCACCTTGAGCGCGGCGTCCATCTTCGGCAGAAGCTCGAGGGCTTTCATGTTCTCGGCAACCTGCCCGGGCCCTGAGGCGCCAGTGATGACCGTGCTTACCCTCGGGTTCGAAGCCGTCCAGGCCAGGGCGAGCTGGGCCGGAGTCGCGCCCAAATCATTCGCAATTGCGCCAAACCTTTCGGCTGCCGCAAGGTGCTCAGGCGTCATGGCAGAATCGCGCAGCCATTCGTAGCCCTTCATCCCCAGGCGGGAGCCTTCGGGAATGCCCTTGGAGTACTTGCCAGTGAGAATGCCGGAAGCGAGGGGACTCCAGGTCGTCAGTCCGAGTCCGATGCCGTCGTAGAGGCGCAAAAACTCCTTTTCAACCTTCCTCCGCGTGAAGAGATTGTACTGGGGCTGCTCCATCACTGGCTTGCGGAGGTTTCTCCGGTCGGCGATCTCCCAGGCTTCGCGGATCTGCTCGGCGCTCCATTCGCTGGTGCCCCAATAGAGGGCCTTTCCCGAGGACACGATGTCGTGCATCGCCCAGACGGTTTCCTCCATCGGAGTGTCGGGATCGGCACGGTGGCAAAAAAGGAGATCGACGTAGGGCAGGCCCAGCCGTTCGAGGCAGCCATCGATGGATTCAAGGAGGCGCTTGCGGTTGAGCGTGTTGCGCTCGTTCGGGCCGTCGTCGAGGCCCCAGTAGACCTTGGTCGAGACCAGCCAGGATCCGCGCCTCCAGTTGAGCTTGCGGAGGGCTGCTCCCATGATGCGCTCCGATTCGCCCCTGGTGTAGACCTCCGCGTTGTCGAAGAAGTTCACACCCTGCTTGTAAGCCTCTTCGAGCGAGGCGGTCGCGGCATCGACATCGACCTGCGTGCCGTAGGTCACCCAGGAACCGAGCGAAAGTACGCTGACCTTGAGGCCCGTGTTCCCGAGTCGTCTGTATTCCATCGAAATCTCCTTGTAGCTGTCAGGCTTGTGGTGGGCCTTTGGCAGGCGAGTTGTGGCGCAGGTATAAGATGGATACGGCGTCCGGGAAAATCAAGGCAGCCTGCAGGATTACAGTTCTGTCTTTGCCCCAAGCTCGACGATCCGGTTGGTTGGAAGCGAAAAAAAGTCGGTAGCGTTCAAGGCATGGTCGAACATGTAACGGAAGATCTTTTTCCTGACCCAGGACATCCTGCCGGACTTTCGTGAGAACACGATGTACTCGTGGCCCACGAACCAGGTCGTATCCATTTCATCGATGGTGAAACCGGGTAATTTGACGTTGCGAAGCTGACGGGGCACATCGGGTACCTCGCTGAATCCGAAGGACATCCTGATTTTCCAGATGCCCGCGTCGAGCTCCTGGACCTCGATGCGTTCGTCCGCTTCTACCCTGGGCACCTCGAGGTTGTGGACGGAGAGCAGGATGGTCCTTGCGTGGAGGACCTTGTTGTTCTTGAGGTTGTGGAGAAGGGCCTTCGGTACGCCGGTCGGATCGGCTGTCATGAAGATGGCCGTTCCGGGAACACGGTGGGGGGGATTCAAGCCGATGCTGCTTGCGAAGACTTCGGGGCTGAGCCTGTAGTTGCGCATCTTTTCGCCAAAGAGCCGCTTCCCGTCCATCCAGGTCTTCATCAGGGTAAAGATGATCGCTGCGATGGCCACCACGACCCAGCCTCCCGATCCGACCTTGCGGATGTTGGCCAGGAAGAATGCGCCTTCGACGAGGAGGAAAAGCAGCTCCAGGGGAAGGATGTACCACAGGCCTTTTTTCCAGATGACCGTCGCGACATAGAGCATGAGACAGGTCGTCATGAACATGGTCGCAGACACCGCGATGCCATAGGCATTGGCCAGCTTCCCTGATTCCTTGAACCCCAGGACAAGGGCAATTGTGCCAATAAACAGGAAGGCATTGATAAATGGTACATAAACCTGGCCGACTGTCATGTCGGAAGTGTGCCGGATCTGGAGACGCGGCCAGTAGCCAAGCTGGACGCTTTGTCTGGCGAGCGAGAATGCACCCGAGATGACAGCCTGCGAGGCGATGATCGTGGCTGCCGTTGCGATGAGGACCAGGGGAAGCCTGAACCACTCGGGTGCCAGACGGTAGAAAAGATTGGAGACCTGGTCCGGGTGCCCGAGAAGCCAGGCTCCCTGGCCGACGTATGCAAGGAGAAGGGCCGGGAAGACGAGGGCGAACCAGGCCCGCCGTATCGGCTTTTTTCCAAAATGCCCAAGATCGGCGTACAGTACCTCCGCGCCGGTCATGGCGAGGAAGATCGATCCCAGGACCTTGAAGGTGGCCCACTTTTCCTGGACTACAAAGCGGATGGCGGCACGGGGATCGAGGGCGGCCAGGATCCGGGGTTCGCCTATGATCGCTGCCAGGCCGAGGGTCGCAAGAATCAGGAACCACAGTATTATGAGAGGTCCGAAGATCTTCCCGACCCTGGCCGTTCCCCGTGACTGGAAGGGAAAAAGGAAGGCGAGAACGATCAGGGAGATGGGAATGACGAAGCGGCCGAGCGATGGTGCGGCATCCCTGAGTCCCTCGACGGCTGAGAGTACCGATATCGCCGGGGTGATTATCCCATCGCTGTACAAGAGTGCAGCCCCGACGATGCCGAGGGTTGCCACCACGCCTGCCCGCTTTGCCGAGTCCTTCGGCAAACTGTTGCCGACCAGGCTCACGAGGGCGAGGATGCCTCCCTCTCCCCGGTTGTCCGCACGGATGACGATGCCGAGATATTTGATGCCAACGATGAGCGAGAGTGTCCATATGAGGAGGGAAACGATACCAATTACATTTGATTCGCTGCTTGCCATTCCGCGCCCGGGGGCAAAGCACTCCCTGAGGGCGTAGAGCGGAGATGTGCCGATATCCCCGAACACCACACCAAGTGCTGCAATGGCGAGGCCGGTATCGCCTCCACGCTTGCTTCGTGTGCTCAGCACAGGCGGTATCCGATCCCTGGCTCCGTGATGAGGTGGGCCGGGCAGGATGGATTGTCCTCGATCTTCTTCCGCAGCGAGGAGACATGGACGCGCAGGCTGCCCCGTTCCTCCTCCGCCAGCGGTCCCCAGAGCTCCCGGAGCAGCTGGGCATGGGTAACGATCCGCCCCCCGGCCCTGGCGAGTTCGGCTACGATCGCGTACTCGGTCGGGGTCACCTTGACTTCCTCGCCGCTCTTGATCACCCGGCGGTTGCCGAAGTCCACGACGAGCTCCGCGACCTCGTATTTCGCTTCCCGCAGGTCGGGGCGGGTCCTCCGGAGCGCTGCGTTCATGCGGGCAAAAAGTTCCTCTGAATTGAATGGTTTTGAGACGTAATCGTCCGCGCCTGAATCGAGGAGGCTTACGATATCGCTTTCCAGGTCGCGGACGGAAACGACGATGACCGGGATGGTCGACCAGGTCCTGAGTTCGGCCAGCAGCGATTGCCCGTCCCTGTCGGGAAGCCCGAGATCGAGGAGCACGATGTCCGGCCTGACTGTCTGCACTGCCTGGAGGCCCTCGGTGGCCGATCCCGCCGTGAAGACCTGGAAGCCCTTGGCCTCCAGCGTGATCGCGAGAAGCCTCCGTATCTGCGGCTCGTCGTCGATGACCAGTACCCGCTTCATGGCAGGGCCTCCCTATCAACAGGATCGGTTTCATGAAGCACGGGATGGGATTCCGGTACCGCAGGCAGCCTGAAACCGACCGAGAACCCACCGCCTTCAAGGTTGCGTGCGGCGATGCTCCCGCCATGGGCCTCGACGATACCCTTGCATATTGCCAGTCCCAGGCCACAGCCTCCCGGAGCGGCATCTTGACCCCGATGGAATTTGCCGAAGATCCGGTCGAGGTCCTTTTCAGGAACTCCCCTTCCCTGGTCCTCGACGTCGAAGGTCCGGAAGCCTTTGGACTCCTTTCCGAAGCGGATGGAGATGCATCCACCCGGGGCACCGTAGCGAAAGGAATTCCTTAGGAGGTTGACAAGCACCTGCACGACGAGTGCGGCATCGCATACGAGGACCGCAGGCTGGATAGTTCCAACTACTTCTATCAAGGCCTCGCCTGCCTCGCCCTTCATCTGTGAGACGGCTGCCGAGACCAGTTCCTCCTGGTCGACCTCTGAAAGGCGGAGCGATAGGGACCCGGATTCCAGGCGGTTGATCGACAGGAGGTTCCCGACGATGGCGTCGAGACGGGAGGCTCCCATGGAAATTTCCGCGATCAGGAGGCTTCTCGACCTGGGATTGGAAGCGGTCGCGTCGTCGGCAAGCGCAGTCGCGCTTCCCTGGATTATGGTAAGAGGCGTCCTGAGCTCATGCGAGACAGAATCGAGGAGGAGCTTGCCCAAGCGTGCAGACTCGCGTGACAGGGCTGCTGCAGTAGAATCCACGATGGCGAGCTCGCGCTCGACGGCGAGGGCGATCGTGCGGAGCATGGTGGCTAGAAAAGAATCCATCTCCCGCGTCCAACTGCGATCGCTGGCGATCCTGAGACCGACGACGCCGAGGGCTCCGCGAAGCGACTGGAGCGGGGCAAAGTGCCATTCGACCTGCGGCAGGGTATCGGTATCCCGCCCGGCAACCCGCTGGTTCTCAAGGCTGAAGCGTGCCGCAGCGAGGGACTGTCCGTCGATGGCCTGCCATCCACCCTCGGTTTCTGTCTCGAGCTTCCCTGACGCTTCCCTCATGAAAACTGCTGTCTGGGCGTCAAAAAAACGCTTGAGTGCAAGGGATCCGACTTCGAGGATCGCACTCCTGTTGCCAGCTCCTGCGAGTTCCATCGCCAGACCCGACAGGGCTTCGAGGCGTTGTTCCCTGGATCGGAGGACCCGTTCGTTGGCCTTCAGTTTCTGGGTAAACCAGCCCGAGGTGAGGGCAACGAGGAAGTAGAGTCCAAGCATGAGGAGGTCGGCCGGATCCGAGATGAAAAAATCGAAGCGCGGGGCGATGAAGACGAAATCCCAGAGCGCTGCCGAGGCGAAGGCTGCAAGGAACACAGGGCCTCGCCCGAGGAAGAGCGCGAGGATGCTGATGGCCGCAAGATAGGGAATGGATGCTCCCCAGTAGCCGACATAGCCGGCGATCAGGAGGTTCAGGAGGGTCACGGCAGCGATTGCCATAATTGATACTACAAATTGCATAGGAGGCGAGGACGCGACTTTCCGTGCCATGCGCTTGCCCACCTCTTCGTGGATGTCGCGGTCCTGCACGGCGAAGACCGGAATGGAACCGGAATCGTGCATGATGGCTTCGGAGATCGTCCACGATCTCACGAAGAGGTGCCGTCGTGCGAGTCCGCTCTTGCCTATTACCAGGAACGAGGCACTGCTGGCGTGGGCATGGCCAAGAATTCCCGAGGCGATGTCCAGGCTCGTAACGCTGGACACCTTCGCCCCGAGGCTGCGGGCCAGTTCGAGGTTTCGAGTGAGTCCGGAGAGCTCGGTCTCGGACATTCCGCGCCCTGTTTCGATGTTCAGGCATTCCCAGTCAGATCGCAGCGCATACGCCAGGCGTCGCGTCCAGCGCAGCAGGTTTTCGCCATGCGGGCTCGGGCCCACAGCGACCAGGATTCGTTGGGATGCCGAGGTTCCTGGTAATTCAGGTGTATCACGCATGAATTCCAGGACTTTATGGCTTGCGAGCTGGGTGGCATACCTCAGCGTGATTTCCCGGAGTACGAGAAGGTTGTCGGGCTTGAAAAAATCGCCAGAAACGGCTCCTGTGTGTACCCTTCCTTGCCGGAGTCGCTCCAGGAGATCCACGGGGCTTATGTCGATGAGCTGCACTTCGTCGGCCCTGTCGAAGATCGAGTCGGGAACGCGGTCACGGATCGGAACAAGCGTCAGCAGTTCAATGGAATCCGCCAGGCTCTCCAGGTGCTGGATATTCACTGTGGTGTGAACTGAAATTCCGGCTTCCAGCAGCTCGAGGATGTCCTGGTGGCGCCTGGCATGGCGAAGTCCGGCTGCGTTCGGGTGGGCCAGGTCGTCGATGAGGACGATCGCCGGCCTTCTTGCGATGATGGCATCAAGATCCATTTCCCGGACATGGCTTCCGCCATAAGCCACGATTCGCGGTGCAATGGACTCGATCCCTTCAGCCTGTGACTCAGTGTCGCCCTGCCCATGTGCATCAACCCATCCAATTACGACATCCAGCCCGCTCTCTCCCAGTAGCCGTGCTGCCGCCAGCATGGCCAAGGACTTGCCGACTCCTGGGGCCATGCCGAGGTAGATCTTAAGTATCGCCTTGGGTCGGGCCAAGTCCGCCTTTTCGCCATCCGGCGCGTCTCGCGCCATGTCGGAAACGGGATCCTGATCAACCGTGCCTATGGACATGTTTGCCCCCTGATTCCTGCTTCCTGCCATCGGCGTAGCATCTATGGATAATGATATACCCGAGAGCCACGCCATGGAATAAAGAGGGCGTTAAGATGGCAGGAATTGTCGTAAAGATCTGGTTAAGCCTGGGCTTTTTCGCGGGACTCTGCTGGCTGGTCGGGCTGGAAAAGGACTCGGATCAGTCAGTTCAAGGAAAAATTATTCCGGAGTCAATGTGAATAATTGCGCACATTGGCCGATATGTCTGCAGCCCTGTCCGGGAGCGACGATGAGTCGAGCAGCCTCGCGCAGGCGCTACTATCAGAACTCCGCACCCGGGAATTGATCCGATCCAGCGGATCGATTCCCGGGCCTATTATCGGAGTCAGGCCAGCTTTCCCTTCAGCCACTCGATCATCTTCGGAGTCACCAGCGGCACGAGGTCGCCGATCATGTGGGGCATCAGGTTGTCCATCACCTTGGGCATGAGCTCGGGCATCTGGGCCCTCATG
>JBAXTA010000280.1:0-6021 GCA_037130415.1 Spirochaetota bacterium
ACACGCGCGCACTGCAAGCACCCATGCTTGATGCAAGCCCTACGCGCGGGTCTACACGCGCGCACTGCAAGCCCCCATGCTTGATGCAATCCCTACGCGGGGGCTTTGCCGCCCGTGGGGTAGGACTCTTTCCCGTCAGCGTCGCCTTGGTTGGGATGCGCGACCTCCGCGACTACCTGATGCGCAGCACGGACGGAGTTTCGCTCAATCCGGGCAGCCCCTTCAACATCATAGAAGATTCAGCCAGCCTGAGTTCTTTTTCCGCCGCTGATATCCGCAGCCTGGTGTCCCAACATACTGAAGAGACAGGCCAAGCTTTTACTGATGAGGCTCTGGCTTTAGTCGACGAAATCACGCGGGGCCAGCCCTGGCTGGTCAACTACCTGTGCAAAAAATGCGTCTGGCAGCTCTGCCCAAAAGGCGAGACCGTCGGAGTTGAGCACATCGAGGAAGCCCGGGAACTCCTGATAACTGGGCGGGCTGTACACTTGGACAGCCTGGCCGAGCGCCTGCGGGATCCACGGGTCAAGCGCATCGTGCAATCGATCATGATCGGGGAGAGCGATCCCGACCTTGCCACGGGAGACGACTTTCTCCTGACCCTCGACCTAGGCCTGATACGCGTCGAAAACGGCACACCTGGTATCGCCAATCCCATCTACCGCGAAACCATCGCCAGGGTCCTGTCCTACAGCTACCAATTGGCTATTCCTGCTCCTGAGTTCCGCTGGCAGCGACCAGACGGGACGATCGACATGGAGGCCCTCTTCCACGAGTTCCAGCGGTTCTGGGGCCGTCACGCGGATATCTGGGAAGAGAAGGCCGACTACACGGAGGCCTTTCCGCACCTTCTTCTGATGGCCTTCCTGCAGCGTGTAGTGAACGGCGGCGGCCGCATCGAGCGCGAATACGCCGCCGGGCGCGGACGCATGGATCTGGCTGTGCTGTACAGCGGTCACTGGTCCATCATCGAGATCAAGCTCGTGCATCCTGGCGACGGCCGGGCCACGACAGTGACCGAGGGGCTCCAACAGGTTATACGCTACCGCGACACCATCGACCGCAACGCCGATGCCTGGCTGGTGGTCTTCGACCGCACGCCGGCGGGACGCCAGAAGAGCTGGGAGGAGCGCCTGACCTGGGAGCCGCGAGAGACTGCGGGTGGGAATGTGACGCTCATAGGAGGATGACGAGTGCTTCAATGGAAAGCATCCATTGGTAACAGTGGATGGCAGAACCAGGTATACGAGCTTCTCTCTGAAAATGGGCTGTTTGCTTCGACGGGTTTTTTTGCAGATCTCGAGGCCGGCAAGCTCATCGTCCGGAGGATGATCTCGCCCATGTGATGTGGCTGTCCCAGAAATGCGCCCCCACCCGCGCAGGTCAATTGCAAATCGCCGACAGATATGCGACAAGATTCCCTATGCCGATTCAGGTTTTCCACTTCCCGGTGCAGATCTACTATGAGGATACCGACCATTCCGGCGTCGTGTACCATCCCAATTTCCTGAAATACTTCGAGCGTGCCCGTGAACACGTGATCAACAGCGATCTCCTGGCCCGCCTCTGGAACGAGCAGGGGCTGGGCTTTGCCGTCTACAAGGTTTCCTGCACCTTCCAGGACGGTGTCCTGTTTTCCGAGATTTGTGACATCCGTTCGAGCTACCAGGTCGACGGAAAATACAAGACGCTCTGGCATCAGGAGGTCTGGAAGCCGGAGGCTAAAAAAGCCGCCGTAGTCGCCGACATCGAGATGGTCTGCCTCGACAGGAACAAGCGCTTGCAGCCCATACCACCCGAAGTCTTTCACGAGTGAACCGGGTTTCCCTCTGGTATCTGGATTCATCAGAACTCTCCTTTGTGGCCGTGGCTCGTTTGGAAAGCCTGCTTTCGCCTGTGGAGCTGGTTCGCCTGGCAGGGTTTCGCAACGAGGGCCGGCGCCGGGAGTTTGGCATCGGCCGCGGGTTCGCCAGGGAGTTGCTCGGGCAGGCGCTCGGCTGCGATCCCAAGGACCTTGCCTTCGAATACGGCCCCCATGGGAAACCGCGCCTGATAGGTGAAGACCCAGAGGGTCCAGGCTATAACCTTTCCCACTCGGAGGGGCTCATCGTCGTCGCACTCTGTGACCGGGGAGAAGTGGGCGTCGATGTCCTGCGCAGCGAACAAGTTGTCAGAGACCATATCCTTTTGACCAGGCGGTACTTCTCAGAGGCTGAAGCCACCTGGGTCCTGGACCCTGAAAGCGGGGA
This sequence comes from Spirochaetota bacterium, assembly GCA_037130415.1. GTDB lineage: Bacteria > Spirochaetota > Spirochaetia > Treponematales > Rectinemataceae > CAIJMU01. The sequence continues at coordinate 2,250 of JBAXTA010000280.1, forward strand.
GGGGCGGCGGCGGTTTCTCTCCCTTTTTACCCAAAAAGAAGCTGTGCTCAAGCTATCGGGGGAGGGTTTGGCACGCTCCCTGGATCGAGTTCCGGCGTTCTGTCAGACCGCCGATTTTCAGCGCCCGCGGGCCTTCCTGCAAGGTCTGGAACCTGGCCTGGGTTCGGGCTATATTTCAGCTTCCACGAGCCTGGACGTCACGGAATGGTCTGTTCTTCCATCCGGGATCTCAGCAAGTATCCTCCAAAAAGACCCTGGAATTCCTTTCCATGGCGAAGGGCGCGGCCCATAATTGAGTTTGCCCCTGCAACCTTTCTATATGACAATTTGTCGCAGTGTGTAATATAACATTCTCCAAGGAGCCAGGAAGTGAGCAGGCATGATCGAAGATTCGAACAATAAGACCCAGACGCGTCGGCTGAATTCCCGTCTGCAGGAAACGCCCATAGCCATCATTGGCATGGCCAGTGTCTTTGCAAACGCCAGGAACCTCGAAGGTTACTGGGACAACATCGTCGAAAAAATAGACGCCATCATGGACGTCCCGGCCTCGCGGTGGAAGATCGAAGACTACTATTCACCGGACAACAAGGCTCCTGACAAGACCTATTGCAAGCGGGGCGGTTTTATTCCCGACCTGGACTTTGATCCCATGGAGTTCGGGCTGCCACCGAACATCCTCGAAGTCACCGATATCGCCCAACTCCTGGCCCTCGTGGTAGCCCGCGATGTGCTTGAGGACGCGGGCATGGCCGATCCCTCGTATGACCGCGACAAGGTAGGCATCGTGCTCGGCGTCGGCGGCGGCCAGCAGCAGATCGTGCCCCTGTCGGCCCGCCTGCAGGGGCCTGTTCTCGAGAAAGTGTTAACATCCTGCGGGGTTGAAGCTGCCGACCGTGCCGTTATCATCGACAAATTCAAGAAAGCCTATGTCGTCTGGGAGGAAAATTCCTTCCCTGGGATGCTGGGCAACGTGATCGCCGGTCGCATCGCCAATCGCTTCGATCTCGGCGGGACCAACTGCGTCGTCGATGCCGCCTGTGCCGGATCGCTGGCTGCCATGAAGCTTGCCATCAGCGACCTCCTTGAGTACCGCAGCGAAGTTATGATTTCCGGCGGGATTTGCTGCGACAACTCTCCCTTCATGTACATGTCCTTTTCCAAGACTCCCGCCTTTACCACCAATGAAAACGTCCGTTCCTTTGACGAGGATTCCAAGGGCATGATGGTGGGCGAGGGCATCGGGATGCTTGCCTTCAAGCGCCTCGAAGATGCCGAGCGCGATGGAGACCGCGTCTATGCAGTCATCAAGGGCATCGGAACCTCCTCTGATGGTCGCTTCAAGTCCATCTATGCGCCACGGCCCGACGGTCAGGCCAAGGCCTTGAGGCGCGCCTACGAAGACGCTGGCTTTGCCCCCTCGACGGTGGGGCTGATCGAAGCGCATGGAACTGGCACCATCGCCGGCGACGCTGCCGAGTTCGCTGGCCTTGTTAAGTTTTTCGGCCCTGACAATCCCCGCCGTCAGTACATTGGCCTGGGCAGCGTGAAGAGCCAGATTGGCCACACCAAGGCCGCAGCCGGTTCAGCTGGAATGATCAAGGCCGCCCTGGCCCTCCATCACAAGGTCCTGCCGGCCACTATTAATATTGACACGCCGAATCACCAGCTCGACATAGAGAACTCGCCATTTTATCTCAACACGGAAACCCGGCCCTGGATGGCCCGCGAAGACGGACTTCCCCGCCGGGCCGGTGTCAGCTCCTTTGGATTTGGCGGCTCCAACTTCCACTTCGTGCTCGAAGAGTATCAGAAGAGTCATGCCGACAAGTTCCGCCTGAACCAGGTCTCCGAAGCTCTCCTTGTGTCAGATGCGACGGAGGCCGCGCTCCAGGGCCAGCTCAGGTCCTGGGTGAGCAGGCTTTCGGTTGGGGCAGAAGAGCAGCCCTTTGCCTTCAATCAACTGGTCACCGCTGCCTCGCTGTCGACCCCGGATGCCGCAGCGGCGCGTCTGGGTTTTGTGGCCAGGAACGGGATTGAAGCTCTAGCCCGGATCGAGCAGGCCCTCGGCCAGTTTGAGGCCAAGCCCGGGGCCTTTGCCTGGAATCTTCCGACCGGAATCTTTTATCGCTCCTCAGCCCTGGCAGGAACAAAAACCGTCGCCCTCTTTTCCGGCCAGGGTTCACAGTACCTGAACATGGGCGCTGAACTGGCCTGCAACTTCCCGCCCTTCATGGGCGCCTTCGAGGAAATGGACAGGGAGTTCACTGCCCAGAGGCAGGATCAGCTGTCAAACCTTGTGTTTCCGGCTCCTGTCTTTTCGGCCGAGGCTCGAAACGCCCAGGACAAGACCCTTCAGCAGACACAATTCGCCCAGCCTGCCATCGGCGCCTTCAGCATGGGGGCCTTCAAGATCCTTCAGAATGCCGGTTTCGTTGCCGACTTCGCTGCGGGCCACAGCTTTGGAGAGTGGTCTGCCCTCTGGGCAGCCGGCGTCCTTGATGACCGGGACTTCCTCGCCCTGGCACGAGCCCGGGGGCAGGCGATGTCAGCTCCTGTGGATGCGGACTTTGATGCGGGAACCATGATTGCCGTGGTCGGTGATCCCGCCTTGGTGGCTGCCGAAATCAAGGGGCTTGAGGGCGTTTCCGTCGCCAACTACAACTCCCCGAATCAGGTGGTGGTGGCAGGTGCGACAAAGGCGATCCAAGGCGCATCCGAGCAGCTCAAGTCCAAGGGCTTCAAGGTTGTCCAGCTTCCGGTTTCAGCTGCCTTCCATACGCCTTTGGTGGCTCATGCCCAGAAGCCGCTGGCCGAGGCCATCGACAGGGTGCAGTTCCACACCCCGAAGATTCCTGTTTACTCGAACGGCAGCGGCAAGGCTCACTCCGAAAAGCCGGCGGCCATCCAGACTGCCATGAAGTCCCATATGCTGGAGTCGGTTCATTTTGTGGAGGAGATTGAAGGCCTCTATGCCGCTGGCGGAAGGGTCTTTGTCGAGTTTGGTCCCAGGAATGTCCTGACGAAACTGGTCGAGAGCATCCTGTCCGACAAGAGCGATATCGTGACGGTCGCGGTGAATCCAAATCCGAAAAAACCCTCCGACGCCCAATATCGCCTGGCCGCAGTCGAACTGGCCGTCGCCGGAGTGAAACTGGGCAGCCTCGACCCCTACAACCTGGCCAGCCGAGCCACCGCCGGTCGCAAGAAGTCTCCTATGACTATCAAACTCAACGCCGCGCCCTACGTGAGCGATAAGACCCGGAAGATCTACGCCGATGCCCTGGCCGACGGCTACAAAATCCAGGGGGGAACCGCTTCGGCCGAGCCGCCCCAGATCGTCGAGAGAGTGGTCGAACGCGTGGTCTACCGAGACGCAGCGGGCCCAGGCGCAGCGGCTGGCAGCCTGAGCAGCGCGGGAATCGGCGAGGCCGCTGATTCCCGCCTGTCGATGATAGAGTCGCTGGAGCGCTCCGTCGGCCAGCTCTATCAGAGTCAGATGGAGCTCCTCGGAGTTCACGAGCAGTACCTGCAAGGTCCGACCGACTACGCTCGCACGCTGCAAACCGTGCTTGCTGCCCAGGGCTCGGGAGACCTGCCCGAAAGCCTCGACCGGACCCTCACCCTGTACCACGAGTTTCAGACCGAGACCCTGAGGGTGCATGAAAACTTCCTTGCAGCTCAGACGCGCGCCATGCAGGGTTTGACGCTGCCGCCAGGGCCGGCGGCTCCAGTAGGGCCGGCGGCTCCAGTAGGGCCGGCGGCTCCGGTA
>JBAXTA010000281.1:0-6021 GCA_037130415.1 Spirochaetota bacterium
CTATTTGTTCAAAATATGAAAATCTGGGACAGGCTCTACCTACAAGGACATGAAGGTCAGCTTCGTCGAGTACACCCAGGGCGTGGAAATGCTCCAGGACGACCAGGTCGACGGCGCCATTCTTGGCCTGGCCATGGGTGCCTCCGGAATGACCGAACTCATGCTCGACAACAAGACCTTTATCGTTCCGATCACCGACCAGGCCCTCGCCAACCTCAAGAAGGTCAACCCGGCCTACATGAGGCGCAACATTCCAGCCAACATCTACCCGAACCAGAAAGACGCGGTTCCCACCGTCGGCACTCCCCCCGACGTCATCATCGTCCGCGATGACTTCGATGCCGCCTTGGTCTACAAGATGACCAAGACCCTCTACGAGAACCTCCCGACCGTCCAGGCTGTTGCGGTCAACCTCAAGCAGTTCACCAGGGATCTCGTCCTCCCCGACGACCAGATGCTCATTCCCTACCACCCCGGCGCCAGGAAGTACTTTGTGGAGCAGGGCTGGCTCAAGTAAGCCTTCCAGCAGGCGGCGCCCCTCGCAGCCGCCCGCTAAGGCCGCCCGGGTACTTCCCCGGGCGGCCTTTTTTCCAGCTACGCGGCGAGAGCCCGCATGCTAAGCTACCGATAACGTCAAAGGAGTACCCCAATGAGCGAGCAGCATCACAAGGACGAGTCCTGGTGGGTGAGTCCCTACAATTTCAAGGCCGAGGTGCTCGCTGCGCGCTTCCCGCCGAAAAAGGTCCTCATCCACGACGCGACCCTGCGAGACGGCGAGCAGACACCCGGTGTGGTCTTCCGCAAGGAGGACAAAGTCGCCATCGCGAAGGCCCTCGACGCAGTGGGAGTGGACCGCATCGAAGCGGGGATGCCCGCTGTCTCCCGTGAGGACTTCGACGCAATTGTGGCAATCTCCAAGCTCGGCCTCAGGGCCAGGGTCTTCACCTTCGCGCGGGCCATGACCGAGGACATCGACCAGGCCCTCGCCTGCGGCGCCCAGGGCGTCGTCATCGAAGTGCCCATCGGCTATCCGAAGCTCGTCCACCAGTTCAAGTGGACCTGGGAGGACGTGCTCCGGAAGAGCGTCCCCATCATCAACTACGCCCGCTCCAAGGGCCTCTACGCCGTCTATTTTCCCTACGACTCCACCCGCGCGCGCGAGGAGGACCTCGACAACCTCCTGTCAGCCATCATGCGCGAGTCGCCCCCGGACTCGATCGGCATAGTTGATACGATGGGCTGCGCGACACCGGAGGCCATCGCCTGGCTCACCCGCAAGTACAAGGACATCACCAGGCTCCCCGTGGAGATTCACACCCACAACGACTTCGGCATGGCCGTCGCCACCGAACTCGCCGCCGTGGGAGCGGGCGCCGACGTGGTCCACGCCTGCGTGAACGGCCTGGGCGAGCGGACGGGCAACGCAGCCCTCGAGGAACTCATCCTGGCCCTTGAAATCCTCTATGCCGAGGACTCAGGGCGGAACATCGCCGCCATCCCGGCCCTCTCCGACCTGGTTTCGCGCATTTCCGGCATCCCGATTGCACGCAACAAGCCCGTCGTCGGCGAGGAGAATTTCACCCGCGAATCGGGCATCGGCGTCAACCTGGTGGTCGAAAAACCCCTGGCCATGTTCGCCACCCATCCCCAGATCCTCGGACGGAAGGGCAGGGTCGTCCTGGGCAAGAAGAGCGGCAAGCTCTCCATCAGCTACAAGCTCGGGGAACTTGGCCTCGGCGAGGCCGATGACGCGCTGTCAGGGCTCATACTCGAGGAGGTCAAAAAACTTGGAAACGAAAAACGGGGATTGGTGGATGACGCGGAATTCAGGGCGATCGTGAAGCGGCTGCGGGGCTGAGCAGCGAGGGGGAGACGGTTAAGACAGGCTATCCCTGCCTACTGCTGATCGTCGCCCCATGTCGCCCACCTATGTCACCTGATAAAACACCTTTTCACCAGGCAAACCGCCAAGAAGCTGCCAGCAGCGCACTGTCTCCTAAGTTACTATTTTCCTTGACCAATTCCACTTTTCCATGCTGTCACGCCCCATGGAGCATAGCTACAGTTTCTCCATGCGTATCGACGTTGGAATCCTTGGCGCCACCGGCATGGTGGGCCAGCGTTACATCTCCCTCCTTGCGAAGCACCCCTGGTATCGCGTGGCCTTTGTGGCGGCCTCGCCCGCCAGCGCAGGCAAGCGCTACGGTGACGCGGTGACGGGGCGCTGGCGCATGCATGACACACTCTCCCCAGAGGTGGCCAATCTCGTCATCGCCGACGCTGCTGACGTCGGGGCAGCCCGGGGTCGCTGCAGCCTTGTCTTTTCCTGCCTCGAAATGGGCAAGGACGAGGTGGCAGCCCTTGAACTCGCCTGGGCTGCTGCCGGCCATCCGGTGGTCAGCAATTCCTCAGCCCACCGCTGGACCGAGGATGTGCCGATGATCATTCCCGAGATCAACCACGCCCACGCCTCCCTCATCGAGACGCAGCGCCGGAATCGCGGCTTTGGCAGCGGACTCGTCGCGGTCAAGCCCAACTGCTCCCTGCAGAGCTGGATCACCCCGGTGGAAGCCCTTCGCGAGGCTGGCTTTCCGGTGAACCGTATCATGGTGACAACCTTCCAGGCCGCCTCCGGGGCCGGATTTCCCGGGGTCCCCTCCCTCGACCTCATCGACAACATTATCCCCCTCATCGGGGGCGAGGAGGAGAAGACCGAGCGCGAACCCCTCCGCATTCTCGGCCGCCTCCAGGGTGAGGGCATCACCCTGGAACCGAACCTCGTGATCTCGGCGAGCTGCAACAGGGTGCCGGTGACCGATGGGCATGGAGCCGCAGTGTCACTGGGCTTTTCCGGGCCCAAGCCATCCATGGAGGAGGTAAAGCGCATTTTCCAGGGCTTTCGGGCCCTCCCCCAGGAAATGGGCCTTCCCTCCGCACCCGCCCAGCCCATCGTCGTCCGTGAGGAAATCGACCGACCCCAGCCGGCCCGCGACCGCGACGCCGGGGGCGGCATGGCGGTATCCGTCGGACGCATCCGCGAATGCCCCCTCCTCGACCTGCGCTTTTTCGGAATGTCGCACAACACCATCCGAGGGGCGGCCGGCGGTGGTATCCTCACTGCGGAGCTCCTTACGAAGCTGGGCTACATCGCCGAGAGCGGAGCGACCTGGACCGCTGAACTCAGCCTCCCCGCCAGCGCGATAGCATCGATGGCCCGGGCGCGTGAACTCGTGGGCTGTTCCTGATTTCGAGTCAGCGGGCATGAGCGCGATCCAGGGTCCCTGATCACTGCACGCCCTGGAGGCACGCATGAAGTACTCGGAGAGCGTCTGCGACCTTGTCGGTGATACACCGCTGGTCAAGCTGCGCTTCGGCTCCCCAACGCACTCGGCCACGATCCTCGCCAAGCTCGAGGGCCACAACCCCTTCGGCAGCGTCAAGGACCGCATCGCGGTTGCCATGATCGCCGACGCCGAGTCCCGCGGCCTCCTCAAGCGGGGCTCGGTCATCATCGAGCCCACGAGCGGGAACTCAGGCGTGGCGCTGGCGGGCGCAGCAGCGGCAAAGCGCCACCGACTCATCCTCACAATGCCCGAGACAGTGAGCATCGACAGGCGCCGGCTCCTTGAGGCCTACGGAGCCCAGCTCGTCCTTACGGCAGGCTCGGGGGGCATGCAGGCTGCGATAGACAGGGCTCGGGAGATAGCTGCAGCTACACCTGGAGCCTTCATGCCCCTGCAGTTCGAAAATCCCGCCAACCCGGCAGCGCACAGAAGTGGCAGCGCCGAGGAGATCTGGCGCGACACCGACGGATCGGTCGATATCCTCGTGGCCGGCGTCGGCACGGGAGGCACTATCACCGGCATCGCTGGAGCCCTCAAGACCCGGAAGCCCGGCCTTCTGGTTATCGCCGTAGAGCCCGAGGGTTCGCCCCTCCTCTCGGGAGGCCCGCCAGGTCCGCACAGGATCCAGGGCATCGGGGCGGGCTTTGTTCCCGCCGTCCTCGACCGGGCTCTGATCGACGACATCGTGAGGGTTCGCGAAGAGGATGCAGCCTCCACTGCGCGCGCCGTCGCCCGGGGTGAGGGCCTCCTGGTCGGCATTTCCGGTGGCGCCGCCCTCTGGGCAGCCCTCGAAGTTGCCCGCCGCCCCCTAAGCGCGGGCAAGCTCATCGTGGTGATACTCCCCGACAACGGCGAGCGCTATCTCTCGACCTGGCTCTTTGGGGACAGGGAGGGCTGACAATATGTCCTTCCATAGAAGGAAATATTATGTCATTATGTCCTTTTGAATAATGACATAATGTGATATTGTATCCTCATGGACAGGGAAAAAATCAAGCGCTCTATTCGAGATGGACAGGAGCGACTCGCTTCCACGTCCGGAGTCAGGCGAGATCTCAGGATGGACCACGACTTTCTCAAGGCCAGCGGCAAGGCTGCTGCCATCATCGGTCCCCGCCGGGCTGGGAAAACCTTTAGATTATTCCAGGTCAGAGAAGAACTTGCCTTGGCTCCTGAGCGCTGTGTCCTCCTCGATTTCTCCGACCTGAGCCTCCAGGATTTCCGGGCGGAGGACTTTGAAGAGCTGGCGGTAGCCGCGTCGGAGCTCGATCCGAGGGCGGACAGCCTTTTCCTCCTCGATGAAATCCAGGAAGTGCCTGGTTTCGAGGCTGGCATCAGGCACCTGCAAAACAAGGGCCATCGTGTCTACGTCACCGGCTCCAATGCCTCGGTGTTCACCCAGGACCTTGCGACCTCCCTGCGTGGAAAGCTTCTATGCTCTACGCTCTTTCCCCTCTCCTTTTCCGAGTTCCTGCGCTTCAAGGCCGCGAGCTTCCGGGCGGATCCGTCATCAGAAGAGCGGGCACTGCGCCGGAGACTCCTCGATGAATACCTCGTCTGGGGAGGCTTTCCCGAGGTCGTCCTTGCGGCAGGAAGCGAAACAAAACGTGCCATCCTCGATTCTTATATAAAGGTCATGGTTTTCCGTGATGTCGTCGAGCGCCATGGTCTCCGCGATGCAGCGATGGTCGAGCGGGTGCTCGCGCGCCTGGTATCGTCCTTTACCAAGGAATACTCGGTCAACCGCTGGTTCAACGACTTCAAGAGTCAGGGACTCCGCGCAGGCAAAGACGGCCTCTATGCCATCGTCCACCACCTCGAGGACGCCCACGTGATCCGCACCCTCGCCAACGCTGCCAGCCCTGCTGGAACTCGAAAGGCCTACCTCATCGACCCAGGCTATTACCGGAGCTTCCTCCAGCGCGACCGGGACTACGGTAAACTCTGGGAGAACGCCCTCCTGGTCGGTCTCCTCCGGAAGGGCATCGATCCCCAGTATTGGTCCGGACCCTCGGGCGAGATTGACTTCGTTACGCCCGACGCCTACATCCAGGCGACTTCGGAACTTTCGGAGGGCAACCGGGAGCGGGAAACGCGGCCCTTCGATGCAGTGGCGAAGCACCTAGGAGATCGCCTGCGGCTGATACTTACCCCTGACGAGCCTCCCGCCTGGCTGTAAGCACCCACGCATGTTGCCCGCAGTCCACGCATGCTGCCAGCCAGCCACGCAGGCGCCGCCTCTGGGCCACGCCCGCCGTCAGCGAAAGCGGCTTGGATAAGCTTCCGCCTATCGCGTACAGTGCCTCCGATGGGTGCTGAAGTTTCCCTTGAACAAGCCATCGACCGGGTCCTCGCCGGCGATGCCGGCGCCTTTCGCCATATTGTCGCTGCCTATGAGGGCCGGCTCCTCTCCTTCTGCCGCTCCCGGCTTGGGTCGGAGGATGAGGCGCGCGACGCAGCCCAGGACGTCCTGGTCAGGGCCTGGTCTGCCCTCCCGGGTTTTCAGAGGGGCAAAAGCTTCTCGGCCTGGCTCTTCGCGATCGCTGCAAATCGTGTCCGCAGCGAATACCGCTTCCAGGGCTTTGCCCGGCGCAAGACCGAGGCCGCAGGCAGGGAGCTGGCAGCCCTGCCGCCCGCAGATCCCACCGAAGAGGCGGCCGACCGACTTCGCTTCGAG
>JBAXTA010000282.1:0-6002 GCA_037130415.1 Spirochaetota bacterium
TTCCAGGACCAGCTGCGTACTGCGTTGCCCTTGGAGTCGAGGAGGCGTCCCTCCCAATCGTCTCCCGGCACAGCCTTCTGCACGAGCTTCGAGGTCTTCTGGCGGCTCTCCGGGTTCGGTGAAAAAAGGAGAGGAGAGGCGGAGGCGCTGAGGGCGGGCGCCACCGTGTCGAGGAGAATCGGGAGGGTCTGGGCCTCGGCAGTATCGTCGTTGGCCCAGCCCACCTCAAGGATGGCCACATAGCGCCCTTCAGCAGCCTTGAATCCGTCATTCCGGTCGCCGATCCAGGTGAAGGCAGGGAGGATCGCTGTTGTTCCCGACCAGGTCCTGACCGCCTTGCTGCGGTCTGCCTGCTGGCCCGCGTCAGGTGCCGGGTAGATGCCAAGCTTCCAGCTCTTCACGCGATCGGTCCCGGGAACCGTGTCGGTAAGGGCAAGCACATCCTTGATACCGTCACCGTTGGGCGAAAAGGCCCTGAGGTCAGTGCCGAGCCGCGCGGTCTTCTTTTCAGTATCGAGGGCCAGGGGGAAAACGGGTGATTGATAGGAGTTGCCAGCGCGGTCCTGTGACCGGAGGCGGTAGAAATAGCTGCCATCGGAGACCGGAGCGCCTGCATCGTCAGTGCCGTCCCAGGCGAGGGAGGCTTCGGGCTGGCCCTTCCAGTTCCAGCTGCGCTGCACGCTACCGTCGGAGGCGAGGATTTCTGCAGTCCAGCCCTGCTCATCGCTCCCCGTCTGGGTGAAGGTGACGTGGCTCTGCGCTTCCTTGCCTGCGGGATTGAAGGCGCTCCGGTCGGCCGTCACCGTCGCCACCGGGGCGGTCACGTCAAGGATAAAGCCGGGAGAGGTGGCGACCGGGTGGTTGCCGTTCGTATACATGATGGTCAGTCGGGCCTTGTAGATGCCCTCCACGAGGGTACCCGACGCTGACAGTCCGTTCCAGACATAGGTTTCCGGGATATTTTCGCGACTGCCAGAAACCGAAAGGGAATCGGCGCCCGAAGCATCCAGGATGCTCAGGGACCAGGTAGAAATGCCATCCCTGACACCCTGGTCGTGGTCGAGGGCAAAGGTGATCGTATCGAGGACTCCATCACCATTGGGCGAAAGCCCGGGAGCCGAGGCAGTGACGGAAACCTGGGGCTTCCTGGCATCGACGCGGATTGCAGGAATCTGGGCGCGGCCAACATTGCCTGCCTCGTCGATCGAGACGACCTCATAGCGGTAGCTGCCGTTGACAACGGTGTTTCCCGCATCGTCGCTCCCATCCCAGACCAGGTTCTCTACCTGGCCCTTCCAGGACCAGGTCCTCACCGGGTTGCCCGATGCGCTAACGAGGTGGGCTTCCCAATTGTCCCCGGGAACAGCCTTTTGCGTGATCGTGCTTGTCTTCTGGAGGCTGTCCTCGTTGGGTGCAAAGTCCAGAGGGAAGGCGGAGACAGAAACCGAGGGGGCTACCGTGTCGAGAAGGATGGGAAGGCTCTGGGCCTCCACTGCATCGTCGTTGGCCCAACGCACTTCGAGGAGGGCCACATAGCGCCCGTCCAGGGCCTTGGAACCATCATTTTTTGTCCCCGCCCAGGAAAAGCCCGTGGATATCACATTCGTGCCAGCCCAGGACTTGACCACCTTCGTGCGATCCACGTGCTGGCCAGCCTCGGGGACCGGATAAAGACCCAGCTTCCAGCCCTTCACGCGGTCTAGCGCCTGCACGGTGTCCCCAAGGGCCAGGACATCCTTGATGCCGTCGCCATTGGGCGAGAAGGCCCTGAGATCCGTGACAAGACGGGCAGTCTTCTTTTCCGTATCGAGGGCCATCGGAAATTCAGGCGACTGGAAGCGGTTACCCGCTCGGTCCTTCGAGCGGAGGCGGTAGGTATAATTGCCGTCGGGAACCGCGGCGCCTGCGTCATCGCTTCCGTCCCAGGCGAGGACAGGCGCGGGTTTCTGGTTCCAGTTCCAGCTCCGGCTCACCGTAGCGTCCGCAGCCAGGATCTCGCCTGTCCACAGCTCTTCCTCGCTGCCGGTCTGCGTAAAGGTGACGCGGTTCTGCCCCTCGTTCCCTGCGGAGTTGAAGGCGACGCGGTCGGCCCTCACCGTAGCCACGGGGGCTGTCACATCGAGGACAAAGCTCGGCGAGAGGGCCACCGGGCTGAAGCCGTTCTGGTAGGTGGCGGCGAGACGGGCCTGGTAGCTGCCCTCGGGAAGGACCTTCCCGTCGAGGCCCTTGCCGTCGAAAAGATAGCGTTCGGGAATGGCCGCAGGGTCGGAGGAACCGAGGCTGAAGACCTCGCGGCGGGCCTTGTCGAGGACGGAGATCTTCCACGACACAAGGCCAGAGCGGACCGGCACGCTCGGCCGGAGCCCCAGGGTATCCTGGACCTTGTCAGCGTTGGGGCTGAACACACTGGCATCGATCATGATGTTGACGGGCGGCTGCTGGGTGTTCACCACCACGTTCTCAAGCCGCTTTGCGAAGGGATTGGCTGCCCTGTCTGTCGAAGCCAGCGAGAAGGAATAGACGCCGTCAGGAACAACGGTTCCCGAGTCGCTCTTGCCGTCCCAGATGAAATCGGAGGGCTCTGCGTTCTTGTACAGGCTGGTCCGCACCGCAGTGCCAGCCGCGTTCAGGACCTTGAGGGTCCAGAGGTCCTCGACCGAACCCAGTATCTTTATGGTGATCGTGTCCTTGTTGCCGTCACCGTCGGGGCTGAAGATCATCACCCCGTCGGCTACTGAAAGTTCAGCCTGGGGAGGCGTGGTGTCCACGGTGACGGGGAAGGGCCCCACCTCGCTTCTGTTGCCGTTGTCGTCGATCGCGGAAATCCGTACTTCATAGTCACCGTCGGGCACCCGCTCGCCCCCGTCCCCGAAGCCGTTCCAGCTGAGCTTCTCCGGGATGGGAAGGCCTTGCTTGACATAAAGCAGCCTGTTCCAGAGCCCCGTAAAGCCCTCGTTTTCGGGCCTGCTCTCCTTGTTGGCGATTGTCCGCACCGGATCGGTCGAGCCTTTGGCTGAAATGATCATCTGGTACGAGGCGACGTAGCGCTGATCTACGATGTGGACGGGAATGTCCAGGACATCCAGATTGCCGTCGGCGTTGGGGGACAGGTACCAGGGACCCCAGGCTGTCGTCGGGAACTGGGCTGTGATGTCGGGACCCCTCTGGTCCACCACTCCCAGCGGTATGGTAAGCCCGGTCGAAATCCCGATGACATTTCCGTAGAGGGGCGTGACCGCCAGGGCCGGCCTGAGTTCGCTCTTGTCCCAGCCCTGCTGTGCCATGAAGGAGTCAGCCGCCAGGCCTGAGAGCGGGAAGGTTCCCATGAGGGCAAGGGAGGGCAGGAGGTTCTTCTTCGTGCCGCCAGCAAGTTCACGCACCGAGGGGAAACCCCAGCCCAGCCTGAGGGTCAGTATGTCCCTCCACACGAGGCTCCCCGAAAGACCCAGGCCAAGGTAGATGAAGGAGGGCAGCGAGAGGTCCAGGCCTGCGCCGACCTTGAGTTCGTCGCTCCTGATGAGGAGGGCGCGCGCTCCCCCGGAGAGGGTAAAGGGCGCCTGCATGGCCCAGGTCGAAACTGCGGTCGAGTAACCCTTGCCGATGTTCGACAGGACTGCCCCGTAGCGGAAGTCTTTAAGAAAGGCGAGGTCGCCCAGCTTGTGGATGAGGCCGAGGTTGAGGCCCAGGCCAAAGCCGTAGCCCTGGTTCCAGCCAAAGGTTGTATCGAGGGCAGCGCCGACCAGGAGGTTCGGGAAGAGATCCTTTGAGATTCCGCCGCGAAGCTGGGCGAGGGTGCCCAGGGGAAGGTCGGTCATCGACGCGGGCGTGGAGACAAAGGAGAGGCCGCCGTTCCAGACCCCATAGGGCTGGGGAAGGTCAAAGCCCAGGTTGATGGCCGTACCGACACCCTGACTTCCGAAATCACTCAGCAATCCATAGCCAAGATCGAGGACGGGACGCTGCTGGGCACCCGAGGCGGCGGGATTGAAGCGGTCGGCCCAGGGTGCGTCGATATAGGTGGCCGAGGGACCCGAGCCGGCCGGGATCGGCGCCCCGAGAAGTGGAAGGAGGTAGCTGCCAGCGGGGGGATCACTCGCGGCGAGTGACGAGGCCGCCAGAACGCCGACCAAGGCCGTGATCGCAAGGGGCTGTAGTTTCCGCATTCCAGAGTCCTCGGGGAAGTGATGTCGTGCAACTCATGACCACAGTGGCACGCTGGGTACACGCTGCGAATATACTACAACTCCGCCCTCGATAGTCGCCCCCAATCGAAGCGAACACTAATCAAAACGACCACTAATCAAAACGATACGTGAAGCTGCCGGTCACCGCCTCCTGCGTGGCGTTGAAGTAGGAACCCTTCCGGAAGGCATAATCCACCGCCTCGTCGATATCCCCGTAACCTGAGGATGAAACCAGTTCGAGCTTGTCGAGCCGGGGCTTGGCCGAACCATCGGCGGCTGCCACGGTAAAGCGCAGGGTCACCGCCTTCGGGCGCGGGTTACGAGCCTTGAAGTCGGCGTTGGAAGCGTCGTAGCCCGCGTCCTCAAGGAGGGTCCAGAGCTCCTCGCGGTAGGCCAGGGGCACATTTCCGGTGATGCGCCAGAGCCCATCGCCGCGCGCATAGAACCTCATGAAAACCCTGCGCCGCTCGGCGGTCGGAAAGCCCGGAAGGTCGCGGAGCCTGTCCGGCAGGGACTCATCCACCACCAAGGGAAGGGGGAGGAAGAGGTAGACCGGCACGTAGAGGTTGCGACCAGCCTTTCCGGCCTCGGCGCCAAAGACGGTGTCTGCGGAGTTGCCCTTTTCCGAAGTGCGGTAGGTCTGGTTGGGGGTGGCTGCCGGGCTGCCGCTGGCAACGGCAGTGGAGGTGAAGGTCTGGTTGGGAGCAGCCTCGGTCGTGGAACGGGAGCTGGATGCGGGACTCGGGGGCGGCGCGGCTTCGCGGCTCGGCACGCTGGCTTTGGGAGCTGCCCGCGGCGTCTCAGGGGGGGCCACAGGCGGCGGCGGGCTGGGCAGGGCGACAGCCTTGGGGGCAGGCGGTTCCGGCAAGCCTGGTGGAGGGGCAACGCCCAGGGTTTCAGGCCCTGGCGCCGGGGACGCAGCCTCGGTCGTAGCCCCATCTTCCAGGGTCACATAGATCGTGCTGGGCACACGGTCAAGGACATTGGGTTTGAGGAGGCCGAACGCGAAGAGGGCAGCCACGAGGAGGCTGTAAAAAAACAGCGCGGCGAGCCAGCCTTGAAGGCCGCGCTTCCTGTCGGCTTCGCGGAGAAAAACCTCCCGCGCGGAAGGACCCGGCGAAAGAGGAGACCGGGACGGCGCCGCAGGCCGGAGTGTCACGGCTTTCTGGCTCCTGGCTTGGCGCTGGCTGGGCTCGCGGCTGTACCCGCCTGGGCCGTGGATGTGGCAAGGCCGACCGAGTCGATGCCGTTGCGGCGCAGGGCATCCATGGCCGAGACGACAAGCTGGTATTCAGCGACCGAAGGCGCTTCCAGGAGCGCCCTGATCGGAGCGTCCGCCGCCCCTGCCCTATGGATGATGGCCGCCTGGGCTACTGCGGCCTCAAGTCCCGCAAGGTCTACCCTTTCGCCGTCGACGTAGATCTCGTCGGGGGAGACTGCCACGATACGGATCTCGCCCAGGGGCACCGGCTGCGCCGTGGAAGAACCCGGGAGGGCGAGGGAAATGCCGGGGGCGGTCCTGAAAGTGGTCGTGATCATGAAAAAGATGGTGATCATCATGATGACGTCGATCAAGGGAGTCATGTCGATGGAAGCGCGCGGCACCAGGCGCCTTTGAAACCTCATGATCCTGCCTTGATGTCGGCAAAGAAGGAGGGCGAGGCTGCCTTGGGGGGGCGGGCCTTCCCCGAGTTGATCATGAGGATGAGGGCGTTCACCTGGTTCTCGAGCTTGATGATCATGTTGTTGGCCTTGCCCACGAGGTAGTTGTAGAAGGATACCGAGGGGACTGCGACGACAATTCCGCCCACCGTCGTG
>JBAXTA010000283.1:0-6002 GCA_037130415.1 Spirochaetota bacterium
CGCCCCGGTCACCACGAGGAAGCAGAGGACAGCGAGCATGTAGTTGTTCACACCGATCAGAAGTCCCTCTATGACCGAGAAGAGGATGAAGGTGATGCCGCGCTGGTCGGTGAGGGAGGAACGGAACTGGACGATGCTCAGGATGCCGAAGATCCCGAAAAACAGCACGATCCGCGCGCCCTCCGTGCGCATGATCACCGCCATGAGGATCGTGAGCACGGGAATGACCATGCGGAGGTTTTCGTCGTGGCGCCCCCGGCCGGTGGCGCGGAAATAGACCAGGAGGATGAGGAAGCCGAAGACTGCAGCCAGAAGGAGGTTCAGGATCGAGCCGAGGCTGATCCATTGGCTCGAAATTCCGGTCGAATCCATCGCAATCGCTTCGAGGAACTTGTCAACGTTGTCCATGACCTTATAGTAAGCTTGCGCTGCCTCAGCCGCCAATGGCCTGGAGCATCAGCCCTCGGGTCGGAGTGAGGAGCCCCATGAATCGCTTGAGTCGCATTCCCCTAGTCCTGGTGGCTGTCTGGCCCCTCTGTGTCTCCACCCCAGCCTCTGCGGCAGGCCAGGGCTCCCAAAGCCAGCTCGGTGGGACAGCCAGCCTGGTCTACGACGAGGCGGGTGGATACACGGCCTTCCCCTTCGCTCCCTCCATGGAACTCCACCTCGACTCGAAGCTGCCGCGCAAGTTCCTTTTCAGCTCAAGCCTGGGCATCACCCCCGCGAAGGTCCAGCTCCATAGCCTCAAGCTGGACTGGAAGCCCCTGCCCTGGTTCGGGATACTTGCCGGCTATGGAAGGCCCGATTCGGTCAGCAGCGACGCATATTCCTCCGCCAAGACCCTTTCCGTGCGTGAAAGCCTTCTTGACGGCTACCTGAAAAACCACGGGTTTCGCCCCCGTGCCGCCCTCGTCGAGCTCTTCCATGACTATGGGCCAAAACCCCTGCCTGTTTCCTATTCTGCCCAATTCACCTTCGACGGCTCACAGTTCACGCCAGAGAGCTTCGGTCGATTCGCCCTGCACTTCGGGGGGAAGGATGGGGCTGTCGCCCTGTGGACAGCCTGGGCGCCCCGATGGCTCGCTGACGGTGCAGGACGCACGAGCCTTCGCCAGGACTACTTCGGCGGCCTCCAGACCTGGAATCACCAGGGGCTTTTCCAGTGGGAAGCTGCCGGGGCCTGGGGGAGGGCCCTTGTCCCCTATCCGGGCCCGGGGGCAAGCAGCCAGGTCGCCAGTGAAACTGTTTTCTACGGCGCCAGAGCCTTTGTCGGTAGCAGCATCGCCCTCGGGGCCTTGGACATCAGGCCTGCCATCGGGGGGAGCATGATCCAGGCTGTGGATTCCTTCCCCGCGGGCATGAATGCCGAAGCCCTGGCAGCCTGCGGCATCGCCTATGGAAAGGCGGTGATGCTGCGGATTGAGGGAGGATCCTTGCTCCACCTGCAGGGCACGAGCTGGACCCCGGTTCGTCCCCTGTGGACAGCCTCGGTCCAGGTTGATTTCTGAAAATGGGCAGGTTATGGGCGCGATGACAAAGCCGATCCTGGCGCTCCTTGCCCTCCCTGTCCTCTGCCTGCCTTCCTGCGTACTGGATGAGCGCTGGGGCCCAGCGGCAGTCTCCGGGACCAGCCTCCCAGTCCTGTATCTCGCCTCCCCCCAATCCGATCCGGCCGATCCGGCTTCTACGATTTCGGGCCTGCGGATCTACTCCAACGCCAGGGGCTCCTTTTCGCTGGACGGAACGGCCCCCGGCTTTCTCTCCAGCGAGGCCCCGATCTTCAGCTCGCGCGCTGCTTTCCATCCCAGGGGCCATAGTACCCTGGGCCTGCCGAAGCAAAGTTACGCTCTGGAACTCCGGGACCCCTTGAATCCCAGCACAAGCCTTTCAGCGGGGATCCTGGGCTTCGCCCGGGACAATGACTTTGTCCTCCATGACGCCTACCTCGACAAGTCGCTCATGCGGAACCAGATCGCCTATGGGCTTTCAAACGACATCGGACTCTGGGCCCCGCGGACACAATTTGTGGAGGTCTACGCCGACATAAGCCTGGACGGAGTCGATAACGTGGAGTATCAGGGCGTCTATCTTCTGGTTGAAAAGATCAAGCTCGGCCCGGCCAGAGTCAACATGACTCCGATGGATGCCTACTCGAACGCCGAACCGGAAATCACGGGCGGCTATATCCTCAAGTTCGACATTGAATCGCCTGGAGATGTCGCCATCATTACCGCCAGCGGACTCAGGGTCCTCGTCGACTATCCTAACCCGCATTACGTCACCGAGGCGCAGAAGGCCTATATAAAGAGCTATCTGGACGCACTGGAAGCCTCCTTCAAATCGGCCCATCCCGAGGATCCCCAGGCCGGCTACGCCCGCTTCCTTGACCCCGGCAGCTTTGTGGATGATTTCCTGCTCACTGAATTGTACAAGAACGTCGATGGCTATCGCCGAAGCAGTTTCATGAACAAGGACAGGGGAGGGAAGCTCAAGGCAGGACCGGTCTGGGATTACGACATTGCCCTCGGCAATGCCGATTTCAGCAGCGGAAGCGTGCCGGATGGTTATGGCGACGACATGGGCAAACCAATCCAGGCACCGATCTCGCTGGGATGGGAACTCATCCTGATGCTTGAATGGCCGACAGGAGGGCCGCCCTGGTGGTGGGCCAGCCTCCTTCAGGATCCGGGCTTCCGGAAGCTCGCCCATGATCGATGGACAGCATTGCGACAGGGTCCCCTTTCTGATGCCGCCATCGAGGCCCGCATAGCCAGTGCCGAGGCACGCATCGACCAGGCTGTGGACAGGAACTTCGCGCGTTGGGGCAACCTCGGCAGCCATGACTGGTCGAATCCTGTCGTCACCTCTGTCTATCGCGAGCCTTCGGGCCTCGCCTTCAATCCGACAGACCCGGCAAGCTGGAGTCAGATCGGCTTCCTCCGCTACTTCCTCCTCCACCGGGCAGCATGGATGGATTCGCCCTCATCCTGGGAAGCCCTCGACATCTGGGCCGCTGACCAGGCGGTCCGCACCGCGCAGGGCACGACGCGCGGGAGAGAAAGGTAGAACATGACCGACACGCAATGGGAAGACCTCAAGGCTACGATAGCTGGCAGGGGGCCCTCGAAGACGCAGGCAGGCTTCATCATCGACAGTCCCTGGCTTCCTAATTGGTATGGAAAATCGATTCTGGATTATTTCTCGAGCGACGAGGTCTGGTTCCGTTCCAACATGAAGGCAATCACGGACTTTCCCGAAGCGACTTTTTTCCCGGGCTTCTGGTCGGAGTTCGGCATGTGCACCGAGCCCTCGGCCTTCGGAGCCCGCTGCTCCTTTCCGCCCGACGAATTCCCCTTCGCGCACAAGGTCATCCACGAGAGCTCCGACATCGAGGCCCTGGAATTGCCCGATCCGCGGAAGGATGGCCTTTTGCCCTTCGTGCTCAACCGCCTGAAGACCAACCAGGACCGGATGGCGGAGGCCGGGCACCGGATCAGGTTCGCCGTGGCGCGGGGGCCCCTGAACATAGCCAGCTTCCTCATGGGAACCACCGGGTTCCTGACCACCCTGATGCTGGAACCCGAGCGTGCCGATGCCCTCGTGCGGAAGGTGACGCTCTTCCTCAGGGACTGGATACAGCTCCAGCGTGAAACCTTTCCCAGCATTGACGGTATCTTTCTCCTCGATGACATCATCGGCTTCATGGGCGAGCCGGAGTTCCGGGCCATCGGCCTGCCCCGCTTCAAGGAACTCTTCGACGATGATGTTGCGGTCAGGTTCCTCCACAACGACGCGCCCTGCGCCCAGTCGGCCGCCTTGCTTCCCGAAATGGGCGTGAACCTCTACAACATGGGCACAGACATCACCCTGAGCGAGCTCCAGGTCCTGACCGAAAACAAGGTGACACTGCTCGGAAACATCCATCCCCGGGATGTGCTTGCGAGGGGCAGTCCCCAGGATGTCACAACTGCGACGACTTCGCTGATTGCATCGCTCGCCGACAGGTCTCATTTCATCCTTTCCTGTGGAGGCGGGATGCCGCCGGGCGTGAGTTCGGAGAACATTGCTGCAATGCTGAGGGCGGCCGGGGCTTAAGCCAATCATGTACTAATTACCCCGTATTGCGTGCGACGCAAAAGCCCTGACCAGGGCCTCGAAGGCCTCGAGTATGCGCAGGGCCTTTTCCACCCGGTCGGGGCGGTCGAGCTTCGTCCAGAGCGGTGGCTCCCAGAGGTCGATCAGGCTTGTGGTCCCCATCCAGAGTGTCCTCCCGTTCCATGCCAGACGGAACCTGACTCCTGTATCCCGGCTGGCCGCGAGGACTGCTTCACAGAGCTCGGATGACCAGGGTGGGGGCTCTTCCTTGCCCGCGAAGGTCACCGCGAACCCGCGGGCGAAGTCCGGAGTCAGGGCTGCCGAGACAGCCCGTCCGGGGAGGGGCACCAGCGAGGCGGTGATGCCTCGCGTCTGGGCGTACCAGGTCCCCGAATCAGCTTCGCCTTGGCTGGCTAGGGTCGCCTGACCCAGGACGCCCTGGAACAGTACTTCCGTGCGCTTGCCCTTTCCTCCGGCTGAGCGGACGCTCCGGGTGGCGCGGATCTCTGCCAGCTCCACGGCGATGCCGTCAACTGTTCCCCGGACCAGGTCCTCGGCGTCGTACTGGCTCGCGGGGTGTGCAGAGAGGCCTCGTCGAGCGGACCATCCCCGATAAACCCCGGAGCCCTCTGATGTCTACGTCGGGGACATCCGTCCGCCCTCCTTTGATGAAGTCCTACAACCAGACTAAGGCGGAGTACTATCGGCAGATCTCGGCCGCAACGTCCTCCAACGACCTCTCCGCCTTTGTCGCCTATGCCATGAGAGGCCTTGGGGAAGGAATACGCCAGGAAGTCGAAGCCGACGCTCTCCCGGAATCTTGCCATCTTCGTCGAATTCGGTCTTGTGATGAAAACTGAGTCAGTCTGGACCGCAAACGCCGGCGTTCCCAATGGCTACGTTCCTTTTTCGACGGGGCGCATCCAGTGAGGGACGGGTTCGCTGAAATCGTCCCGAAGAACCGACCCGAAAAGAAACGCTCCCTCATGTGGTACTTTTCGGCCAAGGCGAATCCCGGCCCTTGCCGTCGCCTGCCGCGTGTAGTACAATGTATACATGATCAGGTACCTGGACGATATTCTGAAACAGGTGAAGAAGGGGAAGGTATCGAAAGAGGTATTCGTCCATTTCAACAATGCCTTCGAGTCGCTTGACAGGACCAAGGACCTGGATCTCTTCGATGTCAAGAAACTGAAGGAAGCGGGTGAACGAAATTACTTCCGGCTGAGGAAGGGAAAGCACCGAGCGATATTCTACATAGAGAGCGATGACATCTATGTAGTGGCATTGGACAAACGGGAGGATGTGTACCGGAAATGGCTGTGATCTCAATACGGCTGAATGCCGACGAGGAAAAGATGATGGCGTATCTCGCCGATCTCTACGAAGAGGACAAGTCCACGCTGATAAAACATTCGTTGAATGAAATGTATGAAGACACCATGGACAAGTCCGTGATCGAAAAGTTCGAAAGATCCGAAAAGAGAAAGACACCGAAGTTCTTGAGCGCAGAAGAGCTTCTGGAGAGCCTGTGACCTTTTGACCTGCGGGCCAGCAGGCGCTGTCGGCTTTCCTTGCGGCCGCAGCGCGCCGTCAATCATCCCGCGCGGCGGCCCGCTTCCCCCGCCCCTTGTCGAGCCAGTGCATGTATGCCGCAGGGATCAACTGACCGCTTCGCCCGAAAAGCAGGCAGCTTCACAAACTCGTCCAGCACCCCAACCAGATCCGGCTGCCCGATCTCCTGGAGGTCATACCCGACCTTGACCGTCGGGTGCTTGATCTTCACAATGCGGTTCAAATCGATGGGAGTTGCGATGATCACCGTATAGCAGTCGGTTGCGTTGATGGTAGCCTAGGGCCTCCGGCCCTGAGCCGAGCGGAATGAAGACTGTTTTTGTGCGCTCGCG
>JBAXTA010000284.1:0-5944 GCA_037130415.1 Spirochaetota bacterium
ACTTGGCCGCCGGGGCGGGCAGAGGACCGATGGTGTCACGGTAGATTTTCCATGATCCATCTGCCTGCTGCCGGAAGACAGTCATGAACCAGCCCTCGGTCGTGGCAGGCGCTGCCGCGGTCTTGAGCTTGTCGATGCTGAGGTAGGTGCCGCGCGCAATCGCGATGGGTCCGAAGCCCTCAACCTGGCTAAGATTGATGGTCATGTCCCGCGACTCGTAGCTGGACCAGCGGGCTTCCACGAAGGCGCTGATGGCATCCTTGCCGACGATGGGCGCGATGTTTGGCATCATCTTCACTCCGCCCTCGTCCCAGTTCGCCAGCCAGATACCGGTGTCGATGGCGTTGACGCCCTTTTCGTATTCGTCGAAGCCCCTGGCGATGTCCTGCCAGAGGGCGATCGCGCCGCTGTCGAGGGAGATCGGGACCTGCCAGATGTCACTGTCCTTGCCTCCGGGGCTCGATGCCGAATAGTAGAGCGTCTTGCTATCGGCCGAAATGTGCGCGGCGTAGTGGGTGGAAAGGACATGGCCGAGATTGACGGGCGGGCCCCAGGGCGCGGCGAGCGAAGCCCGCGTCGTCACCATCAAGTCTCCGATCTCGGCTTCCTGGCCTGGTGGGGTCCGGTCGAAGTAGAGCGTGAGCCCGTCCGACGAGATGGTCGGGCAATGCTCCACGCCGACGCTGTTGACCACCGGACCAAGCCATTCGGGTTTTCCCCAGGCCGCCGACTTCGAGGACCGGCGCGCCACCCAGAGGTCGGAGGCCCCAAGTCCGCCAGGCCGGTATGAATCGAGGATCAGTTCGAGGCCGTTGGACGAGAGCACCGGCGTGATCTCGTCCTCTCCGCTGTTCACTAGAGGGCCGAGGTTCACCGGCGCAGACCAGGCTGCGGTCCTCGACGCCCGCTTCGTGACCCAGAGATCCGTCTTGCCGAAGCCTCCCGGCCGCTGGACAACGTAGTCCGAAAAGATGAGCTCAAGCCCGTCCGACGAGACTGTCGGCGCCACCTCGATGGCAGCGCTGTTGACGACAGGCCCAAGATTTACGGCCATGCCCCAGCTCTGGCTTGTCGATGCCCTCTTGGATACCCACACATCGAATGAGCCCTGCCCCCCGGCGCGATCCGAGTGGAAATAGAGCTCCAGCCCATCCGCGGTGACGCTCGGACTGCCCTCGTCAGACCCTGAGTTGATCATCGGCCCCAGGTTGACCGGGGTTCCAAAGGTCGCCTGCGCCTGCAGGGAGCCCCCCGCGAAGAACGCCAATGTCACCGCCGCCGCGACAAATAACCTCTTCTTGATTTTCATCTGCCCACCTCCATGTTCGTATCCTTGCCGGACCCTCAGGCCTTTGGCAGGTTCTTGAGCCCCATGTTCCGTATCTGCACCACGTGGTAGAGGTCGTGGTGACTCATTGTCTCGAGCGCGTCGCACACCGAGCACTTCCAGGCCGCGATCTCATCGCCGAGCTTTGCGGGAGACATCGCGGCAAGGGTCGCGACGTAGGCGGCGTGAACCTTCTCGAGGAGGGCGAGGAGTTCCTTCCATGAAGCCTCGTCCTGGGTCGCGGGCGGTTTGGGCCAGTCGGCCTGCTCGTAGGGATAGAGTTCCGGGCGGGGCGCCCCGCCCATCACCGCCAGCATGGCCCACTTGTGGTAGAGCACGTGGAGCGCGATGCCCCAGGCCGAATAGCCCTCGTAGGTCGCCACATTCCTCACCGTATCCAGGGGAAGGTCCCTCAGTGTCGGCAGGAGGGGCTTGCCCATGAGGGACTTCCCGTCCCACTCGGTCTTCGTCATCCTGAGCAGAGTCTCAATCGTCGTGTCCATTCAGATGCCTCCCGGGCTTCCAGCCCAATCAGATTTCGCCCCGCAGAAGGGCGTAGCGTCGTCCATCCAGGCGCCGGCCAAGGGCCGGCGAATACCAGGCCTGCCTGAGCGTGCCCTCAAGTACGTAGCCCGCCTTCTCCGCGACCCGGATAGAGGGCGCGTTCTCGCAGGCGATATTGAGCTCAAGGCGGTGGACAGGCAGGGTATGGAAAAGGTGCAGGGAGAGAAGCCGGAGCGCCGTTCCGGCGTGGCCCTTGTTGCGCTGGGCCTCGTCGAAAACGAAGTAGGCGAGCTCCCTGGAGTCCAGATAAGGATGGTTGCGGAAGTGGAAGATCCAGCCGACCATCCGGCCTTCCAGGTCCTCCATGAGGAGGCGTCCATCACGCTCCGACCAGAATCCGTCAGAGGCGAATCTGGACCGGAGCTCCTGCGCGCTCTCGAAATCGCCGGGATAGTAAGGGCCTGTTACCCCCGCGACGAGGCGGACGGATAGTTCCCCGAGGTCTCCTTCACGGAGGAGGCGGAGCCGGGTGTTGCCGGATTCAAGCATCGGAACGTTCCTCCCTTAGCTCATATCATCCCGGGTAGCGTTGCAGAATCGTTGCAGCCCCTTTTCTCACGCGAGGATCCGTGGCAGATCCTCGTAGCCCATGGAGAGGCCCTTCCGCCATTCAGCAGCTCCCCGGGCCGCTGCCAGGTCCAGGACCTCGCGCAGGCCGGGACCTCCGGCGGGGCTCTCGAGGGTCTGGGCCAAGGTCCGGAGGCCCAGTTCCCCCCTGATCGCAGCGAAGACCCCGAGGAGGAAGTCCCCCTCCTCGCGATCGCCTGCAAGGGCGGTGGCGAGGGCAAGTTCACCGAGCACGAAGGCCGCGTCACCCCGCGCTCCGAGGCCGAGGAAGAGGCCGAGGGCTTCCCTGAACCTCTGCCTCCCTGCCTCCTGCCTGCCCTCGGCGCAATCGTTCATGCCGTAGCCCTCGAGGGTCCAGGCCAGCATCCAGCCGTCCTCGAGCTGGGTGAAGCCCTTCAAGGCCCGCTCGAAATGGGGCAGGGCCTCGGAGGTCCTCCCCCTCGCCCTGAAGAGGTCGCCCAGGCTCTCGTGGGCGTGGGCAAGGATCCAGGGTTCCCCGCTGAGCTGCCCCAGGCGGACAGCCTCCTCGAGGCCCTCGCGCTGCTCCTCGTTTCCTGGCTTGCCGCCCGTCGTGCCATAGCCCCAGACGAGGGCCCTCGCCAGGAGTCCCGGTTCATCGAGGATCCGGGCCAGCTCGATGGCCCTGCTGCTGCGCAGGTCGCCGCCGACCCGATTCCCGAGCCATCGCTCCACGACGCCGAGGTCGGAGAGGCAGCGGGTCGTCTCGCGCCGATCGCCGGCTGCCTCGAGGAGGACCAGGGCCTCGAGGTAGCGGGCGTGGGCCTCGTGCCAGGCGCCCTGGGTGAAACGGAGCCAGCCGAGTGCGCGGAGGCAGGCCCCCCGGGAAACGCCAGCTGGGTCGGGGAGCTCTGTGTTCCCGCTATCGAGGGAGAGCGCACGCTCGAGGCAACGGATGCCCGAGGCGAAGCGGCCTGAACGGAACCAGGGCCATTCCAGTGCGCTGCAGAGCCTCCGGGCTTCTTCCGCCCTTCCCGTTTTCGCAAAGCGCTCGAGGCTCGCCTCGAAATTGGCCTGGTCGGCCTCGAGGCGATGGAGGAGACAGACCTGTTCCGGCCCTCTCACCTCCACCTCTGCTCCCACTGCACGATCCAGATAGTAGGCAGCGCAGCGGTCACGTATGAGTTCGCCATGGGGAAGTCTCTTGAATAGTGCACTCGCATGGTCGTGGATGGTCTGAAAAAAGGAAAAGCGGCTCGCTCCTGCCTCCTCATGCCTCCGGAGCAGGGAAGCCCCAATGAGGATCTCGATCCCGGCGAGGATGGATGTCTCTTCAGGATCCGCATCTGCGCCGAGACCCTCCCCAAGCAGCCCAGGATCGCCGAGGACCGCCTCGACTGCCTCAAGGTCGAAGTCACCCAGGAAGACAGCCAGAGCTGCGTAGAGCCGCTGGTGGCAGGGACCCAAGAGCTCATGGCTCCAGTCGAGGACGGACGCAAGGCTGCTGTGCCGACTGGGTCGCTCCCCTTTGTAGGGGGTGGACAGGAGGTGCTGCCGGTCCTGTCGGGACAGAAGCTCCTCAGGGCCGAGGAGGGCCATGAGGGATGCTCCGAGCTCGAGGGCGAGGGGAATTCCGTCGAGGCGGGCGCAGAGGCGGACGCAGCTGGCCAGAGACCTTCCTTCCGGCTCGAAGAGCGGATCGGCCCTCCTGGCCCTTCGTATGAAGAGGTCCAGGGCCGGCCAGGCGGGGACCTCCTCGAGTGTCACGGCTTCACCATCCTGGGGGAAGGCCAAGGGCTTGATCAGGTGGACGGATTCCCCGGCGATCCCGAGCTCCCTGCGGCTCGTCACGACGATCACAAGCCCCCGACAGCTCTCGAGGAGTGGCGCCAGCCAGACTGCGGCCCCCGGCAGTTGCTCGAGGTTGTCCGCGACGAGGAGGGTCTTCGTCTGGCCGAGCCTCCCTACCAGGAGTTCGGTCATGGCTTCGGGCGAATCTCCGAGCTCCCGCATCCCAAACGCGGAGGCGAGGCGGAAGGGAATGCGGCTGGCATCGCGTTCGGCGGACAGATCCAGGAAGATGGCTCCTCCTGGGAAAGACCCCTCCTCTTCCTGGAGAAGGGCCCGGGCGATAGCTGTCTTGCCGATACCGCCGGTACCCGTCAGGCTATGCAGCCGGATTGAAGAACCCCTGAGCTCGGCCTGGAGGGCCTCGATATCATCCTTCCTGCCGACGAGCCCGGATCGCGTTTCCTGCGCTCCTGGGCTGGTCGGGAAGGAAGGGTGGGGCGTACCTGCCTGGTTCCCCGCAGAATCGACGAGGCCCCGCAAGCCTGGGGAAGGTTCGCGACCGAGTTCATCCTGGGCAGTGCGCTTCCACGCCTCGAAACAGTCCCTGGCCCTCGCGACCATTCCCATTTCCAGGAGAAGTTCCAGCTGGATCCTCCGCGCCTCCTCCACATAGGGCTCGGATTCAATCCAGCGCTCGGCCAGGGCAGCTGCCTCGTCGAGGCGACCCTCCCTCCGATAGGCAGGCAGCAGACGGCGGAGGAGGGATACGAGGGCTTCCCGGAGCCTCGTGGACCAGCGGAACTGCCAGTCATCGAAATCGGGGCAGCCAACCAGGGTGAATCCTTCCATGAAGGCCCCGCCCCAGGATCGCACCGCCATTCCCATGCGATCGAGACAGGCAGGACAGGGCATGGCTTCGGAGTCGTGCCCACAGGGCCGGGTTCCATCGAGGAGGTCGTGGACATCGATGTTGAGATTGCCTTGGGCGAACTGGACGCGATCCTGGAGAGAGTCGATCACCCCCGTGCCAAGGGCCCTTCCAAGCTCGAAGAGGGAGGAGCGGAGGTTGCCCCTGGCCCGTACCTGGTCGCACTCCGGCCAGAAAAGGGCCGCCAGGCTATCCCGGGCATGGGTCCTCTCCTCCAAGGCGAGGTAAGCCAGAAGGGCCATGGCTTTCCTGCGGGCGAGCACCCGCGGTTCCCGGCCGTCATGCAGTTCAGGCGGCCCGAGGAGCCTGAGGGTCACGGCTCCCCGGGGCGCAGATTCAACCATGCTGTTACTTTTCCTTTCCATGCCAAGTATCAGCCGACTGCATCGATCTTGCAACGGAACTTTCCTATGTTGGGCGAGGAGGGAGAAGGCGGGCCGCTGCACGGCCGGCCTGGCCTTTTTTAATGCAATCAAGGAAAGGATTCAACATTATGAATAGGCAAAGCTTCGCTCTTACGCGGTTGGCCCTCGCATCCTTGGCGCTTGAACCAGCGCGACCGCACGAACACGGGTATCCTGAGGCACTATGCGGCCATCCCCTTCGCTTCGCGCGCCCTGGCGTCCGCCGCCGCCTGGAGCAGCGCCTTGCCGAGGCCCTTGTGCCCTCCCTCGTCGTCGAATTTGCTTGACCAGTCCTCGAGGTATTTGCAGTAGGTTCCGACGCGGTCTTCGGGCAGATCGATGATCTTACTAACTTGAGAGTACCGAGTTCTTAAGCCCTTTTAGGTGTTTTTTCCCGTCCGCTCT
>JBAXTA010000285.1:0-5937 GCA_037130415.1 Spirochaetota bacterium
GACCTTGTCTTTGATACTATTTGTTCAAAATATGAAAATCTGGGACAGGCTCTAGGTAGTCGCCTCTGTTGAGGTCCTTATGATGTGTGATGATGAGCCGTTTGTGGGCCGACTCGCCGATGTGACGCTTGACCCACAGCAATTTGTCTGACCAAGCGGAGGGATTGTTCCAAGGCGCGGTCGAAAGGATGTAGACATCGTAGGTCTCCGCGAGGGTGTTGAAGGCTTCCACTGCCCCGGTCAGGGGCATCATCCGCGAGAACAATCCGGGAATGTCGTCGAGATGGCCTTCATACGTGGCCTTGGTGGCTTCGTCCAACAGCAAGAGCGCGGATGCGAAATCCACGAGAACGTTGTCCATGTCAATGTAGACGATTTTTTTCATTCTAACCCTCCTCAAAATGATGTTTCTAATAGCCCGATTTTCGTGTCCCCCAAGGAAGCAATCCATCCGAGGCAACCGTCTCTTCGATCCGCTTGATGATTTCCTCGATGTAACTATGTTCGAATGCCTCTGGCTCGTAGTCGCGAGGCTTGAGTCTATCGTCCTCCAGCCCAAGGGCGAAACCCTTGGCTGAATAGAAAGTACCCAGCTCACTTTTTTCGCGCATGCGTCGCTCGCTCTCTCGATTGGCTGAGAGGACGAAATCAGTTGCTGGCTTTTCCGTTTCAAAGACCATTCCCTTGAAATAGAGGAATTCCCCGTCGCCAAGAATGGTTTCGTAGCGATCCTCTTCAAGGATAAACCAAAAGTGCTCTGTCACGTCTGCCTTGGTCGCAAGGCGGGCGAGGAGAGCCGGGAAATCCTTGGCCAAAAGCGAAGCGGTCGGTTCGAAGTTCGCCTTCCATTCAATCCGCTCGAAGGGCGGGATGGGAGGAAGGGGCGGCAGAGTTACCACGATTTCGGGCGGACAAGGGCCAAGATCGTGACCGGCATAGTAAATATCCTGATGAATTGCGTCCCAGGCGAGGCTTCCGGGTACGATGAACCGCCAATCGACGCTCTCCGAACCCGTGCCATTACGTATGAAAAAACCGCCCCTTCCCTCGTCGATGGCCGCCACGAAGCGTTCGTCATCCTGAAAATAGCTGCTATCTGCCATACTCCCCCCTGATGACAATACTCTTCAGTACGTCCTATTCTTTTTTAAGGCATGCCCGAATCTGCCCCTCCACATCTCTCCCCGCCGCGTCGCGCCTGGTAGCCCACACGAAGAGCGCCTTGCCTCCAGAGGTCCTGGCCCAGGTCTCGCCGATCGCCTTCTTCTCGAGCTCGTCGAGATTGTCCTTTAGCATTTCGCCCTTGTACTCGACCACCATCACGCGGTCGTCTTCAAGCAGGCAGACGAAGTCGGGATAGAACTCGCCGCCGGAGGTCGGAAGCCGGAAGGACTCGGGACGACGCGGAATGTTCCGCACCCAGGTTTGGATCTCGGGTATCCGCCCGTCGATGACCTTGGCGCATTCGAGTTCCTCGCCGCGATCCTTGATATCCTGGATCATCGGAAAGAAGTGCTTGCGAAAGCGGTAGCCGCCGGCGACGAGGTCCTGGGGGCGCGTGTAGGGCGGGCGATCGCGATCGAAGGCAAAGGACCAGACGAGGGCGAGCTCCCGACGCGGTGCTCCTGATTCGGTTCCCGCTCCGGCGAAAAGCTCGAAGCCCTGTTTGCCCGCCTTCCTGCGCGCCTCTGCCAATTTTGCCTTGAGCGCGTCGACGAGAGCGTATTTGTAGACCAGGAGCTCGCCGGGCTTGAAGCCGCGATGATCCTCCAGCGCACGTATGACTCGAATGAGAAAAGCCTGCATCTCGTGCTGGAAGATATCGGGAGCCCGAAGTTCTCCATCCAGCCAGCCCAGCAGCCTGGATCGTTCCCAGTCAGAGTCCCCGGTCGTGTAGAGCCAGCCCTGCTCGGCGACCTCGTTGCCGCCGTAGCTATAGGTCACCTTACCGCGCTCGATGTCAATTTCCGAAGTACGGATGTCGCGCCTCGGATCGAACTCGGCCTCGGATAGCAGCTGCGAGACGAGTTCTCCGCGCGCCAAGGAAAAGCCGCCAAGGCCTGCGAAGTGGCCCGATTCCAGGATGGTCGCATTCTCGGCGGCGCCCGGGGGATGGTTGCCGGGACCGCCAACGCCTTCGAAAAAGCCCAACTCGGGAAGAATTAAACGCTCGGTAATGGGGCCGACTGCGGCGTTGTGGGAAACAGCGCGATAGGTGGTAATGGCCCGCCGTATTGCCTCGGCCCGGGGACCGGTGGCGACAAGATCGGCGATTGCCGTAGCCTCGCCCTCGTCGATGGCTCCCTTCACCGTCACGAGAAGTCGTCCTTCGCGGCGCTCGAAAAAGACCCTTTCGCGGAGCGGTGCCGCGATCAAGGCAAAGTCCGGCTCAGCATCCACCGTGACCGAGACCGAGCCATAATCGGCGGCGATGCTCTCCGTGGCGAAACCCGCGCCTTCCTCGGGTGGCAACAGGTAGGCTGCGGCCGGATCGACATAGAGCTCCGCCTCGATGCGCTCGAAGCCGAGTTTTTCCACGAGCTTGTCGCGGAGGGCCGCCGCCGCATCGGAAAAGCTCTGGCTCGACACGTGGGCATAGGAACGGTTGAGTTCCTCCCGCTCGAAGGGCCGGGCTTCGGGCAGCCGCAGCACCCGCCCGAGGAGCTGTTCGACATCCTTCGCCGAGGCGATGTTGGCCACCGAGCAGAAGACATAGGCGAAGGAGCAGTCCCAGCCCTCTTTCAGGGCCTGGACGGTGATTATGTACTTGATTGTACATTTCCTCGAAAAGAGGTCGACGCCGTCGAGCTCGCGCACCGAGCCGGTGACGACGGCCACCTCGTCCTCGGTAGCGCCTTCGTTGTCGAAGAGATGCTTGCGGAGAAGCTCCGCCGTCACCTCGCGATCCTTGTTCTCGGCCTGGAAAAGCACGATCGGGCGCAGGTAGCGGCTTTCGCCATCCGCGATGAGGGCGAGCCTGGCCCGCTCGCGGACGGCCGCTCCGACTGCCTCCTTCCAGCTCGCGTGCTCGGCCAGATGGATGGGCAGCTTGATCATGTGCTCGGCTTTAAGTTCGGTGGCGCTCACCGAGAAGAGCACGTTGGAGCCGTTTTTCGGATCAGCGTCCGGCGTCGCGGTGAGTTCGAGAATGCCTGCGGGATCGAGGCGCTCGAAGGTCTCGAAGGTGAGGGAGGTGCGGGCGTTGTGCGCCTCGTCCATCACGATGAAGGGGCGAAAGAGGCGGCAGAGGTTGACGAAGGAGTGCTTGGCCCTTCCCTTCCTCGCCCCTTCACCTTCCACGTCGAGACCGGCGAGGGAGGGAGCGCGGGCGAAGTGCCGCTCCCAGTCCTCGGAGTGGGCGTAGATGCGCCTGCCCGCCTGGTCGCTCACGCGAAGGCTCTGGATCGTCCCGACGACGACCACCAGCTTCGAGCCCAGGTCCTGGGGCGCCAATCCTTCCAGCCCTCCTATGTCGAAGAGCCGGATGTCCTGCCCGAAGCGCTCCTCGAGGGCACGGCGATAGGGATGTCCCGCAGTAGCCAGGCAGGCCATCGTCTGCTCGCGTATCGTGTTCGAAGGCACGAGCCAAAGCACGAGTGGAAAGTCCGCTCGCAGGAAGGCCCTCCGCGCCACCTCGATCGCATAGGCCGCCAGGATGGTCTTGCCGCCGCCTGTGGGGATTCGTATGCATACATAGGGAATATTCTCGAGCCCAAGCGGCTTCACATAGCGGACCGCACCGGCGCCCGCCGCCGAAACGATGCCCTGGCGGACGAGGGAGGCGCGGAAGCTCGCCTCGGGACCACCCGAGACGCGGCAAGCTGAGAGATAGGCCTCGAGCACCTCGAGGGCCTCGCACTGGTATTTTTTCAGCTCAAGCATGGAGTCCCCCGAGCTCGTAGGGGATCTGGCGGAAACTCATGCCGAGACTCTCGAGGCTCCGTGCCGGCAGTGAGCAGGCCTCGCCGAACACGAGGCGCGGCCCGCCAAAGGGCGGCAAGAGGCGTGCCACGGCGGCGCTGAGCACGTTGCCCGCCTCCGGCCGCCTGTCGCCGAGGATGCCGTTGTACAGCAGGTAGATCGCCCTTCCCTCGTGGATGCCGAGGAGGGGCGAGTCTGCATCCCGCTCGAGCGGCAACCCCGTCTCGCGCCACCAGATATGAGCCGCCAAAGCCTTGAAGGTGACCGAGGGCGAAAGGCTCCCATCGGGCCGGAACACCGTCTCGCCGAGCTTTTTGAAGCGGAAGCCACCGCCGCCCTTCCACCCCAGCGCTTCGGAAATGCCGCCCTGCTCTCCCTCGATCACCTTGCGAAGCCTGGGCAGGCAGTGGGTCACGGCGTGCTCGCCCATCTCGACGCCGATCCAGCGCCGCCCCATCTTCTGCGCCACCGCCGCCGTCGTCCCCGAGCCGAGAAAGGAGTCGAGGACGAGGTCGCCGGGATTGGTGGCGATTTCGAGGATGCGCTTGATGAGCTGCTCAGGCTTAACGGTGTCAAAGACCTCCGTATTGGGCAGAAGTTCTCGCTGATGTCGTTTGGCCTGCCGCGATGTCTTGCAGTCAAGCAAGATTGTCGGATTGGGACGCAGAGGGGTTGCCGGGCCGTATTCCCGCGTATAGGGAATCCACTTGGCCGAGCCATCTTCGCCGCGATCCTTCCAGACAAGCTCGCCGCCCGCGATGAGTTCTGCCACGCCCTTCTTACCGATAGCCCAACACGCCTCGCGTCCATCATCATGCTTCGGCAGGATTTTCGACCCATCTGGCGCCGTGATCTCAAAGTACATCGTTGGACGATCGGTTCTCAGACTGTGCTTGCCATTCTTCTTGAGCAAGCGGTCCCTGTACTTCCGCCCTTCCTCATCGGTATTCGGATAGGCCTCGAGGACACTTTCGTCGTAGTGCTTCCTGAAATCTGCCTTCGCCGGATTTTTTGCGTAGCAGTGGATGAACTCGTGATCGGGAGTTATCGGAACCTTGTTGTCATTCGGACTGTCCACCTTCTGCCAAATGAAGGTAGCCACGAAATTCATCCGTCCGAACACCTCATCCATGATCACCTTGAGATACTGCCCCTCCCGGTCATCGATACTCACCCAGATGCTCCCCTCCTCCGCAAGAAGCTCGCGGAGCAGTTCGAGGCGGGGGTACATCATCGAGAGCCAGGTGGAGTGTTCCAAATTGTCGTCATAATGCTCAAAGGCAGAGCCGGTGTTGTAGGGCGGGTCGATGTAGACGCACTTGACGCGGCCGGCGTAGTAGGGCAAGAGGGACTTGAGGGCGTCGAGGTTGTCACCCTGGACGAGGAGGTTCTCGGAGGCAAGGGCCGGATCGCCGATGCTGCCAGCCGGCAGGGCATCATGGTCTTCGAGGAGACGGAAGGGGACTCGGGAGGCGAGGCGGATGGCTTCGTCCTTGCCGGTCCAGGTGAGGGTGGGCATGGGTTAGTTCCTTAATTTTCGCTCTTTGACGTTGCGCGTAATCTCGCTCCACCTTAGTAATCACGTTTTCCAGTGGATCATTCCGCGGATAGATTCTTCAGAATTTTCCTGGCGAGCGGCTCTTTGATTTCCGAGTGCCGAGGCAAGGCTTCGATGGCACCGGTCTTTGGATTTGTCCAAAGAGAATGGGAGCCGCCTTCGCGCTTCAGGTAGCAACCGGCCATGCGGAGCCTGCGCTCCAGATCGAGTCGCTTCATCCAACTTGAAAGGCTTCTTGGATGGCGGTGCTTGGAAGTCCTCGGAGAATGTCCTCCCGCCTGTCTTCGAACATGAGTTCCACCGCGGCGCGCAGGCTATCCTTCGCCTCCTCCACGGTTTCGCCTTGCCCGTTGGCACCGGGAATCTCGGGACATATCGCCCACCAGCCCCCTTCAGGGGCGGGTTCGATAATGGCGGTCAGCTCGGTTTGCATTACTCCCCCTACTCCTAAAACATCA
>JBAXTA010000286.1:0-5936 GCA_037130415.1 Spirochaetota bacterium
GAAGGTCCTTCCGTGGCCGAAGAGATCATCCGCTACGCACCTCAGCAGATCACCAGGCCAGAACCAGGACAAAGTGGTCGACTACGGAGGAGGCTCCCGGGATGGCCTTGTAGAAAAGCCGGGATGCGGCAAGGTCCACGATCGGGAGGAGGACGACAATGCAGGCCGCCAGGATGGCGATGAAGTCGATCGGCGCCCTGATGATCCTCTCGATGAGGCCAGCCCTGTGTCCCGGGTCTAGACCCGATGGCACAGCTTCATCCGTGTCGCTTGTCGGGGAGTTCATGCGCGCAAGTATGGCCTGACTTCGCCCCCACATGCAAGAAAGCGCATTAGTCCCGAAGGGATTTCCTGCGGAGGCTCCGCATTACTCCCCGATGATCTTCACCAGGACCCGCTTCCGCCGCTTCCCATCGAATTCGCCGTAGAAAATCCGCTCCCAGGGGCCGAAATGAAGCCTGCCCTCCGTAACCGCCACCACTACCTCGCGGCCGAAGAGCTGGCGCTTGAGGTGGGCATCCCCGTTGTCCTCCCCGACATTGTGGCGATAGGAGGACACCGGCTCGTGCGGCGCCAGCTTTTCCAGCCAGGCGGCGAAATCAGCGTGGAGGCCCGATTCGTTGTCGTTGATGAAGACGCTCGCCGTGATGTGCATTGCGTTCACCAGGCAGAGCCCCTCCTTCACGCCGGATTCAGCGAGGGACGCCTCGACCTTTTCGGTGATGTCGATGAACTCAAGGTGCTTTTTGGTCTCGAACCAGAGCTCTCGCGTATGGGATTTCATTGGGCCTGCCTCCTTTGTGTCTACAGCAGCAGAGCAGTCACTGTCGGAACCCGAGAGCTGCAGCCCGGCTGGGCTAATCGATAAGATCAGCGATGAGCGCCGCGTATTCCTTGTCCTGTTTGAGGATGTGATTGCCAAGCCAGTCCTTGAGGAAGGGTATTGCGTCGCGCGAATTGGCGAGCCGTCCCCCTTCGATGGAGTCCCGGTATTCACCGACCTCTTTTGTGAGCTTGGCATGGACCGCCCGATGGGCTGACAGCCCCGGATACCCGTAGCGCTCCATCAAGGCCTCTTCGAAGGCGAAGTGCGCTTTGTGTAATCTATAAGTTCCCCTATGGCAGCACTCAGGCTCTTCTGGGCCTTGCCTTCAGCGCTGTCTTCCCACAGCTCGGTGTAGAGGCGGTTGAGGATGGCGATGAGTTTGCGGTGCTGGGAATCGATCTCGAAGATGCCGACCGAGTACTCATCCTTCCAGGGAAAATAGTCCAGCCGGGCCTCCCTTGTCATCGCGCAGGCCAGATGGATCGGAAGGTGCGGCTGCGCTTCGCAGCCAGAGCATAGTGCATTTGACCAAGGCTTGCTGGCAATAGTGCGGCCGCATCCATCGATCAATTCACCATTCCATGCAGGACGATTGCAAATTCCGGAAGGCCTTCCTATAGTTTAGCAATGCCAGCAACGACCCCGAGGCAGGGTGCAACGGTCACGAAGAGCGGTTCCGCCATCGGATCGGCCAGGACGCCTCATCAGATACTCGTGGAACTCATGGACCGGGTGATCGCTGGCGAGCTGCGGACCTTCTCGGAGCTCAAGGCCCAGGCGCGGGGGTTGGTAGGTAGCCCGCTCGGCAGGATCATTCTCCGCAAGGTCTTCGGCCTGCAGCGCCGGCTCTACTGGGGATTTTTCCGGGACCTCGATCCCGAGCGCTTCAAGTCGGTATGGGGGCAGGTCATCATGCAGGACCCCGACTATGACTTCGCTGGCGACCTCAAGGGCTACATGTCGATCCCCGACATCTACATCGGTCTCCTCGACATCCACGGCTATACCCGCTTCTGCCACGAGAACCGTAAGAACATGTCGATGCTCGACCGCCTCGACCGGATGATCCACGAGGATGTCTGGAAGATAACCGCGAAGAACGGCGTGCTTTCGAGAAGGTCCCGGGGTGACGAGATTCTCCTCCTGGCCGCCTCGGCCCGCGACCTCGCGGATATGGTGGTCGAGGTCATGGACTTTTTCTCCAAAAAACGGCGCATCCAGGAGGAGGCCAGCGAAGCATATCCCGCCTTTGACCTCATCCTCCCACCCTTCGAGGTCTCCGCCGGCATAGCTGGCGGTCAAAAATACACCCCCCTCGTCATCACCCGCGACGGTGACCTCTCGGGAGACATCGTCAACACTGCAGCGCGCCTCCAGGCGCGGGCGAACAAGCTCTCACCCAACCGCAACCGCCTCCTTGTGACCAGCCATGTCCACCAGAAGATCATTGGGACCACGAGCCGACAGGGAAGCGCCTGCGCCGACCTGCGCTTCCTCAACACGGGTACCATCGAATTCAAGGGAGTGAGCCTCACCGTCTACGACGCGATCCTGTCGGCTGAAGAGGCATGGCGTCTCGAGATCCAGGGTGAGCTCAAGGAGCTCTACGACTCCCTGAACAACGGCATGTGGCGCTCGAAGGTCTTCGAGGACGCCCTCAAACTCGCCGCCCGCCTGGTCCTGAGCATCCCCCGCTGCGAGGCCGCTGGCGGGACTTCGGACAGCACCAAGCTCTGGCAGAGCCAGCTCCTCACCCTCATACGCTCGGCGAGGGAAGATTTCACCGGGGGAAGATTCGAGGCGGCCGTGGCTTCCCTTGTCCAGGTGGGATCCACCCTGGCCGGCGCGGTGGAGATGGACGCAGTTGCCCTCGAATACATCAAGACCGTGGGCGATGGCTACCGGGAGATCCTCGCTTCCTTCGTCGAGTGCCTCGACGCCGAGATCGGCAGCCGTCCGGACGAGGTCTTCAGCCCGACGGCCAAGGCGACTTTTGAGACCCTCAGGAAACACTCATCGCTGTTCGAGCGAGCCCTTGAGAAGGCGAGGCAGGAGGTCCGGAGCCGGAAGGCGACCTGGTTCCGCGCCGCTGACCAGGCAGCGCCGGCGATGGGCGTCAGGATAGAATCCCGCAAGTAGGGCAGGCACGACCCTTGTAGGTCGGGATTCAGGTGTCCAGTATTGTTCAATGATACCTATCATATTTCATACTATAAGCATTGTGTATATGTAATGAAGCTCTCTTCCCGCAGTGGCCAGGCATCGATAGACTTCCTGACATCTGCCAATCAGAAGAAAAGGATGCGTTTGGAAGCAAGCATCTATTGACGAATTTCAATATTCTTCCATACTTTGCAGACAACAAGGCGGTTTGACGGCGTGCTGAAGAACCTGGAAAAGAGCATCCTGTCCGCCTACGATCCGGATAATGTCTTTATCCTGAAAAAGGTGGAGCTGCTCTCCCGTATCAATTTCGCGCTGCTGCTGCTTACCGTATTCGTTGACTTTCCCCTCCACCTGGTCTTCGAACCGGCTCGCCGCTATCTCTTGATCGGGGATGTCCTTGTGCTTGTCGCGATGATGGTCTCGATCCGCCTCGTCATGCTGGGGCGTGCCACCGCGGCGGGTATGGTGACTACGCTTTCCGCGCTTTTAGTCGTCCTCCTCAACAATGTCATCGGCGACTATTTCAACCCTGGTCTCGCCTCGGTTTCCAGGCTCCTTGAGACTCTCATCGTGGTCCTGGTTGTCCTGCCCGTGATCGCAAGTTTTACGATCAAACCCTCCCTCCTCGTGATCGCCACCCTCGCTTCCAGCCTCGTAGTCGTCGCGCATTTCCTTGTCCTCAGTGAAGTAGCCCTTCTAGAGGTTCCTGTCTCGTTCCTCATCTACCTGTCCTTGGTTGCCTATCTTGGCATTGCGAGCATGGCCAACCTCAGGATCATCAACAAGGCGATCTCCTTGCTGGTCGGGGCGAAGGAGCAGCTTTCCATCTGGAACACCAGGCTCGAGAAGACCATCACCGAACGCACCCAGGAACTTGTCGAAGCCAACGACGAGCTGAAAAGGGCGCTGGTCGAACAACTGCAGGCGCAGATAGCCACCCAGCAAAGCGAGCAACGATACCAGTCCTTGGTTGAGTGGTCGCCCAATGCGGTCATCGTCCACAGGGACGGGAAAATGGTGTATGCCAATCCATTGGCGCTGGAAATGTTCGGGGCAGGGTCGGCTCAGGACCTGCTCGGAAAGAGCATCTTCGACAGGATTCATCCGGACTGCCATGCAATAGTGCAGGAACGGATACGCAAGGCAATCGACCATGGCACCGAAGCGCCGAAGATCGAATTGAAGTATCGCAGGCTTGACGGGACTGCCTTTGATGCGGAAGTGCAGGGCAGACCGATTGTCTATGAGGGCACCCTCGGCATCCAGGCTTCCCTGCATGACATCACGGAGCGCAGGATCGCAGAAAACACCCTGCGGGATGTCAATGCCAGCCTCGAAACCGCAACTGACATAGCGATACACCTGAAACAGCAGGCGGAAGCGGCAAACAAGGCGAAAAGCGTCTTCCTGGCGAACATGTCCCATGAGATCAGGACACCCCTGAATGCAATCATCGGATTTTCGCAGCTGATGAAACGCGACACCGGGGTGTCGGACTCCCAGAAGGAAAACATAGGAGCGATCAATGTTGCCAGCGCGCAACTGCTGTCGCTCATCAATGACATCCTGGAATTGTCGAAGATCGAGGCGGGACGGATATCGCTGAATCCAGCGCTTGCCGATGTGCATGCCCTCCTGAATGAGGTCCAGGTGATCTTCAGGAAACAGGCAGAGGCCAGGCAGCTGCAGTTCACCTTCGAGGTCGCTGATGGGGTCCCGC
This sequence comes from Spirochaetota bacterium, assembly GCA_037130415.1. Lineage (GTDB taxonomy): Bacteria > Spirochaetota > Spirochaetia > Treponematales > Rectinemataceae > CAIJMU01. The sequence goes on from JBAXTA010000286.1 coordinate 4,713, forward strand.
GTCTGGCACTGGTCGATGAGGGCAAACTGAAACAGATTTTCTACAACCTGATCGGAAATGCGGTGAAGTTCACCAGGGAAGGTGGCATCGCGGTCCGGATTGGCGTACGCGACCTCGCCAGGTCGAAAATGAGCCTGGTGGCGGAAATTCAGGATTCCGGAGCTGGCATTGCCGAAAACGAAATGGGCAGGCTCTTCGGGCGTTTCGAGCAGCTGAGCGCTGGAATGGCCACTGGGGGAGGCACGGGTCTGGGATTGGCGCTCAGCCGTGAACTGGCCCAGTTGATGGGTGGTGACATCAGCGTGACCAGCGAGGCAGGCAAGGGCTCGGTGTTCACCTTCCATGTCGAGATAGGAGAGGGGGAGGGCCTTGCCATCACGGCGGTCAACCCCAGACGCATCATAGGCATCAAGGACAGGGAGGAGCCTCACCGGATACTGATTGTCGACGACAGGCAGGAAAACCGGCGGGTGGTCGCAAAGCTCCTCGGCCATGCGGGATTCCAGACGAATGAGGCCGTCAACGGAAAAGAAGCAATAGCCCTATTCGCTGAATGGGAACCTCATCTGATCCTCATGGACATGCGCATGCCCGTGATGAACGGGTATGAGGCGACCCAGCGCATCAAGTCGACCGACAGGGGCAAAGGGACACCCATCGTCGTCCTGACCGCCAGTTCCTTCGAGGAGGAGAAGAAAAGCGAGATCGCCGGCTCCATCCAGGGCTACCTACGCAAACCCTTCCACGAGGAAGAGCTGTTCGCTGTCGTGGGGAACGCCCTCGGGATTGAATACAATTATGAGGATGAAATGACAGCGCCTGCCCCCGGGGAAGGCGTGGAAGCTAGAGGGATCTCCGAGGAGGACCTGGCAGGACTTCCGGATCCCCTGCTTTGCCAGATGCGCGAGGCGCTCGCGGTGGCTGATTTCAGCCTCCTGGGCGAACTCATCGCTTCCATCGATACCGGCCATTCGGCCCTTGCCCGACGCCTCTCGCTTCTGGCCAGCAATTACGACTTTGTGGAATTGCAGGCGGCATTGAAAACCAGGGAGCTGCCCAATGGATAACGGAATGGAAAGAGGGGCGGGCATTCCGAACATCCTCGTCGTGGATGATGTGGCAGCCAATCTCAAACTCCTGGGAGAGATCCTGAAGACTGAGGGTTACAAGGTCCGCCAGGTTCCCCATGGCGAACTGGCCCTGCAGGTGGCGGCCCGGGAAAAG
>JBAXTA010000287.1:0-5908 GCA_037130415.1 Spirochaetota bacterium
GGGGCCTTCGGCACCAAGGTGAGCGTCCGGGGCGACTTCGAAAAAGGAACAATTACGATAGAATACTACAGCATGGAAGATCTCGAGCGCATCCTGGAGAAGGCAGGGGGCGGCTGAATTTCCCGGAGTCCCGTTTCCTCGTCAAACCCTCGGCAGCTCCGAGTGTCAGGGCAGGTCCGCGAAGAGACCCTCGGGGTCCATGGCAAATCCTTCCAATACCCGCGATTCAATCTTTGTCCTGTCCTTGAAGGGCTCCCGGAACTCACCATGGTCAAATAGGCCCTTTCCCCCGCGTCTGTAGACACAGATGGTCCGCGCCGCTGGATCAATGACCCAATACTCACGAACTCCGTGGCCTTCGTAGAGGTTGAATTTCTCGTTCAGGTCCCGTTTGGCAGTTGTGGGGGACAGGATTTCAACTACCGGGTCGGGAGCACCCCTGGCGCCTGCTTCAAGGAGTTTCGACCGGTCGCAGTACACGACGAGGTCCGGCTGGAGCACCGTCGAAACCCTGTCATTTTCTTCGTTGCCCTTGGGAAGAAGGACATCGAAGGGGGCAGGGAACATGATGCAGGGCTTCCCTTCGAGGAAGTCAATAAAATCCCTTGCAAGCCGGGCGAAGATCATCTGATGCCGATTCGTGGGCGAGGACATGGCCCAGGCCTCGCCGTCGATAAGCTCCCGGCGTTCTCCTTCTGGCCACTCCTTGCACTGTCCATAGGTGAATGTGTCATCAAGCTTCAATGCTGGCTCTCCCGTCCTGTTTCTACCTCCATACTACCAGTACGCCCGGAGCTAGGCCATATGCTTCTGGTCGGGATGGGGAATCATGCAAATCGATCCGGTATCCTGGGCCTTCGGCGGCCGACTTCCCTTATTCAGCCAGCAATCCCAGCTTGGCGATGGCTGCAGCCAGTTCTTCCCGGGAATAGGGTTTGAGGAGAAAGCCGTCGCAGCCTTGCTTGAAGGACTCCAGGACAAAATGGGGATCGCTCATGCCTGTCGTCATGAGGATCTTGCAGGCGTCCTGATCAGGAACTCCGCAGCTTCTCTCGTAGTCCCTGATTTTTCCGCAGGCCTCGAGTCCGTTCAGGCCACTGAGCCTGATGTCCATGAACACGAGATCGTAGGGTTGGCCCTCTTCATAGGCTCGCTCGATCTTTTCAGCAGCCAGGTAGCCGTCAATTGCCGTTTCGATTGTCCCGTATCCGGATACCATGGGCTGGAGGACTTGCTGGGTAAGATAGTCGTCCTCGACAATGAGCATCCTGAGATCCCTCATCGCCCTTTCTCCCTCATGTTTCCATCCTTGCGCAAGCCCGCTTCAATTCCGGGCAACAACATGGAAAATGTACTCCGGAAGGGAGTGCTCCGCATCCGGAGCTCGGCTGATGCGTTCGTAGGATGATGTCCCGTCGGGCTGTAGTCCTAGGGCTTGTTGGAGAGATTGGCTTCGACGATATACCTGACGAGCTTGGCAGAGTTTTGCATGCCCATCTTTTCGAGGATCCGGGCCTTGTAGGTGCTCACGGTCTTGGGGCTGAGGCTGAGTTTTTCAGCGATCTCGACGATGCCGAGCCCGGCCCCGATACCGAGGAGAACCTGGAGCTCGCGATCCGTAAGCCTCTCGTGGGGAACCCTCGTGTCCGGATCGAGGAGGAGCCCGGCCATGCGCTCACCGATACTCGGGGTGATGTAGCGGCGCCCGCCTGCGACAGTTTTTATGGCATGGATCAGTTCAGATGGAGGGCTTTCCTTTGTGACAAAGGCACTGGCCCCATCCTGGAAGCAGCGGATCGCATATTGCTCCTCCGAATACATGCTGAAAATGACGATTTGAAGCTTGGGCTTGTCGGCCTTGAGTCCGGCCAGGGCTTCCAGTCCTCCCCTCCCTGGGAGGCCGAGGTCGAGGATGACGACGTCAAGATCCATCTTGGCTGAAATATCGAGGGCCTCCTGTACGGAGGCTGCTTCGGCGAGGACCCTGATTCCCTGACTCTCGCCGAGGACCTTGCGGAGACCCTGCCGCACGATGGCATGGTCGTCGACGAGCATGACCCTGATCATGGCTTCCTGTCCTCCTTGGCTGAAAGCGGAAAGGCAACTGAGACGATCGTCCCACCGCTCGGGGATCCGAGGACTGAAAAGCTTCCACCGTAAAGCTGGACGCGCTCCTTCATTCCGATGATCCCGAAGGATCCTGGGTTGCTTTTTTGCTCATTGCTGATACCGATGCCGTCGTCTGCGACACTGAGGGAGAGCAGGTCTCCAGTCCTTTGGATCTTTACGATCGCCTCCTGTGCGCTGGCATGCCTGAGCACGTTGCCGAGCGACTCCTGGACGATACGGAATACGGTGGTGGCGATGTCGGGGTCGAGACCCTGATCGCCCAGTTCGCAGGAAACCGAGATCCGTGTCCCTCCCCGCTTGCCGATGTCGCCGACAAGCCAGTCGAGGGCTGCCCCGATTCCAAGGTCGTCGAGCAGTCGGGGCCGGAGCTGCGCGGCCAGGCCCTGGACAGCCGAAATCGTCTCTCGGTTGAGTTCGATGAGTTCCTCCAGCTCGGAGCGCAGGACATCGGGATCACCGAGCATACGGTCCATTGCCCAATGGAGTCCGAGGCTCATGGCGGTGAGCCGCTGACCAAGGTCGTCATGGATGTCACGGGCCACACGCCGCCTCTCCTCTTCCCTCACTCCTATGAGGTGGGAAGCGAGCTTCCTGAGTTCGGCGTTGGCGACACCGAGCTCGGCCTCGCGGTGGGCAAGGGTGTCTTCGATCTCGATGCGGTCGGTGATGTCACGGCTTATTCCCAGCATCCCGAAGATCCTGCCTTCGCTGTCACTAAGGGGCTGTTTGACGGTGTCGAAGGTATGGAGCCTACCGGCTATGAGGATGGCCTCGGTTGCGGCGTGGACCGTGCTGCCCGCCAAGGCGTCGAGGTCGTCCTCTTCGTAGCCCCGGAAGCCCTTCGAAGGATCTCCCAGGACCTTGACGGGATCCCAGCCGTTTTCGATGTCGGTCTTGCCGACGAGGTCTTTGGGCAGCTTTCCGAGGGCGGCGGCACAGGCCTTGTTGCAGAATAGGGTCCGGAGCTCAAGATCCTTCACGAAAATAAAATCGGAAGAGGTATCGAGGATGCTTGCGAGAAACTGGTATTCCGCTGATGGCAAAGGTAGTCCTCTAGGGTGACTCGCACCGAGTCCCTCCTCCAAGCATAGGCTTCAGACGCCTGTGCGCTAGCCCACGACCGGCATTTTCTGTCGGCATGTGTAGGCAGAGGACTACAGCCTGCTTGGGCAAAGGCCTAGTTCCACATCAGCAAGCCGCCTCTTTTACCGTGTCTTTGGAAGCAGGATTCTTTTGTTCATGGGGAATGCTCCTCGTGCCGCGATGCACCCACTTCGCCGCCGATGGATCCGCTTTGCTTCGGAGATGGATTTGCGCTGCGCCGATCCTTCGCACCCGCTGTGAGCAGATGGAGGCAACATGAAAATCCTGGCCAAGCTTCTTTTCGGATTCATCGCGGTGGCCGTGCTCTGCGGGGTGGTCGGCATCGTCGGCATCACCCAACTGGGAACGATGAACAAGGATCTGGAGACCATCCAGATCGAGGTGATCCCGTCGATCAACAACATCCTCGAGATCGCCACAAATCTTCAGAAGATCAAGGTTGGCATCCGTACCCTGGCCAACCCCGCCTTTGCGGACGATGCCGCCACCATCCAGCGTCAAAGGACCAACATCGAGACAGCCAGGGCTGATTACGCCAAGAACATGGCTGACTACGATCCCATCGCCCGCACCCCGGAGGAGGACAAGCTCTGGAAGGCCTCCCAGGCTGCAATGGCCGTCGCCAAGGCCTACAACGACGAGCTCCTGTCCCTCATCGACAAGGCGATCGCTGCGGGACCGGGGGCGCTCCGCGATTCCCTCTTCGCCTCCCTTGTCCCGATCATGGCTGGCGAAAGGCGTAGCGAATTCGACAACGCCATCACCGCCATCAAGAACCAGTCGGATTACGTAAAGGACTATTATGGCGTCAAGGAGATCAACCGGACCCAGGACGAGAACGCGACGGGCTCAACCATTCTTGTCGCGGTGACCATCCTCGCCTTCCTCGTTGCCATCGCCCTCGGCATATTCCTGGGCACCTCGATCTCCGGCTCGCTCAAGAAGAGTGTCTCTATCCTCGACAAGATGGCGGCAGGTGACCTTTCGGAGCGCCTTGTCGTCAAGTCCAGGGATGAGTTCGCCCTCGTCGCGGCTTCCCTTGGCAAGGTGGGCGATTCGGTCAACCTCCTGGTGACCGACGCGGGCCTGCTCGCCAAGGCCGCCGTCGAGGGCAAGCTGGCGACACGGGCGGATGCCACAAAGCACCAGGGTGATTACCGCAAGGTCGTTGAAGGCGTCAACAAGACCCTGGACTCGGTCATCGGCCCACTCAATGTCGCTGCCAATTATGTGGATCGTATTTCAAAGGGAGACATCCCCCCGAAGATCACCGACGCCTACCAGGGCGACTTCAACGAGATCAAGAACAACCTGAACCAGGCCATCGACGCGGTCAACGCGCTGGTCACCGACGCAGGAATCCTTGTCAACGCCGCTGTCGACGGGAAGCTTGCCACCCGCGCTGACGCCACCAGGCACCAGGGCGACTACCGCAAGGTCGTCGAAGGCGTCAACAAGACCCTCGACGCCGTCATCGGTCCCCTCAACGTTGCAGCCAATTATGTGGACCGCATCTCCAAGGGCGACATTCCCCCGAAGATCACGGACGCCTACCAGGGCGACTTCAACGAGATCAAGAGCAATCTCAACCAGGCCATCGACGCGGTCAATGCCCTCGTCGCCGACGCCGGAATCCTCTCCAAGGCGGCGGTCGAAGGCAAGCTTGCCACCCGCGCCGATGCCTCGAAACACCAGGGCGACTACCGGAAGATCGTCGATGGCGTCAACAAGACCCTCGACTCGGTCATCGGGCCACTCAACGTCGCTGCCAATTATGTAGCCCGCATCTCCAAGGGCGACATCCCCCAGAAGATCACTGACGTCTACCAGGGCGACTTCAACGAGATCAAGAACAACCTGAACCAGGCCATCGACGCAGTCAACGCGCTGGTCGTCGATGCGGGCATGCTGGCCAAGGCAGCGGTCGAGGGACGGCTCGCCACCCGCGCCGATGCCACAAAGCACCAGAACGACTTCAGGAAGGTCGTCGAGGGCGTCAACCAGACCCTCGACTCGGTCATCGGTCCCCTCAACGTCGCAGCCAATTATGTGGACCGGATCTCCAAGGGCGACATCCCCCCGAAAATCAACGATACCTACCATGGCGACTTCAACGAGATCAAGAACAACCTGAACCAGGCCATCGACGCGGTCAACGCCCTTGTGAACGATGCGGGCTTGCTGGTAAAGGCTGCCATCGACGGAAAACTTGCCACGCGCGCCGACGCCACGAAGCACCAGGGCGACTACCGGAAGATCGTCGACGGCGTCAACAAGACCCTCGACGCGGTAATCGGCCCCCTCAACGTCGCGGCCGCCTATGTCGACAAGATCTCCGCCGGCAATATCCCGTCGAAGATCACGGATACCTACAACGGCGACTTCAACGAGATCAAGAACAACCTCAACAAGGCCATCGATGCGGTCAACGGCCTCGTGGCCGACGCGGGGATGCTCGTGCAGGCAGCCATCGACGGCAAGCTGGCCACCCGCGCCGATGCTTCGAAGCACCAGGGCGACTACCGGAAGATCGTCGACGGCGTCAACAAGACCCTCGACGCGGTCATCGGCCCCCTCAATGTCGCTGCCGATTACGTGGACAAGATCTCCGCAGGAAATATTCCGCCGAAGATCACGGACAGCTACAACGGCGACTTCAACACGATCAAGAACA
>JBAXTA010000288.1:0-5896 GCA_037130415.1 Spirochaetota bacterium
AGCTGGCAGGACCCTAGAAAAACCATCAGGAACAGGCATCCGACGGTGAAGCGAGAGCACTTCATGTATTTCTCCTTGATTTTGCAAACAGTATCCGATACCGCGCGCCTTCCTGAGCTTTGTCAAACAGCCTTTTCAATCTGAATTCCTCCGATTTCTCCCTTCATTTTGAATTCCATAGCCACCCTCCGGGCGTACTGGTACTATGGAGGTATCCAGATGATTGGAGCCGTCGCGAGGCCTTAGCCTCGCGCGAAGTTTCGCCATTTGCCAATGGAGGCAAAACTTCATGGAACATAAAGACACATTCACTTACGGCCAGTACCGCTCGTGGCCGGATGGCAAACGCTGGGAGCTGATCGAGGGAGTCGCGTGGGCCATGTCGGCTCCGACAACACGCCATCAAAAAACTATCGGGAGACTGTATCTCCTATTCGGGGCATACCTCAAGGGCAAGACCTGCGAAGTATTCATCGCCCCCTACGACGTCCTCCTCCACGAAGGAGATGAGCCGCCCGAGCAGGTCAGGAATGTCGTCCAGCCCGACCTCATGGTCTTCTGTGACAAGACGAAGATCAAGGAAAAGTTCGCCTGGGGAGCGCCGGAGCTCGCGGTGGAAATCCTGTCGCCCTCAACCTCGAAAAAGGACCTGAATGACAAGTTCCGCCTCTTCGAAAAACACGGGGTCCGCGAGTACTGGGTGGTCGATCCGAATGCCAAGACCATCATGATTTTCAGGCGGACCGAAGCGGGGCTCTTTGACGAGGGCACGCTCTGGGAGCATGACCTCGGGATAGACAGCATTGCCTCGAAGGTCGTGGAAGGTTTTTCGCTCAGGCCTTCGGAGGTCTTCGAAGACCTGGATTGAGGCTGTGCACAGGGGTGGTGGTCGTAGCAGCTGCCACGAAAGGAAGCGATGTCCAACCGCAACCAGGTTCACGAAGTCCTCGCACTCAGGATGAAAGAAGTACCCTCGGGAGCGCGGGTCCTCACGATGATGAGTGCCGAGTCTGGCATCATCGAGGCCTTTATCTTCGGGGGCCCAAAATCGAAGCTGCGCTCCCTGGCCTCGCCCTGGGGCGCGGGCCGGGCCTTCCTCTACCACGACCCGGTGCGGGACTTCCTGAAGCTCTCCGACTTCGAAGTGATAGAACCCTTTTCGGGCCTCCGTGAAAACCTCAGGCGGATCATGGGTGCCAACCTCGTCGCCGAACTCCTCATCAAGTCCTCGGGCGGTGGCGGCGACTTTCCCGAAGTGCTCGGACTCGCCCGCGACTGTCTCCGCTCCCTTGAAGGCCTTCCTGAGCCCCGCGCCGACTATCCCCTCCTCTTGTTCATCTGGCGCCTCGTGGAAATCCTGGGCCTCATGCCCGACCTTCAGTGTTGTATCGATTGCGGAAAGGGCTTCGCTCCTGGTGCGGGCCGCGTCTGGAGGTCACAGGAAGGGGGATTTTCCTGCCCCGCCTGCGATCCCTCCGGCTTCGTCCGTGGAGACGCAGCCTTCATCTCCGCCGGAGCCCATCGCTGGCTCGAGCGGGCCACCGATGAACCCTTCGCCAAGGCCTTCGCGGTCACCCTCGACAGCCCCTCGCTTGCAGGACTCCGTCGCTTCTGCTTTGCCCTGGCAAGAAATGCCGTAGATGGTCCCCTGGAGGCGCTGACGACTGGAGCCGGGATCCTGTAAGCCCGACTTTGCCTGAACATCGGCCTTTCTTCGCTATCGGAAACCCATCATCCGGGCGTATCTTCACTGGCAGGGCTAATGTTACAATCGCGCTCCCGAGGAGGCAGCATGCGAGCAGTGGACGTCATCATGAAAAAACGTTCGGGCGAAGCACTCAACCGTGAGGAGCTCGCGACCATCATCAACGGCTATGTGGATGGTTCCGTGCCGGACTACCAGGTTTCGGCCTGGGCCATGGCCGTTTTTTTTAAGGGGATGACACCCGCCGAAACGGCGCTTCTTACTGAACTCATGCTCAATTCGGGCAAACGCATGGACCTCTCCGGACTGCCCGGCCCCTTCATCGACAAGCATTCAACCGGTGGCGTCGGCGACAAGGTTTCCCTCATCCTCGCGCCGCTTGCAGCCTGCCTCGGCCTCCAGGTGCCGATGATGTCGGGCCGGGCGCTTGGCCACACCGGTGGAACCCACGACAAGCTTGAGTCCATCCCCGGCTATCGTACAGGGCTCACCGAAAGGGATTTCCGCGAGGGCATCCGGAAGGACGGCTTCGCGATGACCGGCCAGACAGCCGAAATCGTGCCCGCCGACAAAAAGCTCTATGCCCTCCGAGACGTCACTGCCACGGTGGAGTCCATCCCCCTCATCACCGCTTCCATCCTGTCGAAAAAGGTCGCGGAGGGGGCACAGGCCCTCGTCTTTGACGTGAAATCAGGCCCCGGCGCCTTCATGAAAACCCCGGAAGATGCCGAGCGCCTCGCGGAGAGCCTCGTGCGAACGGGCGCCGCCATGGGAAAGCGCATAATTGCCGTCATCACCGACATGTCCGAGCCCCTCGGGCTCATGGTGGGCAATTTCCTGGAGATCGAGGAAACCCTCGACTGCCTCGAAGGGAGGGGAGCAGCCGATCTCATGGCGGTGACTCTGCGACTGACAGCGTGGATGCTCGTCGCGGGGGGCAAGGCTGCCACGGTCGAGGCAGGCATCGCGTTGTGCGAAACCGAGCTTGCCTCCGGTCGCCCACGCCAGCGCTTCCTTGACAACGTGGTGACCCAGGGCGGCGATGCCGGAAAACTCCTGTCCCTTCGCGGGACATGGCGCTCTCCGTACTCCTTCGAACTATGCGCCGCTGAATCAGGCTTCATCGCCTCGATCGACGCCTTCAAGATCGGGCTTTCCTCGGTGCATCTGGGTGTCGGGCGCGACACTGCCGCCGATTCGGTCGCCCCTGACGCGGGCTTCGCCTTCATCAAGAAGCGTGGCGACCCTGTGACCAAGGGCGAGCTCATAGCCACAGTCTACGGCAGGGATGCGGCCAGCCTCGTCTCGGCGCGCCCGCTTTCGGAGGCAGCCATCTCCATCACCGCAACCGCTCCCGACAAGAAAAGCTTGATCATCAAGGAAATCCAGTCGTGACACAGTGGGTCAAGAGAGAAACGAGCCAAAGCCAGGTCCGGAGCGTCGCCGAGAAGTTCAGCCTCGATCTCCTGTCAGCATCGATTTTGGTGAGGCGTGGCTTGTCGGAACCCTCTGAGATCCTGTGGTTCCTCGAGGATGACGCACGCTGGCTGCACAACCCCTTCCTCTTCGAGGGGATGGAGGATGCGGTCGATCGCATCATCAACGCGATAGACGACAAGGAGAAGGTCCTGATCTTCGGGGACCGCGACGCAGACGGCGTGACGAGCACGACCCTCCTCGTGGAAGCCTTCACGGAGTTCGGCATTGAGGTCGCCTGGCGCCTGCCCGGCAAGCTTGACCCCTACGGCCTGTCGATCACTGCCATCGACGAATTCGCCGCCGAGGGCGGGACTCTCATAGTTACTGTGGATTGCGGAATCTCCAATCACCGGGAAGTGGACCACGCAGCGGAACTGGGCATCGACGTCATCATCGTCGACCACCACCTCCTCAAGGCCGAGGCCCCGCCCGCTGCCATCGCGATCATCAATCCCAAACTCGAAGGAACGGCCTACCCCTTCCGCGACCTTTCTGGCTGCGGCGTCGCCTACAAACTCGTCAGCGCCATCAAACTGGCCCGCGCAGGCATCCGGGACCACTCCGTCGCCCTCCTCAACATCCGGCCCCTCAACGACACCTATCTCGTCGAGGCGGTCAAGCTCTCTCGACTCGCCGAAACCCGGCGCATCCGAGAGACCATCGTGCCAGGTGTCGTCCGTCTCGAGAATACCCGGCTCGCAGCCTTCCTCGAAGGCCGCAACATCCTGGTCTGGGACGCGGACCTGCAGAAGAAGCTCTTTGCCAAGGCCCTCGGTGCCGGCGTGGAGTTCATGTGCGCCGACATCAGGGACGAGGTCGGGGCGGTCATCCCCGCGACCAGGGGACAGAGCCTCCTTAAGCTGCGCGAGATTTCACGCATCGCGAAGTACAGCCAGGGAAGCTTCGAGGAGATCGATGTCCTTCAGAGCCTCTATGTCTCGGCCGCCCTCAAGCGTTCCGGCTGGTTCGGCGACGACGACCTCGAGCGGCTACAACTCGTCGCACTTGGTACGATCGCCGACATCATGCCCCTCCGTGGGGAAAACCGCATACTTGTGAAGAAGGGCCTCGAGGCGATCAACAAGAAGCCAAGGCCCGGGCTCTCGGAGCTCCTTCTCAAGCTCGGACTCCTGGGCAAGAAGATCGGTGCCACCGAGGCCTCCTGGCAGGTCACCCCCGTCATCAACGCGGCCGGGCGCATGGGCTCCGCGGAGACCGCAGTGCGCCTCATGCTCGCGCCTGACCGGCCCGAGCGTGAGCGCCTCGCGGACGAGATCCTGGCGATGAACGTCGAGCGGCGCAGGCTTGGCGCTGCGGGCTGGGACCTGATGTATCCGCTCGCACGGGAGAGCCATGAGAGCCATGGGGAAAGGCTGGTCGTCATCGGCAGTGCCGACCTGCACCGCGGGATCACCGGCATCATCGCCTCCCGCGTCGCGAACACCCTTTCCGTCCCCGCTGTCATCGCCTGCTTCATGCCCGACGGGACGGTCGTAGGCTCGGTTCGCTCAACGCGTGGGTTCGCCCTCTCCCCCTTCCTCGAGGCTTCCGCTGATCTCTTCATCGACTATGGCGGCCATGATGCTGCAGCTGGATTCAGCCTTAAGGCCGAAAACTGGCCCGAGTTCCAGAGCCGCGCCCTCGCCTTCGCCCAATCGATCGAGCTCGACGCAGCCGACGAGACGGTGAATATCGACGCGGAACTCCCCCATGAGTGGCTCAGGCCGGAAATTGCGGACACCGTCGATCGCTTCGAACCTTATGGAGCGGGAAATCCTCCCCTCGTGTTCCTCGCAAAAAAGGTCCCGATCGCACAGGCGGAAATCGTTGGAAAGCAGGAAAAGCCTCATCTCAAGCTGACCCTGGATTTTGGCAAACACCGCTGGCCAGCCCTCATCTGGAGCGGGGCTGACAGACTCAACCGCGACTTTTCCATAGGAGACCGCATTGACCTTGTGTTCAAGGTCACCAAGAACCGCTGGAACGGCCAGGAACAGCCCCAGCTCGAAGTGATCGATGCCAGGAGAAGCGGCCAGGAGCAGGCCTAAGGACAGCCAAGCATGCTCCCTTGACTCGCAGCCGCCTCCTTTGGTAGTTTCCTCTTCGCTGAAGGGCATTCCCCGGTTGTGTAATGGTAGCACAGCAGACTCTGGATCTGCTTGTGGGGGTTCGAATCCTCCCTGGGGAAGTAATTCGGGTTATCCCGAAGATCTGGTCCCGCGTGCCTGATGACACAGACGGCTCGCCCCGACCCGGTCAAGCTTTGAGGGGGTATCCCCTCAAAGTATTGCAGAATCCGCTTGCGGATTCTGCACGTCAAGGAAGGAATCTCCCTCGGGAGTTGTTCTATGTTTTTCGAAGAATCCGCTTGCGGATTCTTCACGTCAAGGAAGGAATCTCTTCCTGAGATTCCTTCCTTGACGATGGCCCCTTCGTCTATCGGTTAGGACAAAAGATTCTCAATCTTTAAAGAGGGGTTCGACTCCCCTAGGGGCTAATTAAGGAAGACCCAGCCGCGAGGCTGGGTCTTCCAATTTGGAGCCCCTAGGGGAGTCGGCCTGCCGACTTCGAACCGGGAGCGCCGACCCAGAGTCGCGCGATCCTTTGAGCGCGACGGCGGGGCGAGCGGCATGGATGCCGCGAGAACGAAGTCTAGCGGCGTTGCACTAAACCGCTGCGCGGTGGAAACAACTAGTACGTAATCCTTTGATT
>JBAXTA010000289.1:0-5884 GCA_037130415.1 Spirochaetota bacterium
GGGCAGCAGAGCTGTCGTGCCTGCCAACGCTGGCCTGGCCCTTGCAGCGGCGCTTGCCGCCGGCGCCTCCCCCGAAGCCTCGATCGTCGCAATGCAAAACTTCAATCCCGATCCCGGCGCCTTCGCTATCCGGCGTCTGCCCACGCGAGATGGCGGACAGCTCACCGTCTTCGATGCCCTTGCCGCCAACGATGTCGAATCGACCGAGGCCCTCATCGGGGCTTCCGGATCGAGACCCGAGGGCAGCGGACCCTTCACCAGACGCATTCTCCTCATCGCCTGCCGCGCAGACCGTCCCGACCGCAGCCAGGCCTTCGCCCGCTGGGCCGCGGCCCATGCCAGCAATTGGGATGAGGTATTGTTTGCTGGATTTCCGCCCCTGGCCTCCTGGCTCGGCCTCCGCGCGGCCCTGCCCCGGAACCTTGGGCCCAGGCGCGTCCGCTGCGTCGCGCGCCGGCGCCTGTCCGAAACGCTCGCGATGTTGGCAGGCGGCAGCCTGGTCGTAGCCGTCGGCAACTGGAGGGGTGTCGGCCCCCTGCTCGTGGAACAATCCCGTGAACTCTGAATACGTCCTGGTGCTCGGCGTCGTCACGAGTCTCCTCATGACCGAGCTCATAGGTCTGTCGCCGGGTGGGGTCATCGTTCCGGGCTTTATCGCCCTCTACGCAGACTCCCCGCTCAGGCTCGCTGCGACCCTGATCGACTCCGCCTTCGCCCTCCTTGTGGTAAGGCTCCTTGGCGGGCAGCTCATCCTCTTCGGAAGGCGGCGCTACGCCTCCTTCCTGCTTGCAGGCTTCATCGCGCGCTTCCTTCTCGAGAGGATACTGCCCGGGCTCGCTCCGGAGGCTCCGCTGTTTGCCGCCGTGGGCTGGCTGGTTCCCGGCATCATCGCCTCGGAAGCCGATCGCCAGGGACCGCTGCGAACTCTCTTCGCCCTCGCAGCCGGGGCGGCCTTTGTCCGCCTCCTGTGGATGGGACTCGGGGGATGAGGGAGCAGGGCAGGGGATGCGCTTTGCGGAAATCCGTGGCGCCGCGCCTGCAGGGGGGCGCAGCCTCCCGCACAGGGAATGCCGGAGAGCTGGCGGGACTCGGGGCTTTCGTACTAGTTATACTGATTGCCTTCCTCGTACTTCCAGGCCTTTCCGTGGCGGGTCCGACCGCTCGGGCGGAGCTCCAGGCTGCGGCAGGGATGCGGACAGCCATGGCGGCCATCGCCGAAGAGCTCGGCGCCCGTGGCCTTTCCATCGACCCCTCCTCCGATCCGCTATGCTCGGGACTCATCGGCCTCCGCTGGTCAGGGCTCACCAGCACGCTCGGCAGCCTTGAGGCCAAGCGCAGCGCCGCCCAGCCCGCTGCGGCCGCCCTCCTCGTGCGCCTCCTCGTCAGAGCCGGGGCGAGACCTGGCGACACTGTGGCCATTGACAGCTCTGCATCCTTTCCGGGCTTCGCCATCGCGAGCCTTGTCGCGGCCAGTGAATTGGGCATTACGACGATTTTCATCGCCTCGGCAGGCTCGTCCACCTGGGGTGCCAACAGGCCGGAATTTTCCTTGGCCGACATGGTAAGTGCGCTGTCCCGGCGCGGGATCATCGATGGAAGGGTCGATGCAGTAAGCCCGGGAGGGGCCCTCGACCGTGGCCTCGACCTTGAGCCCGCTGCCCTCGCCAGGGTCCTCGACCGAGCCGTCGCGGGAGGGGCAAGGCTCCTGTCCTCCGTCAACCTCGACGAGGCCATCAGCCTGCGCCGCGCCTTCATCGCCCGGCAGGGCGGCGACAGCCATCTCGCCGCGATTGTGTCAATTGGCGGAAACCTGGCCTCGACGGGCCCGGGAGATGTCCTGGCCGGACGGTCGGGCATCCTCTGGCCGCGGGACTTTCCTGCCGGGAAGGCGCCTGGAAGGGGGCTTGTACAGACCTTTCTTGCCGAGGGGATTCCCGTCATCCGGCTTATCGACGTGAAGGATCTCTCGGCCACCTCTGGGCTTCCCTGGGATCCCGATTCCTGGCCCGCCGATCCCGGTCTGCCACCGAGACTCCCTGCAGCCTGGGTCTTGATGTTTGCCATTCTTGCCTTGGGCGCGGGGCTTCTGACGCGGCGTTTTGCTAATATCATTTTATATAAGTACATAGTTACTTCAGGCTCTATGGAGAACCCCTGATACAAATATAACAGTCACGATTCTTTAACTAAATATTTGCTTTTCCACCTCTATTCGGTTATAAATTATCGAATACCTGTTGAACTCTGCAGGGGAGAATCCTACCGTGATCCGTCGCGGCTGGAACCCAGGCGGAGGGTAAAGGAGGAAGGCATGTTGAGAGAGTCGCTCCTCATGAAGATGGAAGAGCTCGAGCGCAGGCATGGGGACGGCCGCGAGGCACTTCTTCCCGTCCTTCAGGGCCTCCAGCGCGAATACGGATACATCGGCGAGGATGTCGTAAACGAGGTTGCGCGGAAGTTCGGCCTCTCGCAGACCGAGGTCTTCTCCGTGGCATCCTTTTACCACTTCCTCAATCTCGAAAAGCGGGGACGCTTCGTCATCAGGATCTGCAGGACGATCTCCTGTGACCTCAAGGACAAGGACAAGGTGCAGCGCGCCCTCGAGGCCGAGCTCGGCATCAAGCTCGGCGAAACCACCTCCGATGGCCGGTACAGCCTCGATTATGCCAATTGCATGGGTATGTGCGACCAGGGACCCTCGATGATGGTGAACGAAGACCTCTACGCCGGGCTCACCCCCTCGAAGGCTGTCGACATCGTCCGCGGCTACAGGTAGGAGGAAGGACCATGGCACGCAAGATTGACGTCGTGTTCTCGGAACTCGAACCCGGCCTGGCCCTCAAGAGGGCCCTGGCGATGGGGCAGGACGAGATCATCAAGATCGTGACCGATTCCAACCTCCGGGGGAGGGGAGGAGCCGGCTTCCCGACGGGGCTCAAGTGGAAATATGCCCGTGCAAACATGCTCGGGCGGCCTGCCCATGATGCCTGTTTCATCTGCAACGCCGACGAGGGCGAGCCGGGCACATTCAAGGACAAGAAGATCCTCGAGCAGCGCACGGCCAAGGTCGTCGAGGGCATGGTGATCGGGGCCCGCGCCATAGGGGCCACCCGGGGCTTCCTCTATCTCCGGGGCGAGTATGACTACATGAGACCCCTCATAACACAGAAGATCGAGGAACTGCGGGGGCTCGGCCTCCTGGGCGACAACATCTGCGATTCCAAGGGCTTCTGCTTCGACTTCGAGCTTCGCCTCGGCTCAGGCGCCTATGTCTGCGGCGAGGAGACAGCCCTCATGGAGTCCCTGGAGGGACGGCGGGGAGAGCCGCGCAACAAGCCCCCCTTCCCCGTCGAGCAGGGATTCCTCGGCATGCCCACCGTCGTCAACAACGTCGAGACCCTGGCCTTCATACCACATATCATCCTCAACGGCCCCGAATGGTTCAGGCAGATCGGCACTGCTGTATCGACTGGCTCGAAGCTCTTCTCGGTGTCCGGTGACTGCGCCAGGCCGGGCATCTACGAGTTCGAGTACGGCGTCACCATCAGGCAGCTCCTCCGGGAGGTGGAGGCCGACGGCGACACGAAGGCCGTGCAGATCGGTGGAGCCTCGGGCTTCTGCGCGAGCTCCGACGACTTCGACAAGCACCTTGCCTTCGAGGGCATTCCGACCGGAGGGTCGATCATCATACTTAATAAGTCCCGCTCGATGTTCAAGGTGCTCAAGAACTTCGTCATGTTTTTCCAGGAGGAATCCTGCGGGCAGTGCACTCCCTGCAGGGAGGGTTGCTCGCGCATGCTCGAGGGAATACTGAAGTTCGAGGCAGGCAGCGGAAACTCCAGGACCATCACGGATCTCCTTGAGCTCGCGGACACGATGAGCCTCGCCTCGAAGTGCGGCTTCGGGCAGTCGGTTCCCAACTCTTTCCGCACGATCGTCTCGAAGTTCCGGGACGAGATCCTTTCGGCATAGGGGAGGCGAAACCATGCTCCACGTCACGATAAACGGGATCGACCACGAGGCACCCGAGGGCATGACCATCCTCGAGCTCTGCCGGCGCGAAGGCATCCACGTACCGACCCTCTGCGACCACCCCGACCTCAGGACCAAGGGCATCTGCCGCATCTGCGTCGTCGAGGTGAAGGGCTCGAAGACCCTCCAGGCTTCCTGCTCGACGCCCCTGGCCGAGGGGATGGAGGTCATGACGACCGGCGACAAGGTGAGGCGAACCAGGAAAACTGTCGTCGAGCTCCTCCTGGCCAACCACTACACCGACTGTACGGTCTGCCCGAAGAACCTCTCCTGCGAGCTCCAGAGCCTCGCCAATGAATATGGACTCACGGAACTGCGCTGGAAGGAGCGACGCGAGAGGATCATCCCGCGCGACCTGTCCTCGCCGGTCTTCGTCCGCGACAACAACAAGTGCATCCTCTGCCAGCGCTGCATCCGCGCCTGCCAGGACCTCCAGGGTGTCGGTGCCCTCGCCAACCTCTGGAAGGGCGACCGCACCATCATTGGCTCGGCCTTCAACAAGCCGATCTCGGAAATCGTCTGTATCAATTGTGGCCAATGTGTCGCCCATTGCCCCACGGGAGCCCTCCACGAGAAATACTCCGTCGAGGATGTCTGGAAGGCCATCGACGAGCCGGGGAAGGTTGTCGCGATCCAGACGGCCCCCGCGATCCGCGCCGCCCTCGGCGAGGAATTCGGCTATCCTCCGGGCACCCGCGTCACCGGAAAGATGGTGACAGCCCTCCGGATGATGGGCTTCGACTATGTTTTTGACACGCAGTTCACTGCCGACCTCACGATCCTCGAGGAGGCACACGAGCTCCTTGCCCGCCTCAAGGGAGCCCTCGTCGAGGGCAAGAGCACCCACCTCCCGATGACGACCTCCTGCTCCCCGGGCTGGATCAAATTCCAGGAGCACTTCTTCCCCGAACTCCTGCCCAATGTTTCCACCTGCAAGTCGCCGCAGCAGATGTTCGGAGCACTGCTGAAGACCTACTGGGCGGACAGGATGAAGTTGAGGTCCCAGGACATCTACTGCGCCTCGGTGATGCCCTGCACGGCGAAGAAATTCGAGGCTGGCCGGCCGGAGATGGGACGCGACGGCATCCAGGATGTCGACTTCGCCCTCACAACCCGCGAGCTCGCCGCAATGATCAAGCAGGCTGGCATCGACCTGAAGTCGCTTCCGGATTCCGAATTCGACAGCCCCCTCGGCGAATCGACGGGGGCCGCCACGATCTTTGCGGCGACCGGAGGTGTCATGGAGGCTGCCCTGCGCAGCGCCTGGGAAATTGTCACTGGCCGTGAAGTCCCCTTCGAGCACCTCGACATCACGCCGCTCCGAGGCTTCGAGGGCGTGCGCGAGGCTGCACTCACCATCACAGGCGTCAAGCCGGAATTCTCCTGGCTCGAGGGTGTCACACTCAAGGTCCTCGTCGCCCATGGCACCGCAAACGCCAAGGCGGTGATGGAGGCCGTCAAGGCGGGCACGCTTGCCCCCCACTTCATCGAGATCATGACCTGTCCGGGCGGCTGCCTCGGCGGTGGCGGTCAACCTCTCCCGATCACCCCGGAAAAACGCGAAGCCCGCGCCAGGGCCATCTACGCCGAGGATTCGGGCTTCAGGATCCGCAAGTCCCACGAAAACGCGGCTGTCATGAAACTCTACGCCGACTTCCTCGGCGCCCCGAATTCCCACAAGGCCCACGAGCTCTTGCACACGAAGTACACCCCGCGCGGCAGATACTGAGAGCCGCGCGACAAGGATGTCGCGCCACGGCATTCCGGAGCGGAGCTCCGGCACGTCATGGACGACGCGGATGTCGCGCCACGGCATTCCGGAGCGGAGCTCCGGCACGTCATGGACGACGCG
>JBAXTA010000029.1:0-22871 GCA_037130415.1 Spirochaetota bacterium
GGCGAGGATACGCCGGGCGAGGATACGCCGGGCGAGGATACGCCGGGCGAGGATACGCCGGGCGAGGATATGGCAGGGGAGGAGGTTCCGGAAATGGCAGTCTTCTCAGCCTGTACTGTCGAACTGTTGGCGCTTGGCAGTGGTTGCGATTTCGCTGGGCCAGTTGAGACCTCAATACCAGCGGTCATCGCCAGGCTTTTTGCGACCGAACCTGGATGTATCTCCACAACGGATGCCTGGAGCAGCACGGACCCTCCTGCAAGGGGCATGGAGGGACTGGCTGAAACACCGCCTAATTCCCAATAACTGGAAGCAACGAAAAAAGAAAAGGAATAGCGCTGGACCTTGCCGCCGCTGGTTGTCACTTTTCCTGCGAGCGTGTAATAACCCGGGGCGAGTCCTTGGGGAAGATTGAAATCGGGCAGCCTGCCGTCGAGCGTATCGACCAACACCACCCCGCTATCGGTAAGGTCACGGGTAGCCGTTGTCTTGGCGTAGAGCAGGGTGGCAAGTGGCTGACCGGACTGGTCCTGAAGCGCGAGCGACAGCTGATCGGGAGCAGAAGCGCCCGTCATGGCTGAAAGCTTGATCCCGATCAAGCTTCCTGGTGCGAGGGTCGCGCCATTCTCAAGGTCAGCAAGCCCTGATTGAACTGCGAAGCTATACATCGAACTCCGCTCGACATCGGTCAGGATTGTCGAGGGGAGGTCGCAACCTGGCAAGAGGGCGCCGAGGGCGACTATGGCGACAGTACGAGCCAGTATGTGCATAGCCAAGTTGAAATATACCCCGGAATTCCCAAAGCCTCAACAAAAACCGCTTCAGTGGCGCACATTAGCCTCATGAATTGAGCGCGCGATGGGAATTCTCCTGCCGGTTCCAAAGGCCCGAGGCGAAACCTTGATGACCGGGGGTGCCTGTCTACGCTTGTATTCGGCGCGGGCAACCATTCCGATGATCTTCGCAACAAGGGATTCCTCAAATCCACTGGCCGCTATTTCCTCCAGCGTGAGGTTCTCCACAATATAAAGCGAGAGGATTTCATCGAGGATCCCGTAGGGTGGGAGGCTGTCCTGGTCTGTCTGGTTGGGGCGAAGCTCAGCGCTTGGTGGCTTGGTGATGATCGCTTCGGGTATGGGTGCGATCCTGCCCTCACGGACATGCTTCGCGTTGATGTACCTTGCCAGCGCGAAGACCTCGGTCTTGAAGAGGTCGCCGATCGGCGCAAGGGCCCCATTCATGTCGCCATAGAGCGTGCAGTAACCAGCGGCCAGCTCGCTCTTGTTCCCCGTCGTCAAAAGAAGGGAATCGAATTTGTTCGACCACGCCATGAGGAGGGTACCCCTGATGCGTGCCTGGAGGTTCTCCTCGGCGAGGCCGAAGGGCTGGCCCTCGAAACGCGGCTCCAGGAGGGCGAGGCAGGCTTCGAAGGGCCCTTCGATGGGCAGGCTCTCGAGGCGGGGACCCTTTCCCTCCGGGCCGGCGAGATTGCGGCACAGCGCCACCGAGTCCGACACTGATCCCTCGCTCGAAAAACGAGAAGGCATCGAGATGCAGGTAAGGTTGTCGGCACCGATCGCCTCGGCTGCCAGGACAGCGATGATGGCAGAGTCTATGCCTCCGGAAAGGCCCAGGCAGGCCTTCGAAAAGCCACATTTCCGCATATAGTCGCGGATACCGAGGATGAGGGCATTATATATTTCGCCCAAGGTTTCGGATCCCGCAGCTTCCGCTGGCTCAAGCCCGGTGCCCATCGGCACCGGGACGCCGACGGCGAGTTCTTCCATATCAAGGGTCAGCAGCTCCTCCTCCCAACCGGCAACGGCGCGGAGACGGCCCTCTGCATCGACCGCGAAGGATCGGCCGTCAAAGACAAGCGAATCGTTCGCTCCAACCAGGTTGCAATACAGCGTCGGGATACCTCCCTCGCGGGAGACCTTCGCCGCCAGACGCTGTCGTACCGCGAGCTTGCCCGCGTGGAAGGGCGAGGCCGAGGGCACGACAAGGAGATCCGCGCCGGCGTCGAGGAGCTCCTTTACGGGATCGACACTGTAGCGCATGCCAGGAACCGGCGGTGACTCCCACCAAATATCCTCGCAGATCGCGAAGGCGATTCGAGTGCCATCAAGGTCGAAGACCCGCCGGCTTTCCGCAGGCTCGAAGTAGCGGGCCTCGTCGAAAACATCATAGGTAGGAAGAAGTGTCTTGGCCTGCGTGAAGACGAGGGCGCCGTCCCGGATGACGCCGAGCACGTTGCGGAGGGGCTTTCCGCTGCCGCCCCGGTTACGGTCGACAAAACCCGTGGCCACCGCCACTCCCGAGGGCAGCCCACGCTGGAGGATGCGGAGTGCCTCAAGACAGCCTTCCACGAAGGACTCCTGGTCGAGGAGGTCCATGGGGGGATAGCCGCAGAGGGCCATCTCCGGAAAGACGACCAGGTCAGGGGCCTTCGGCCCCCTGAGTCCCTCAACCATGGCGATCATGCGCCGGGCGTTGCCGGCGAAGTCGCCTATCGTCGAATTCACCTGTGCCAACGCGATCCGCATCGAGTCACTCTCCCGCGAGGGTTTAACCGCGCCGATCCGTATTGCCCGCGCGGACGCCTCGATAGTACACTCGCAGCGTGCACAGGACAATGATCATCGCCCCGGCGGAGGGCGAGACGGCAGGCGCCATCGCTTCGGTCGCCGCGTCGGCGGGCTGGAAGGTCGTGCCGGCAGAGCTGCCCCCGCGAAGGGGCGATGCCCTGGGCGAGGTTCGCGCAGGGACTGACAGGCTCGTGTGGAATCCCGCCTCATTCGTGTCTGCGGGAACCCTTGCATTGACCGCGGCGAAGAGCCTCGGACCTGTCGATGCCGTGGTGATCCTCTCCTCTCCCGCTGATGCTGACCGCTCCCTCTTCGGTGGCAGCCCCGGCAGCATCGCCAGCGCCCTCGAGGCCTTCGTGCAAGGCCCGGCCTACCTCACCCGCGAAATTCTTCGCCTCTTCGACGGGCAGCGTTCCGGCAAGCTCCTCCTTGTTTCCATCGAGCCCCAGAGCGAAGGCGAGGGCGGCCGCGACGCCTTCGCCTCCCTTGTCAATGGCGCTTTCAGGGGCCTCGGCGAGGGCATCTTCGAACGAGGCAAGGGTGCAGCGTGGACAGCCTTCGGCATCGTTGAGAAAAGTGGAAAGCCCGGCACCGTCGCCGAGTTCGCGCTCAGACTCCTCGACGATTCCAAGGCATCCAAGAACGGACGCTGGCTTCCCTTCAACGGGAAGGCTGGACTCTTCGGGATGTTCTGAGGGATAAGCACACAGGCGCTGGGGCCTGGGCTCCTAGCCGGGCAACTTCCGCCGGGGCCAGAAAAGATGTACGCCCAGCCCGCCGAGGACCAGCGTCGCTGCGACCCCGTCCAGCGCCGTGAAGCGCTCGCCGAGAAAGACAGAGGCTGAACTCAGGCCGAAAATCGGCACCAACAGCGAAAAGGGTGCAATCCGCGATGCACCGAAGCGCATGATAAGGGCGTTCCAGATGCCGTAGCCCACGAGGGTCGACAGGACGGCAAGAAACAATATAGCAGCTATTGTCAATATGGTAATAGAACGTAACGATTCGTATATCGCGGTCGGTCCCTCGAAGACGAGCGAGAGGGCGAGGAGCGGCAGCGGTGAGAAAAGGCTTGACCAGACCACGAGGCCAAGGGCGCTGCCCTTTCCACCCGTCCCCGACGCAGCCTTGGCGGTGATGTTGGCCGCTGCCCAGAAGAACGCCGCTACCAGCAACACTCCCACCAGCAAGGGCGAGAGCGAGGCTGCGGCACCCGCCTGGGGAAGCATGAGGAGGACCAGCCCCGCTGCAGCCAGCGTGAGACCGGCCCAGGTCCTCATCCTGATGGTTTCGCCAAGCAAGATGGCCGCAAGTATGGCAGTGAAGAAAGCCTGCGCCTGCAAGGCTATCGATGCCAGCCCCGCAGGCGCACCTAGCTTGATCGCAGTGAACAGCAGCCCGAACTCGCCGACGCCAAGGAAGATCCCATAGGCAGCCAGCCTGCCCCAGGAAATGGAGGGGCGCGGCACAAAGAATATCGCAGGCACGACACACAAAAGAAAGCGCAGGCAGGCAAGGAACAAGGCCGGCATGCCCGATACGCCGACCTTGATGACGACAAAGTTGAAACCCCAGATGGCCACGACAAGGATCGCCAGGCCGAACACTGCCGGCCTAAGCTTCTCGGCCTGGCGTGAAGGCATTATTCCTCGTCCTTTCCGGTAACCCGCTGCCCGGGAACAGTCTCCAGGGTCCCCACGAGGGAGGGGCGGCGCTGGCTGCCATCGGTTTCCAGTTCGCGCATCGCCATCTTGCTCATGCCGGCGCTGTCTCCCGTGCCAGCTCCTGCGCCGCCCAGCCCCGTGATGGAGGGATTCCGCACGAGGTCCCTGGGCTTCGAACCCTGTGCCTTACCAACTATTCCCTTCTCCTCCATCAGCTCGACGATGCGGGCAGCCCTGTTGTAGCCGATCTTCAGCTTCCGCTGTATGTACGATGCGCTCGCCCTGCCCTGCTGCAGCACTATTTCCAGGGCCTGTTCGAACAGGGGGTCGCCATCGCCATCGTCAAAGAGGCTGGGCTCGGACTCATCTTCCTCGTCATCGATGAAGATGTCCTCGTCGATGTACTGTGGCTCTCCCAGGGTCTTTATGTATTCCACCGCCTTCTCCACCTCCTCTTCGGAGACGAAGGCGCCCTGCATGCGTATCGGAAAGGGGTCCCAGGCGCTGGCGAAGAGCATGTCGCCCTTGCCCAGGAGTTTCTCCGCACCGACCATGTCGATGATGATGCGGCTGTCGAATTTCGAGGCTACCATGAAGGCGACCCGGCTCGGGATATTGGCCTTGATGAGACCAGTTATGACGTCTATGGAAGGTCGCTGCGTCGCTAGCACGAGGTGTATTCCGACGGCACGCGACATGGCCGCAAGGCGCGCCAGGGTTGACTCGAGTTCCTTGCCCGTGGTCGCCATGAGATCGGCAAATTCATCTATGATTACAACGATATAGGGGAGCCTGTCCTGGGCCAGGCTCTTTTCCTTGATCTTGCGGTTGTAGCTCTTGATGTCCCGCACTCCGACCCGGTCCAGCATGGCATAGCGTCTCTCCATCTCGCAGATGCAGTACTGGAGGGCCTGGAATGCCCTCTTGGGCTCGGTAATAACGGGCGTGAGGAGGTGAGGAACGCCGTTGTAAAGCTTGAGCTCGACGATCTTGGGATCTATGAGGAGAAGCCGTACCTCCTCGGGAGACCGCCTGAACAGAATAGAAAGTATTATTGCATTTACGCAGACCGACTTGCCCGATCCGGTCGAGCCCGCAATCAGGAGGTGCGGCGTCTGCGTGAGGTCGATGAACTGCACCTCCCCGGCGATGTCCTTGCCGAGTGCCACGGGCACCTCGGCCCGTGCTCCGACGAAGGACTCGCTCTCCACGATCTCGCGGAGGGATACGATGGAGCGCCGTTCGTTCGGCACCTCGATTCCGACCGCATGCTTGCCCGGGATAGGGGCGACGATGCGTACGCTCGAAGCCGCGAGCCTGAGCGCGATGTTGTCGCAAAGGTTGGCGATCTTCGAGAGGCGGACGCCGGGAGCGGGCAGGATCTCGAACATCGTGATAACTGGTCCCTTCCTGATGCCCGTGACCTCGGCCTCGATGTTGAATTCCGCGAGCGTCTCGCGCAGGACCTCGGCCGAGAGCCTGGTTTTCTCATCGACTACCCAGTATTCCCCGTCGGGATACTTGTGGAGGATTTCCGCGACCGGCACCACGTAGGGCGGCCGCTTCTTCCGGTCGAGGATGCGCGCGATGATGTTTGCCTTCTCGGGCTCGGCCGCCTCATGGGCGGGCGTTGCAGGAAGCACCGAAATCACCTCGATCGTCCGCTGCCCCAGCTCGAGGATCGTTTCAGCCGTCCCTGCTTCAGCTATCGGCGCTCCGGAAACGGGCGCCGCCCCCCGAAAAAAAAGCGGGATGGGTGTCTCTGCTTCCGTCACTGTGGGCGCATTCCTCGCAGCGCCCACCAGGGCTTGGGCAGCTACCTTGGGCAGGTCCTCTACCTTGGGCAGTTCCTCATGCTCGGGCAAGTCCTCGATCTCAGTGTGGGCTATTGAGGCGATGCCGGGTATTGATTCAAAGGGTTCGGCGGCATCTACATCTGCAACGTCCTCAGCGGTTTCGGGAGCTTCGGGGGAGGCACTCGCCGGTTCCTTGGGTTGCGAAGTCTGTCCGAGCGAGCGGAGTGGAGGGAGCGGTGGAATAATTGGCACGCGGAAGTGACCAATGTCAGCAGGGACAGGATTGCCCCTGCTTGATTGGCTTGCCGCGGTCGGGATATCCGGAGGGGTTTCGGCAGCAATGTCTTCCTGGACTATATGCCGCCCCGCAATGATAGGGGTCTGGCTTTCTCCGGTCTCGTCGGAGGCTGCCTTGGCTTCCTCCGTGAAAAATCCAGGGCGTACTACCTGGTCAAAATCGTCGTCGGGCTCCATCCTGGACCCAGCCACTTCCTCTCGCTCCGAATCGGGGAGAAACCACGCAATGGCTGCCGCACTTCCTACGCCCAGAAGGCCGAACAAGGCAGCCAAGGCAAAGCGCGGCGTTGCGGTAAGTCCGGGTGCCATTGGAGAGCTACTGTCCAAGAGCCTCGCGAAGGCCGCTATGCATAGGAAAGGAAGGGCCGCAAAGCCGAGCAGGATCATTGTCACCGGCTTTGTCCGCAGCGGGTTCCCGGCCAGTACAGCCAAGGCCGCCGCCGCAAGAGCCCAGAGGGGGAGGAACCATGCAGCCCAGGAAAAAGCCTTGAACAGGGCTGTTCCGGGCATCCCTGGCACAGAAAGAGGATCCATGAGGGACGAGCCCAGGAATACAATCAGCAAGAGCCCGACAGCGAGAAGAAGGCCTCCCAGAGCCGCAAAGGCAACCATGCCGCCGATTCCCTTTCCCGAAACGCCATTGCCATCCATGCGAACCACCTCTTTTCTCCTATCGGCGGGTTCGAGGTTCGGGGAAAGCGAAGACGCGGCTCAAGCTCATTGCCGAGCGACACCGCATTTCACTATTATCGATGGGAGTCGGCAGACAGACAGAAAAGCTCGGGCCCCGTCCCGGAAGGAACAACAATGACCATTGAGAAGAATCGTGTCGTATCCATCGATTACAAGCTCGTTGATGACGAGGGAGAGCTTATCGACTCCTCCGACGACGGAGAGCCCCTCGTCTACCTCCACGGCAGGGGCAATATAATTGCGGGCCTCGAGAAACACCTCGAGGGCAAGAAGTCCGGCGACGCGGTCAAGGTCGTGATTGCACCGGTAGACGGCTACGGTGAACGCGACGAGGAACTCCTTTTCACCGTCGGAAAGGACGAGTTCGACGGGAGCGAGATCGCCGTTGGCATGCAGTTCGAGGCCCACGGCGAGGATGGGGCACAGATCGTCACGATCGTCGGGATCGATGGCGACGAGGTCAAGGTCGATGCCAACCACCCGCTCGCTGGTGAAAACCTCCATTTCGACGTAAAGGTCCTTGAGGTTCGAGAAGGCAGCGCGGAAGAAATCGAGCACGGTCACATCCACGGGGCCCATGGCTGCGGCGGCGAATGTGGTGGGGATGGCGAGTGTGAATGCGGCGAGGGGGGATGTGGCGACGACTGCGAGTGCGGCAAGCATTGACCCTGGGCTCTATTCATTGCTGCCTTGGGTCCTGGAGGGCCGTTTTCCGCGTCCGCCCCGAAGACCTTCCTTTGCAGATCAGGAAGCAGGCCCTTCATCTTCGTTTTTTTTCAGTTGCCCCGTAGCGACAAGGTTCTCCCCGCCCTCGACACCGAAGGCGAAGGGATTCCAGGTTCCGGTGCCGACCATATCCAGGCATTCGCGGCGCTTCAGGGCTCCACACACGACGATTGTAACAGGTGTGAGGATTGTCTCGATGGCTGTCTTGATCAGCCACTGTGAAATGATGAGGCTTGCCATGAGGCCGACCGGAAAGATTCCAAAGACAGTCGCCACCGATACGAAAATCGAAGTATCGAGCAACTCGCCAACCAGGGTCGAGGCGACAGTGCGCAGTGCCAGCCAACGATGGACGGGGTCCCATCGCACCATCCAGACCTTCATGCGGGCGAGGACGAAATCGTTGGCGAAACTGCCAAGCCAGAAGCCCGCCAGCGAGGCAATGACGAGTCCCGGTACTGCCCCGAGTACCATCGCAAATTCCTTCTGCATGGTGAATTCCGGGCTGAAAGGCATCGCAACGGCCAGGCCAAAGAGGAGGGCTGCAAGGGCGTTCATGGCAAAGCCATACCAGATGACGCGCCGCGAAACCGCAAAGCCAAAAACCTCGGTAAGGACATCTCCGAAGATGTAGGTCAGGGGAAAGAGCAACAGCGTCCCGAGGTCCGTAGACACCGTAATTCCTGACAATTGGAAAGAAATGAATTTCTGGGCAACTATGTTGGAGACCAGGATAAGACCCACGAAGGCCGCGATCACCGGCTCTAGCAGGCTGAAGGACTTTGGCTTGCGGACGTGCATGCAACCTCACCTAGGAGCTTGTATTGCGCGGGAGTGGGTGCGTACCGCGCGGAAAAACATTCCTTCAAGACGGCTTCGGCCACCCCGAGGGGCGGAAGCAGGCCATGCCAGCGCCGGGTTCAACCGACCTGCGGTAGAACCCGGCGCCCTTTCAGGCACTCGATAGCCGAATCAGGACAATCCAGTGATCATCCCCGTCGCCGTGTCTATGTCCATTCCTATGTAGCCGGGCCTGGAACCGAGGCCTGGCATCGTATTGATCTCGCCCGAAAGCGGATAGATGAAGCCCGCACCCGCAGCGAGGCGCACGTCGGTTATCGGGAAGACATAGCCCTTCGGGCGACCCTTCCAGTTCGGATCGTGCGAGAAGGAGTACTGCGTCTTGGCCATGCAGATCGGCAGGCCGGCATAGCCGAGATCGGAAAAGGAGGCGAGGGCCTTTTCCGCGTCGGGCGTGTAGCTCACGCTGTCGGCGCCGTAGACCTCGGTGGCGAGCCTGCCGATCTTGTCCTTCAGGGGCATTTCCGAGCTGTAGAGGAGCACGGGCTTCGAAGGCTGGCTGGCCGCCTTGTCAACTGCCTCGGCGAGCTTCGCTGCTCCTTCCCCTCCATTGGCCCAATTGGTTGATACGACCGCGTCGAAGGCACCTCCCTTGAGGGCGCCCTCGCGGATGATCTGCCGCTCGGAGTCGGTGTCCGTGGGAAAGGCGTTGATGCAGACGACGGCGGGAAGGCCGAACTTGCGCACGACTTCGAGGTGACCCTCGAGGTTGCAGAGGCCCTTTTTCACAAGCTCGACGTTTTCCTGGGTATAGGCCGTCGCAAGCGGCTTGCCGGGCGTGACCTTGGGTCCGCCGCCGTGCATCTTCAAGGCGCGCACGGTACACACGATTACCACAGCGTCGGGCATCATCCCCGAGGCACGGCACTTGATGTCCATGAATTTCTCGAAGCCCATGTCCGCGCCGAAACCGGACTCGGTCACGACGAAATCGCCTATGCGCAGGGCTATCTGGTCGGCTACGACCGAGGAGTTTCCGTGCGCGATGTTGGCGAAGGGTCCGGCGTGCACGAAGGCGAGCTGCTCCTCGAGGGTCTGCAGCACGTTCGGCTTGAGGGCATCCTTCATCAGTATTGTCATGGCTCCGGCCACGCCGAGGTCTTCGGTGGTTACTGCCTTCCCCGACCTGTCGAGACCCAGCACGATGCGGCCCATGCGCTCGCGGAGGTCCTTCAGACTGGTGGCGAGTGCCAGGATGGCCATGACCTCGGAGGCGACCGCGATGTCAAATCCTGTCTCGCGGAGCGGCCCGTTGTCCTGGCCGCCAATACCAACTATGATCTTTCTGAGGACGCGGTCGTTCATGTCCATGACACGGCGCCAGAGCACTTCCATCGGGTCGATGTTGAGCTTTTTCATGCCCTGTTTCTCGAAGAAGGCGTCGGACCAGCGCGACTCATGGTACATGCGGGCGTCGAGGGCTGTGGAACAGAGATTGTGGGCAGCCGACACGGCGTGGATGTCCCCGGTCAGGTGGAGGTTGAAATCGGCCATTGGAACGATCTGCGAGTAACCACCACCTGCCGCGCCTCCCTTGATGCCGAAGGTCGGCCCCATCGAAGGCTGGCGGATCGCAGCGATGGCTTTCTTGCCGATGAATCCGAGCCCCTGCGTGAGGCCGACAGTAGTCGTCGTCTTGCCCTCGCCGAGGGGCGTCGGGGAAATGGCTGTCACATCGATGTACTTGGCGCGGCGCGGCGCGGAAGGCCTGTCGGTGAGAAACTCGAGGCGCACCTTGGCCTTGTCATCACCATGCATCTCAAGGTACTTCGACTCGATGCCGTACCCACCCGCAATCGCGGTAATGGGCTTGACCACCGCCGCCTGGGCGATGTCGATATCACTCGGTACGGGTTTCTTCTTTTCGACTGACAACTAGGGCCTCCTCAAGATATGCATGTCGCAGGTGCGTGGCGGACAGGCTACTACCCAAGGCCAGAGGCGTCAATCGGATATGCGGTAATGTGAATCTGTATCTAAAATTAATGCCAGATTATTCCAAAACTTGACATAAATTTCCGTGGCCGTGGTTCCAGAGACTCCCGGTAGCCCAAGGCCAGCGTGACAGAAACGCTTCACAGACAGCGTTGGAGGTAGAGAGGCAAAAAAAGCCACCCCAGGGAGACAGCCAGGGCGGCAGAAAGGAAGGAAAGGGAAACGGTCCATCATTGGTTCCGAGACAGTGCCTGAATGCCAGCGCCGGGCACCGACGGCAGGAACCGCTTCAATGGTTCCGTAATGAACACCCATGGACCATTCCTTCTTTCATGACCACCAGGACAGCATATGCCTGCAATTGCTAGGATATCATGAGCCTTGCGTGAGTATCGCCTGAATATCGCCGGAACCGGCGCTTCCGCTTGCCATCGCTCAGGGCTTGACCAGCCCCGACCGCTTTACCCACTCCTCCGACTTGCCGACCTTGGGAGCGACCACCAGGCGGCAATAGCCATAGTCAGGATGTTTTTTGTAATAATCCTGATGATACTCCTCGGCCATCCAGAAGACTTTCAGCGGCTTGAGTTCTGTCACGACAGGCGCTGCCAGCCCTGCCTGGACCTTGGCGATGGCGGCAACTGCGGCACGGCGCTGGGCATCAGTGGCGTACAGGATAATGGAGCGGTACTGCGGACCCACATCAGCACCCTGCCTGTCCCTCGTCGTCGGGTCGTGGATGGTGAAGAAGAGGTCGAACAAGGCAGAAAGGCCCACGCGAGTGGGATCGAAGCTTATGCGAACTACTTCCGCATGCCCTGTCGTTCCTGTGCAGACCTCCTCGTAGGTCGGTTTGGCCAGGCTCCCAGCGGCATAGCCGGACACGACATCGAGCACACCGGGTACGATCTCGAAGGCACCTTCGAGACACCAGAAACAGCCGCCGCCGATGACGAGGGTTTCGCTCGCCGACGGCGCTGCTGTCTGGGAAGCGAGGCTGGCAGGAAAGCTTACAATGCAAAGGATCGCGACGAGGGCGATGGCAATGGTACGCTGCATAAGGCAAAGATACTGAAGAATGGCAGCCCCGGAAAGCAGCCCTGCCATGACAAGGTCCTGGCCAGCCGGAACTCTCCGGCCTCACGTCAACAGGAATGACGAGGCCGGGTTTCATCCGATCTCCATCATCTCCTGACGCCAAACTCACGAGGAAGCGCCAGAATGGTGCCTCACGGGAATTCCCGTGAGGGAGTAGTCATGAAGTTCAAGGAATTCCTTTTGTCCTTCGAGCGCCTGCTTGCGGAATCACCGAGAGAGAAGCTCGAAGCGGGCGTGCCGTATGTTTTCCTGAGCGATCTCCACCTCGGTGATGGTAGCTCGCGGGATGATCTTGCACCGAACCGCGGCATAGTCATGAATTCGCTTTCCCGTTGGTATCTTGACCGCGGATTTGTGCTTGTTCTCAACGGGGATATCGAGGACCTTACCAAGTTCAAATACAAGGAAATCATGAATTCTTGGGCGGGACTTTACGATATCCTCGATGCTTTCGCAGCCAAAGGCCGACTGCGGCGCATTCTTGGCAACCACGACCTGGACCTTCTTCGCAGGGATGATTATCCCTACGACCTCCTGCACTCCCTCGCACTCGAGTGGAAGGGGAAGACCCTCCTGGCCTTCCACGGACACCAGGCCTCACGATTCTTCATGAACCACGACTATCTCTCGGAAATCATCGTCCGCTACCTTGCCAAACCCCTGGCGATACGCAACACCAGCGTTTCCCGCGACTCTACCTACCGCTTCAAGACCGAGCGGTTGATCTACCGGGCATCACGCCGGTTCAGGATCGTTTCGATCACTGGCCATACACACAGACCACTCTTCGAATCGCTGTCCAAGTATGATTGCCTTCGCTGGGCCATCGAGGATGCGCTGCGTGAGTACACCAGGGTCGATGAGGCATCCCGGAGGGTCATCGCGGAGAAGATAGCCAGCTATCGGCACGAGATCAGACGCCTCAGGAAAAGAGAAATCGATCTCCGCCTGTCCCGCAGCCTGTACGAAGAACGCGACCTCCTCATTCCCTCCCTCTTCAACTCCGGTTGCGGCACAGGAAAGCACGGAATTACGGCAATCGAGATCCAGGGGGGCGGAATATCCCTCGTTCAATGGACTGGCGCGAAGGGTCCTCGCGATTATGTCGAGCGGGAGTCTTTGCGCTCGGAAGCTCTGCCCAACTCGCCGTATTCCCGCTACACGCTCCGGAGCGCGCTTCTCGATGAGGTGTTCGCCCGCGTCGAGCTGCTCGGGAATCGCGTTGACTGAAACCACGTGCCCGCGCGGTTTCCGTGTCAGAACCCTGCGAGCAGGTCCTCGACCTCAACCCTGGCCGAGGCAACAGCCCATCCTAACCAAATCCTCACAATCGGCTCGCGGGAGTCTCACGGGGTTTGGCTAGATTCGTCGAAGCTTCGTTACGAAGCATGAGTTCAGTCACTCGATGGAGGTTCCCTTCATGAAGAAGATCATTTGTTCCGTTTTCGCCCTTTCCCTCGTGCTGGCAAGCGCCAGTGCCCAGGCCATCCCAGGTTCCGGCCTCGTCAAGGGCGGCGCGACAGGAGAGGCGAAAGACCTCACCGGGGCGGGCGCCACCTTCCCCACGGTCCTCTACACCAAGTGGTTCAGTGAGTACGCCAAGCTCACCGGCGTCCAGGTGAACTACCAGTCGATCGGTTCGGGGGGCGGCATCAAGAGCATCAGCGACCAGACCGTTGACTTTGGTGCTACCGACGGTCCGATGACCGACGATCAGCTCAAGGCTGCCAAGGGCGGAGCGATCCTCCACATCCCGATGGCGCTTGGGGCTGTCGTCCCCACCTTCAACATCCCCGAACTCGGTACAGACACCCTCCGCTTCACCGGAGATACCCTGGCCGGCATCTTCCTCGGGGATATAACTAAATGGAACGATGCCAAGCTTGTATCGGACAATCCCAAGCTCAAGGCCATCGACCGCTACATTGTCGTGGTGCACCGCTCAGATGGTTCTGGTACTTCAAACATCTGGACAAGCTACCTCGCCGCGGTGAGCGACAAATGGGCCAAGACGGTTGGCGCGGCCAACGCCGTACAGTGGCCTGTGGGTCTTGGTGGCAAGGGCAACGAGGGCGTAGCCGGAAACGTAAAGCAGACTCCCTACTCCCTCGGCTATGTCGAGGAAGCCTACGCAGTCCAGAACAAGCTTTCTGTCGGCCTCGTGAAGGGAAAGAGCGGCAATTTCATCTCCCCCACCACAGCTGCCGTATCACTCGCTGCCCAGGGAGTCTCTCTTCCGGACGACCTCCGCATCAAACTTGTGAACAGCGACAATGCTGAGGCATTCCCGATTGTCGGATTCACCTGGCTCCTCGTGTACCAGCAGCAGACCGATGCAGCCAAGGCCCTTGCGGTTTCCCGCCTGGTCTGGTGGTGCCTGCACGACGGACAAGCCTTCAACGCTGCCCTCGAGTATGCGCCCCTGCCTCTCGACGCCATAAAGAAAGCAGAGATCCTGATCAAATCGATCCAGATCAATGGCAGCCCGGCCTTGCCGGCGACGATCGCCAAGTAAGCACGAGCGATCGGAAAGTTGCCATGACAATCAAGACCGCAGCGGCGTCAGGCTCGCGGAAGGTCGGAGACCCGGGTGACCGGGTCTTTTCCTTTATTCTCAGAGCCGCGTCAAGCATCGTATTGCTAATACTTATTGCCTTTATTGCCCTCCTCGCCATCGACTCGCGGGAATCGATCAGCCGCTTTGGCCTTTCATTCCTATCGAGCTCAAAATGGAATCCCGTCGAGACGGAGTTGAACAAGATCGCCTTCGGTGCCCTCCCCTTCATCTTCGGGACGGTTGTCACCTCGCTGCTTGCGCTTATCCTCGCAACGCCCCTGGCAATTGGCTCGGCGATCTTCGTTTCGGAGTATTCGCCACCCTGGATAGGGAAACCCGTAGCCTTCATCATTGAGCTCCTCGTAGCCATTCCGAGCGTCGCCTACGGCATCTGGGGTCTTTTTGTGCTGGTGCCCCTCATGCGGACTGTCGTCGAGCCCTTCCTCCAGTCCACCCTGGGGAAGGTCCCGATCCTTGGACTCCTTTTTGCAGGTCCACCGATGGGACAGGACCTCCTGACTGGCGGGGTAGTGCTTGCGATCATGATACTACCTACCATCCTGTCCCTTTCCCGCGAGGTGATAGCTCAGGTGCCGCGCCTCCAGAAAGAGGGGATGCTTGCCCTGGGAGCGACACGATGGGAAGTCCTCATGAAAGCGGTGCTGCCCTATGCGCGGCCCGGAATCATCGGTGCGTCGATGCTGGGACTGGCCCGGGCCATCGGCGAGACGATGGCGGTCACCATGGTCATCGGCAACAGTTCAACAAAGATTACTCCCTCGCTCCTGACCCCGGGTTATACGATCTCAAGTGCCATCGCCAACCAGTTCACCGAGGCCGACTCCCCGATCTACTTCAGCGCGATTGTCGAACTGGGCCTCGTGCTGCTCATCGTCGCCTCGGTTTTCAACATCCTCTCGAGGATCCTGGTAATGCGTCTCGTCGGGAAAGGCGGTGGCAGCCATGCATGAGCAGGCCGAAACCAGGCGCTTCGCGCGGCGGCGCGCAAGCAACCTGATGTCCTTGTTGCTTGTCGTCCTTCTCGCATCCCTTTCGGTGGCCATTCTCCTCGTCATTGTGGGTCACATTTTCGCAAATGGCCTGTCCTCCCTTACCCTCGACTTCTTCACAAAGATTCCCAAGCCCTACGGGGAGGACGGCGGAGGAATCGCACAGGCGATAGCAGGCACGATAGAGATGCTGCTGCTCGCTGGCTTCATGGCCGTTCCCATCGGCGTGGCTACCGCCATCTATCTGGTGGAATTCGGTTCTGGCCGCTTCGCGAAGACAGTCGGCTTCGCCATCGAACTTCTGGCCGAGCTTCCTTCGATCGTAGTAGGGGTTTTCGTATGGGCGCTCCTTGTGCGCAACGTCACCGGCTACTCCGGCATCGCGGGTTCAACCGCGCTGGCGATAATCATGATTCCCATAATTGCCCGCAGTGTGGAGGAGATCCTCAAGCTCGTGCCAAACGGACTCAGGGAAGCTGCGCTGGCCCTCGGCACGCCGCGCTGGAAGGTGGTCCTTTTCGTAGTCGTTCCAACAGTGCTTCCCGGCATCCTGACGGGCATCATGCTCTCCCTCGCGCGGGCAGCCGGCGAGACCGCTCCCCTCCTCCTGACCTCGCTCGGCAACAATTTCTTCAATTTCAACCTGCGGAAGCCCATGGCTGCCATGCCTCTCCAGATCTACAACTACGCCGTCTCGCCCTATGACGACTGGCACCGCAAGGCCTGGGCCTCAACCCTGGTCCTCATCGCCATCGTCGCAATCATGAGCGGAGCGGTGAAGTTCCTCACCCGAAGGTGGAAACATGAATCCAATTAGGTCTTTCGCGGACCTCATCCCCGAAACCGCTCCTCCTGCCGATATCCGCGAA
Source organism: Spirochaetota bacterium (assembly GCA_037130415.1). Lineage (GTDB taxonomy): Bacteria > Spirochaetota > Spirochaetia > Treponematales > Rectinemataceae > CAIJMU01. The sequence goes on from JBAXTA010000029.1 coordinate 16,095, forward strand.
GGCGCGGAGAGGAGTATCTCCATCAGGGATCTTGCCGCGTACTACGGCAAGCACAAGGCCATCGAGGGCATCGACCTCGACATCGGCCCCGGCGTCATCACCGCGATCATCGGCCCCTCGGGCTGCGGAAAATCGACGCTGATCCGCTGCATTAACCGCATGCACGAGGTGATCGCAGGAGCCTATGCCACGGGCTCCGTCACCCTCGATGGAACCGATATCTACGCCCCGGGTTCCGATCCCGTGCAGATACGCAGGCGCATCGGCATGGTCTTCCAGAAGCCGAATCCCTTTCCCACCCGGACAGTCTACGAGAATGTCATCGCTGGGCTTCGCCTCAACCTTCCAAAGATGCCAAAGGCTGACTATGACGAGGTTGTCGAGCGCTCGCTCCGCTCCGTGGCGCTCTGGGATGAGGTCAAGGACAAGCTCCACGAAGCGGGAACCGCGCTTTCCGGAGGGCAGCAGCAGCGGCTCTGCATTGCCCGCGCGATCGCGATCAAACCGGAGGTGCTGTTGCTCGACGAGCCCTGCTCGGCCCTTGATCCCACGGCGACCCTCAAGATAGAAGATCTACTCTTTAGCCTGAAAGCCGACTATACTATCGTCATTGTGACACACAACATGCAGCAGGCGGCGCGGGCGTCGGACAGGACAGCCTTCCTGATGGCAGACGAAAACCATGTGGGTCATCTTGTCGAGGCTGGCCCGACAAGGGATATCTTCCTCAAGCCGAAAGACTCGCGTACGGAGGACTACATCTCCGGGCGACTCGGCTAGCATGGGCGTCCAGGAAGCCAGAACGAAGCGACATGAGTATCTGATCCAGGGAGAAACATGATGCAGACACGGATACATTTCATGGAGGAACTCGCGCGACTCAACCACGATATCCTCACAATGGGTATTAAAGTGGAAGAGAACCTCCGCAAGGCCCTTGAAGCCTTCAAGGCCCAGGATATCGAACTCGCAAGGGACGCCAAGGCGGGGGACGAAATAGTCAATGCCCTGCAACTCAAGATCCAGGACCAGGCTGCTATCCTCATCGCCACGCAGCAGCCGGTAGCCCGGGACCTTCGCGAGCTAGTCTCGATCTTCAAGGTTACGGACAACCTTGAACGCGCGGGTGATCACGCCAGCCATCTCGCCAAGGCGGCGATCAAGCTGGCTGGCGAGCAGCCATCACGCCAGCTCGGCCGCATCGAAACAATGGTGGGCACCTGCTGCGCCATGATCCGCGGTGCTGTCAATGCGTGGATCAACCACGATGTAGAGGAAGCCAGGAAGATCGCGGCGATGGACAGGGATGTCGACTCGGAGCACAAGGCCCTTGTCCATGATGTCCTTGAGTTCATCAAGGAGCATCCCGAGCTCGCCGACCGCGCCAGCAGGGTTATTAGCAATTCAGGCTATCTCGAGCGTGTCGGCGACCACATGACAAACATCTGCGAGGCGGTCGTGTACATGGTCGAGGGCAGCCACGTGGAACTCAAGGACTGAACAATGGCCAAGGCCAGCATCCTCGTAATCGAGGACGATCCGGACATCCTGGAACTCATAATTGTCTCCTTTGCCCGGGAAGGCTGGACAGTCCTGGCCGCCGAGGATGGGGAGAAGGGGTTTGCCCTCCTGTCTTCGTCCATGCCTGACTGCATAATCCTCGACATAATGCTGCCTGGCATGGATGGGCTCCAGGTCCTCAGGAAGATCAAGGGCGACCCGGCGTGGCGGGGAATACCAGTAATCATGACAACGGCCCGGGGAGAGGACTCCGACATCGTGTCGGCCCTCGAACTCGGGGCTGACGACTACGTCGTGAAGCCCTTCAGCCCGCGTGTCCTCGCAGCGAGGGTTCGCGTCACCCTGCGACGAAAGTACGAAGCGGCAGGGGCAGATCCCACAGCTGCCCCGACCGTCGTGGGGCAACTCTCCCTCGATGCAATACGCCACGAGCTCCTCTACGCTTCGCAGCCCATCGATCTTTCCGCTACCGAGTTTGCCATCCTCGAGCTTTTCATGAGGAATCCCGGAAGGGTCTTCACGAGGTCAGGCATCATCGACGCGGTAAAAGGGCCTGACTATCCGGTTACGGACCGTTCGGTCGATGTGCAGATCCTCCAATTACGGAAGAAGCTCGGAGAGGGTGGCAGCCTCATCGAAACAGTCAGGGGTGTCGGCTACAGACTCAAGGATGTAAACTGATGGCAAGCCTGTTCAGGAAAAGCCTTGGCGCCTTCCTTCCCGCAGTCTTTGTCCTGGCCCTCATTTTCGGGGCAATAGCACTAATTGTGATGGATGGGCTATATGGCAATGTGATGGCCGATTCCCTGGGTTCCGCTGCGGCGGGATTCGCCGCCGGGATCCCGGACGAAGAGCTCTCTTCCCTGGATGCGCCAGGGCCCGCTGTCGAAGCCTGGGCAAAGCGTCTTGACAGGGCTACCGGACTCAGGATCTCCCTCGTCCGCAGGGACGGCCAGGTGGTGGCCGACTCGCGCGCCGACCCGGGCACTATGGAGAATCACGCAGACCGCCCGGAAATCGTTGCCGCTTTTGACGGCAGGCAGGGATTCGCGCGCCGTCGCTCCACAACCCTCGGCCAGGAACTTTTCTATGCGGCCGCTCCAGTCCGCAGTTCCGACAGTTCTGGAATAGTCGCAGTTCTTCGCGTCGCCGAAGACCTTCCAGCGATGGCTGCGCGCCTTGGCCCCGCTCGCGAAGGGATTGTCGTAGCCGCACTTGTGCTTGCGGGTCTGGCAGCCCTCGCCGCCTTCCTTTTTTCGCAGGGCATTGCACGGCCCCTGGCGCGGCTTGCAGCAGCAGCGCGACACGTTGGCAGCCTTGGTCCCTATTCTGCCATGATGGACAGTTCCTCAGTAGATGCCTTTGCGGAGCTCAGACGCGCCTCGAGCGCCAGGGGACCCGATGAACTACGCCTGCTCGGAGAAGCACTCACATCAATGGCCATCGAACTTGATGCCAGAGCCCGCTACGAACTCGCCAGCGCCAGCGAAAGATCAGCCATCCTGGAGGGCATGACGGAAGCGGTCTTCGCCCTTGATGCATCACTGAAGCTCAGCCTCGCCAATCGCGCAGCCCGAGGGCTCTTTGCCATCACGGATGGGCAGCTCAGGGAGCGGCCCCTCCTCCTCGAAGTCACGAGATCCGTCGATCTGGTGTCCATCGCGGCCGAGTGCCTTTCCACCCGAAAGGGTGTTGAGCGTGAACTCGCCCTTTACCTGGCCGGAGGAGAACGCTGGTTCCAGGTCATGGCAACGCCCCTCGGCAGCCTGGCTAGTCCAGCTGAAACAAGCGCCCGGAATTCGGGACTCGTCATAGTCATGAATGATATTTCCAGGCTGCGCCGCCTCGAGCGCGTGAGGAAGGACTTCGTGGCCAACGTCTCCCACGAACTCCGCACGCCCATCCAGCTCGTCAAGGGTTTTGCCGAAACGCTCAGGGATGGGAAGCTCGGGGCCTCCGACACCGAACGCTATCTTGGTATTATCGAACGCAACGCCGGGCGCATGGGCAACCTCATCGAGGACCTTCTTTCCCTTGCACGCCTCGAGCAGGATGGGGACGCGAAAGGAAGTCTCGAGCGTAGCCAATATGCTTTCTCGGACATCATCATAGAGTCAATCGAGGCCGTGGCAGCAAGCGCGGATAAAAAGGGAATCGTCATCACAAGCAAGGTAGAGGCAGGGCTTTCCGCGCAGGTCAATGAAGGCCTCCTTGTCCAGGCCCTCGTCAACCTCCTCGACAATGCGGTGAAATACTGTGCTGCTGGCACTCAGGTAACCGTCGAAGCACACGCGGATCCGGCGATCGACGGAGACGCCGGCGTGCGGCATATAGTCCTAACTGTAAGCGACAAAGGCAGCGGAATTCCGGCCCGGCATTTGCCCCGCATTTTCGAGCGCTTCTATCGCATCGACAGCGCTCGGAGCCGTGAGCTCGGCGGCACCGGACTTGGCCTGGCCATCGTGCGTCATATCGTCCTCGCGCACGACGGGGAGGTCAGCGTTGAAAGCTGGGAGGGCGAGGGCACCCGGTTTACGATGCGGCTTCCGGGGTGAGGGCAGGGCGGCAGCAAGCATTTGGCAGCGATCTTACCTGTTTGTGCGGTTATGCCGCAGGCATAGGCCATTCCCGCGACCATCGCTTTGGCGCGTCCCGTGCCGCGAATCTAGCCACCGTAGGTTTAGAAAATGCGAGGATGATGTTAATATTCTGTCATTTGGGAGGCAGACAGTCGAGCCCGTTCGGGGAAAAGGGGGCAAAGCAAGGGGAGGCAGCTGCCTCCCCTTGCTATTTTAATTATCTAGTTATGACTATTTAGTAGCCGAAGACCCCGCCGCAGCGAAGGAAGCCATAAAGCCTCGTGCCCCAGCGCCGGTGGCAGCCAGGCTCTTCGCGAGGACTGCCTCGAAGGCCTGTGCCTTTTTCGAATCAACGGCCAGCAATTCCGCATGGGGATCATAGGCATTGCCGGTATCCGCCTGCCACTTGCCGAAATCAAAGGATGGGTCGCTTACATAATTCGCGGGAAATGCCGCAACGATGGCCTTGTCCGTTTCAATGCCTCGGGCACGCGAGGCCTTGCCAAGGATGGCCAGGGCCCAGGCTTTCCCGGGATGTTCAGGGGCGACTGGATACGATACGGCGCCAGGCTTGAGCGCGGCGTAGAGCTGCGAAGCGCGGTGATCGCCGGCCCAGGCGAGAAAGGCTTCGACCTGGTAATCCTCGAGGATGGTGTGACGGTTCGAAAGGAGGATGACGGCGGCGTCCTTGTCAGCTTTCGATCCAAACCCGTTCAGCATGATGAGGCCAAGGGTGTCCTTGGAAGGAATGACCGTGGCATGATAGGGCATAGTTATGTCCTGCACATAATGGAGGGCCCAGCCTGCGAAGCGCCAGCCCCAGTACTTGTGGCCAGAAGCGAAGGCAGCCCTCGAAAGCGTTGAGTACAGATCGATACGGTAGCCGACATTGCTCTCGGTCGTGAACTTCGCCAAAGCATGGATGATGCCATCCTCGTTATCGAAGGACATATGGAAGGGCGCCTGGCTGCCATAGAAGAGGGCCGGGTTGCCAAAGGGCTGAACCCCGAAACCATAAGTCTTACCATAATCAGTGTTGTTATCTTCATAAAGTCCGATATCCATTCCGTAATCAGGTTCCTCGGCGGCAGTCTCGACGACCTTGAGCGCCTCGACTTCCTCGCCGGTTTCGAGGGCCCTCAGGGGGGAATTGGGAACCTTCAGTTCCTTGAAGATCGAGGCGTTGGAGGCAAGTTCCGGCCGCTCGCTGGACTCATTGACGGGAACCTGCAGGAAGTCGAGGAAAGGCATGGTAGGATTGACGCGTATCGCCCCGACAAAGGAGGCTCGCAGCGCCTCACCCTCGGCGGCGGGATTGAAGGCAAGCGCAGCGGGAAGGGGCTTGTAGTCCTTGTAGTCGGACTTGGCCTTCGCCTCGGCAGCGGCCAGGGCAGTCGCGATCTCTGCCTTGGCTGACGACAGGAAGTCATCGAGCGGCTCCACCTTGACCATACTGGTGCCCCAGCCCTCGTCGGCCAGCGCGATCGCGGCCAGGAGGGCGTGGTTGCTCCAGGCGAAGCTTGCAGCCGGCGCAGCCAGCGCGAGAACGAGAATCAGGAATGGGACAGGCGTCTTGTTTCGTGCGGGCATGGTTCCTCCTTGCCCTGGGTCAACTGTAAGGCGCGTCAGACGACGCGCCATGTGCTGTCCGCCCTGGCGACGCACTCGCCGCCCCGGAGGACTTCCGTCGTAATTGTGAAGATCGAGCCTGTGCTTGTCTCACCCTCTGCGCCTGGTCCATGGACCATGGCAGCCTCCTCGCCCAGGAGAAGCTCGCGCAGGAAGTCCGCGCGGAGGCCTGAAAGCTCGATCTTGGCCACTGCGGCAGGGCTCCCTCCGGGGATGGTTCCAGCTGCCATCCCGGCAGCGTCAATGAGCCAATCAAGAATATGGGCATTGTTGACATGTCCATTGTTGTCGAGGTGCCGCGGACAGGCAGTCTGGGAAAAAGCCGCTGTGCGATCGAGGCTGTCGAGGGCAGAAGCGCCGAAACGGAAATCAGGTACACAGTGGCCGTTCGCGGCAATGTCGATCTCGGCCAGCTCCGGTATGGCCCGCTCAGGACGGAGTGGCCTCCGCGCCTCGAGATCGACCACGAGGTAGGCATAGACCGCGCGGACGAGGGGCTCGCCGTCCACTGTCTCCAGCATGATGTCACGCAAGGCCAAAAGGCGGTCGAGGCCCGAGGGCCAGGTCTTTGCGCGGACCCGCTCACCCTCGCGGGGCAGCCGATCGACCCGGAGGTCGAGCTTCACGAGCATCCATGTCTGCCCCCGGAGGACAAGTTCGGATATGCCGAAGCCGAGCTCCTGGGCGCTGATCCCGGCGGCTTCCTGAAGGAAATTGGCCATCGGGAGGACTCGCAGAGGCCCGCCCCAGCCACAGTCAAAACCGTGTACTGAGAACTCCATTGAAATGGGATCGATCTTCCGCATCAAGCAGTACCCATGAGATAGGCGTGGGCTTCCTCAAGGCGGTCGGGGATCATGATGTGCTGGGGGCACTTGTCGAGGCACTCACCACAGCGTGTGCACTGGTCTGCGGCTGATCCTTCGTGCAGCAATCCGCTCTTGTACCAGCCGGAGCGGCCAGCGCGGTCGTCATACATCACCGCAGTATTCCACATTCCGAAGACGCCGGGTATGTCAACGCCGCTCGGACAGGGCTTGCAGTAGGC
>JBAXTA010000290.1:0-5869 GCA_037130415.1 Spirochaetota bacterium
TGAGGACATCGAAATCGCCCTTGTAGTCAGAGGTGATCCTTCCCGTGAGATCGCCTTCCGCCATGCGCTTGAGCACCGCGCTCGTCTCGTTTATAGGTGCTATGACGAGATCAAGGGTCCGGTTGACACCGTCGACCACCTTTCGGTAGTCCCCCTGGTGCTTGCTGGCATCGGCGCGCGTCTGGAGTCGTCCCTCCACCGCCGCCTGGACAAGCATTCCAGCGTCAGTGACGAGGGCATTGACCGCATCGACAGCCTTGTTGAGGTTGTTCTTGATGGTGTTGAAGTCACCATTGTAGTTGTCGGTGATTCTCGGAGGGATATTGCCTGCCGAGATCTTGTCGACGTAATCGGCTGCGACATTGAGCGGTCCTATGACCGCATCGAGGGTCTTGTTTACTCCATCCACAATCTTCCTGAAGTCACCCTGGTGTTTGGTGGCGTCAGCCCGGGTAGCGAGTTTTCCATCCACGGCTGCGCTGACGAGCATTCCTGCATCAGAGACCAAGGCATTGACTGCGTCGATGGCCTGGTTGAGGTTGTTCTTGATCTCGTTGAAGTCACCCTGATACGCATCGATGATCTTCGGAGGGATATCGCCCTTGGAAATGCGATCCACATAATTAGCAGCAACGTTGAGCGGTACGATGACCGCATCAAGGGTCTTGTTGACGCCATCCACGATCTTCTTGTAGTCCCCCTGGTGCTTGGTTGCATCGGCCCGCGTGGCAAGTTTTCCATCCACAGCAGCCTGGACAAGCAATCCGGCATCGGCAACAAGGGCGTTGATGGCATCCACAGCCTTGTTGAGGTTGTTCTTGATGGTGTTGAAGTCACCATTGTAGGTGTCGGTGATTCTCGGTGGAATGTTGCCTGCTGAGATCTTGTCGACATAATCCGCTGCAACATTGAGCGGACCGATGACCGCATCGAGGGTCTTGTTGACGCCATCCACGATCTTCCGATAGTCGCCCTGGTGCTTGGTGGCGTCAGCCCGCGTGGCGAGCTTGCCGTCCACGGCAGCGCCGACAAGCATTCCGGCATCCACCACGAGCGCGTTCACTGCGTCGATGGCCTGGTTCAAGTTGTTCTTGATCTCGTTGAAATCACCATGGTAGGTATCCGTGATCTTCGGGGGAATGTCACCCTTGGAAATGCGGTCCACATAATTGGCTGCAACGTTGAGCGGCCCTATCACCGAATCGAGGGTCTTGTTGACCCCGTCGACGACCTTCCGGAAGTCGCCCTGGTGCTTGCTCGCATCGGCTCTCGTGGCCAGTTTTCCATCGACTGCGGCTGCCGAAAGCATGCCTGCATCCACAACAAGGGCATTGACTGCGTCGATAGCCTGGTTGAGGTTGTTCTTGATCTCGTTGAAGTCACCGTGGTAGGCATCAGTGATCTTCGGGGGAATGTCGCCCTTGGAGATGCGGTCCACATAATTGGCAGCAACGTTGAGAGGTCCGATGACCGCGTCGAGGGTCTTGTTGACGCCATCGACGACCTTCCGGAAGTCGCCCTGGTGCTTGGTGGCATCGGCCCGCGTGGCAAGCTTGCCGTCCACGGCAGCGCCGACGAGCATGCCGGCGTCCACGACGAGGGAGTTCACCGCGTCGATGGCCTGGTTAAGGTTGTTCTTGATCTCATTGAAATCACCATGATAGGCATCGGTGATCTTCGGGGGTATGTCGCCTTTGGAGATGCGGTCCACATAATTGGCCGCGACATTGAGGGGTCCGATGACCGCATCCAGGGTCTTGTTGACGCCATCCACGATTTTCCGGAAGTCGCCCTGGTGCTTGGTTGCATCGGCCCGCGTGGCAAGCTTGCCGTCCACGGCAGCGCCGACGAGCATGCCAGCGTCCACGACGAGGGCGTTCACTGCGTCGATGGCCTGGTTCAGGTTGTTCTTTATCTCGTTGAAATCCCCATTGTAGGAGTCGCTGATCTTCGGCGGTATGTCGCCCTTGGAGATGCGGTCGATATAATTGGCCGCGACGTTGAGGGGGCCAATTACGGCGTCGAGGGTCTGGTTGACCCCATCGACGACTTTCCTGTAATCGCCCTGGTGCCTGGATGCGTCGGCCCTCGTGGCAAGTTTGCCATCCACAGCGGCCTTTGCAAGCATGGCAGCATCCTGGATGAGGAGGCCGACCGAATCGCCTACCTTGCCGAGCGAGGCAGCCACAAGGGAAAACTCATCCTTTGACTTGACTACAAAACGCTCGGAGAGGTCACCGGCTGCCATCTTGTCGAGTATTAATGCGCTCTTCTTGAGGGGGTTGGAGATGGAGCGTCCAAGCAAGATGCCGAGAACAATAGCCACAAGGAAAGAAAAAATTGTGACTATGATGAGGATGGTTCCGCTGATGGTCGCGGCGGTCGTGGCGGCCTTTATCTGCTGGACGCCATAATAGTCCACGACATAAGCACTTTGCGCAGTTATCGCGGCGAGGGCATTGTCGAATTCAAGCCGCCGCTCTCCTGAGATGATGCCGTACATGTCTTCATAGATCTTGTCCCGGTCATAGCCGATACCTGTCTTTTCTGCCTTTTCAGCCAGCGCAATGAGCTCATTGTTGTACGAGGCTGCCACGGCCATGGCAGCCTGGGTGGCCTTCCAGAGCTTGTCTTCTTCGGATGTGCGGGGGATGGGATCGTAGACAGAGATGTTTTTCTTGTATTCAGCACGGGCAGTCTCGATATTGTCGAGCTGCCGCTTGATAAACACCGAATCCTCGGCACTCTGCGGAGTCGCAAGCGATCGTATCGCCCCCTTGATCTGCTGGAGGCTCTCGCCGATTCCAAGTATGTTCACGATCGAGGGAACCGTTTCCACCTCGATCGAGCGCAGGTTGGCGCTCATGTTCGCGAGCTGGGTAATGCCCACGATTCCAACGATGGCGCATAGAACAGCTACGCCTATAAAACCAACCAGTAGCTTCGCCAGGATTTTCATGAAAGCCTCCCTGTAGGTACTTAAACAGGACTATTCTATTCTGCGGGCGACGAGCCGGGCAGTATCAATGATGAAGCTGACCGTACCATCGCTTAGTATGGAGCAACCGGAAATACCCTCGACCTTCCCAAGGTATTCCGAAATGGATTTGACCACGATTTGCTGGTTCCCGATGACCTCGTCGATAAGGATGCAGGCCTTGATGTCGCCAGCTTCCACGACAAGGATGATGCCTTCCGTTGGCTCGAGGAGGGCATCTTTGATCTTGAAGACCTCACCGAGCTTGACCAGGGGAAGGAGGCTCCCACGAAGGTTGACCGTCACCTCTTCGGGATTCGGCGCTGTCACCTGATCCGAAGTAACCTTGAAGAACTCTATGATGTCCCCGAGAGGAATCGAGTAGAAGCTCTGGCCGACGCGTACGGTGATTCCATCGATGATGGCCATCGTAAGGGGGATCTTGAGGATGAACTCGGTCCCCTTGCCCTGCTCGCTCTTGATGTCGACCGAACCGCGGATCCTCTCCAGGTTCTTCCTGACGACGTCCAGCCCCACCCCACGGCCGGAAATCTCGGTGACCTTCGCCGCTGTCGAGAAACCTGGTTCAAAAATAAAGGCATAGATCGCTTCATCGGTGAGCGTGGCTGGATCGACCTGCACGAGGCCTCTCTCCATGGCCTTTGCCAGTATCCTGTCGCGGTTGAGCCCCGCGCCGTCGTCCTTCACGCTGATCCAGATTTCCGAGCCCTCGTAGCGGGCTTCGAGCCAGAGGCCCCCTGTCGCGGACTTGCCGGAGATCGCCCTCTTATCTGCGGCTTCGAGGCCATGATCGAGGGAATTGCGAAGGATATGGACAAGGGGATCGGATATCTGCTCTATGACATTCTTGTCCATCTCGGTTTCGGCGCCCGCGACATGGAAATCAACCGGCTTTTCCATCTTCCGCGAAAGGTCACGCACCAGACGGGTCATTTTCTGGAAGAGCCCTTCCAGCGGGATCATCCTGATCATCATCGTGGTTTCCTGGATCTCGCGACTGATCTTGTTCAGGTTTGCGTAGGCCTTCTGAAAATGGTCGAGGTTGGAAACGCCTGACAGATCGGGACTGTTGCCGACCATGGCCTCCGCAGTAATCAACTCGCCGACCAATTCAAACAGCTTGTCGAGTTTCGCCGTGTCGACCCTGATTTCCTTGCGCACAACCTCTTCGATGGACGCCCGTTCCGAAGGCTGCGCCTTGCGTTGGGTATCAAGAGCGACTGCAAGATCGATCGGCGTCACCGACCCACTATCGACCAACATCTTGCCAAGTGGCTTGTTCTTGATCTCAAGGGCCCGGTTTACCTCGTCTTCTTCCGCCGCTCCCATGTCGATGAGGATCTGCCCGATGGGCCTGTAGGCTTCATTGTCTGCTGCATCGACGTTGGAGGACAGCTGCGCTTCATTGGAATAAGGTTCTCCGGAGGGCAGTGAAACCAGGCTATCGCGAACCCCTACCTCACCATCGGCAGACTTGATCGCCACTGTACCCATCGAGGAACGTATCTCGTCGATGAAGCTCATGACCGCGAGGGTAAAGTGCTCGTTGACTGGCTGCTTGCCCTTGCGCACACCCTCGAGCCTGGCTTCGAAGTCCATGCACAGGGATTCCAGCAGGATATAGCCGAAGAAACCGGAATTGCCTTTGATGGTATGGACAGCGCGGAAAATGTTGTTGACTGCCTCGACATTGTCCGTTCCCCGGTCGAATTCCAGGGCCTGCTTCTCCGCTCCGTCTACGAGGTCAGAGCATTCTGAAAGAAAGCGCTCGACCATGTCCACCGTTACCAGTTCGGAAAGCGGTATCTCGTTGGCAGGGCGTTGCCGAGCCAGAGTCCCATGATCGGCATCAGTTGACTTTGGAGGGGGCGCGCTTCCAGGCGCGTTCGGGACCAAGCCAGCCTCCTGCTTCAGCTCAAGGACATGAGCCGCCACATTGGCAGCCTGCAATCGGGCAACTTGCTCACCATTGCTGTCCGACATGATCTGCTCGACCATCCGAACCAAATCTCTGAGCACATCGACGGTCTTGAATATGATGTCAAAACTTTTAGGCTGGGGCCGAAGACCACCCTTGATGAATACCTCAAGCAAGGCTTCGGCTTCATGGGTAAGTGCCTTGATGTTTTCGAAATTGAGATAGCCAGCCGATCCTTTTACCGAGTGAAACAGCCTGAATACAGAATTAAGCCTGCGGATATTCTCCGCTTCATCCCCGCCCTCCACAGCGGAATCGAGCTTTTCCAGCTCTGCCTCCGCATCATCGAGGCGCTCATATCCCTCAGAGATGAAGGAAATGATGATTTCACGTGTCTCGTCGTCCATTTCTTGTGGCATCGTCATAAATCCAATTTTACACTAATGCCAATAGTCACTGATCGCAAGCGAAAAATGGCATTTCCAGCTATTGAAACGCCATTATCACTCGTAGACTGCATGTCGGGAAGAAAAGACTTCTGACCGCACCCTTGATCCTTGCCATGGATTGTGCAAAGTTACCTTGAGCGGATAGACTTGCGCGTTCAGGTGAAATCACCTTCGAAGGGAGGGGTGCCTGATTCGTAGCCCGTTCATGGGCGAACAGGGATTCCCCCCGGTTATACTACTGCCAGTGCTAGACAGGAGCAGCGCATGAAGACTCTCAGGATGCTGGTTGTTGAAGATGAGTTCCTCTCCCGGAACTTGTTGATACGGATGATACAAAAATATGGAACCGTTGATGGCGCTGTCGATGGAAGCGAGGCCATGAGTGCGCTCAAGGCAGCCTACGAGGATGGACATCCCTACGATCTGGTATTCCTCGATATCATGATGCCTGGCCTCGACGGCATCGAGACCTGCAACCAGCTCCGCAAAATCCCGGGAATGCAA
>JBAXTA010000291.1:0-5824 GCA_037130415.1 Spirochaetota bacterium
GGCCAGCTTCGCGCAACGGGTCCTGGTCTCCCTCGGCATGGGCGTAGCCCTGGGTGTCATCATCAAGCTTGCATTCGGGGCAAACAAGGCTGTACTCGACCAGATCCTGCCCTGGTTCGGCCTCGTCGGCAACGGCTACGTCGATCTGCTCAGGATGATCATAATTCCCCTGGTCATGGTCTCGATAATCTCGGCGATCCTCAAGCTCAAGGACGTGAGGAACCTCGGGAAGATGAGTGCCAGCGTGATACTGACCCTTGTGCTTACGGCCGGTCTCGCTGCCCTGGTCGGCGAGACCTCGGCCCTTGCCTTCGGGCTGGACGCGCGGCAGATCACCCAGGGCACGGCGGAACAGCATCGTGCAGCGACCCTCCAGCAGAATACCGGCACGGCCACCACGCCTCTTGCCGACAAGATCCTCGAGATAATCCCCCAGAACCCCTTCAAGGACATGACGGGGGCGAGGAATACATCCACCCTGGCTGTCGTCGTCTTCTCGGCCTTCCTCGGCGTCGCGGCCCTGGGAATCAGGAAGAAATATCCCGCCGAGGCTGAATTCGTCCAGAAAGGCGTCGACGCGGCCTACGCCGTCACCATGCGACTGGTCGGCATCATCCTCAAGCTCACACCCTTCGGCGTCCTTGCGATAATGGCATCGACCCTTGCCAGCACCGACTATGGAGCCATCGTCAACCTCCTCAAGTTCATCCTCGCCTCCTATACAGCACTAATTGTAATGTTCATAATTCATCTATTCCTGCTATCGGTCTTCGATTTCAATCCCTGGATCTATGTGAGGAAGGCCTGGCCCGTCCTAACCTTCGCCTTCATGTCCCGCACGAGCATGGGTACCATCCCCCTCACCATCGAAGCCCAGACCAGGAAGATGGGCATCTCCGGGGCGATAGCGAACTTCTCGGCGACCTTCGGGACGGCTATCGGCCAGAACGGCTGCGCCGGCATCTATCCGGCCATGCTCGCCGTGATGATTGCTCCCTCGGTGGGCATCAATCCCTTCGATGTCGGCTTTCTCCTCACTGTGGCCCTCGTGACCGCAGTCTCCTCCTTCGGCGTGGCGGGAGTCGGCGGCGGCGCTACCTTCGCAGCCCTTATCGTGCTGTCCTCGCTCAACCTCCCTGTCGCCCTTGCGGGGGTCCTCATCTCCATCGAACCCCTTATCGACATGGGACGCACCGCCCTCAACGTCTCCGACGCCTTCGTCGCAGGAGCCATCACGGGGCGCGTGATGAAGGAAGTTGACATGACGGTCTACAACAACCGCGACATGGAACTGGACCAGGTCCAGCCTATATGAGAAGCCATGGATCATTTCGCATGTTCATGAAAAGAGGCTGCCTGGCAAGCCACAATGCCAGGAAAGGAAACCGTCCATGAACAGGAATTCACTCATCTTGCTCGCCGTCCTCGTACTGATATTCTCGGGCATGTTCGCCATGGCCGATTACCAGCGCGGGCAGGCCCAGGCGCCAGGAGGCGTCACCCGGGCGGTCTCAAGCGGAGGCCTCATCATCAACAGCGTCATCATCCCAGGCGATACCGCTCCCCTGGCGGGAACCGGAACGGAAAGCGGTGGCACGCCGGCGACAGCCGCGCCAGGAGGCGAACTGCCAGCCCTGCCCGCGGCCGTCGACGGGGCTGCCTGCCCCTGACAAAGCCATCATGGTTGCACCGGCGGCATCCGCCATCCGGGGTGACCTCGAGGATATCCAGCATATTGCTCACAACAGTGAGGGAGGAAGCATCATGAAGAAGATCATAGCTATGAGGATGGGAGCGTTCCGGCTCCTCGTGCCGGTCCTTTTGGCCCTTGGGCTCGCGACTACGGTCGCGGCTGCACCTGCGATCAACTCGACCTACCAGTATTTCGGCCCGGAAAATTTCGCACACATGACGGCCAACCCCGTTTTCAGGAGCCTGTCCTACAACCAGCTCCAGCAGCTCATGGAGAGCGATGGAACCTTCATGGTCCTCTTTGGTGGCTCCTGGTGCCCCAACACCCAGGCTGTCATCGGGCAGATCAATGACGTGGCCAACGAGTACGGCGTCAAGACAATCTACAACTTCGACTGGCGCATCGACGGCGCAACCATGCACCTCCGCGACTCAAAAAACACCGGAGCCTTCCTCTACGTCGACTTCGTGAACAAGTACCTCTCCAACATCCAGGTGGAGTACAGCGCCGACCACACGAAGGACATCAGCTACAATGACAAGGACGGCAAGGCCATGGCTGCCGCCCGACTCCAGGTGCCCTTCCTGTTCCTCTACAACAGGGCTGCAAAGGACCTGAAGGGCAATCCCGCCCCCATCCTGGCCTCCTACGAGAAGATGCTCCTCTGGGACAAGGACTTCCAGACCAATGGCAAGGACGATCCGGCGAAGATCGAGGCCTACAAGAAGGAGATCCGCCCCCTCTTCGACGCCGTTTCCACGGCCTCCGGGGCCAAAAAGGTAGCAACTAAACTCAATTATGTCGACGACCTGACCCTCTTCGCGAAGGGGTTCAACGCCCGGGCCGGCGGCGCCACGGTCATCGATCCCAAGGATGCCCCCTGGGTCATCAGGACTGTCGGCTATGTCGAGCTCAGGAAACTGCTCGAAAGCCCTGGCAATTATGCCATCATGTTCGGCGGCCCCTGGTGCCCGAACACCCGTGCCGTCATCGAAGTCGTCAACCAGTATGCGAAGAAGTACAGCATCGACACTGTCTACATGTGGGATACCCGGGTCGATGGCAACATCTTCCACCTCCGCGACTCGAAAAACGCCTACGCGAACCTCTATGTCGATCTTGTCAACAAGTACTTCCCTGGCATCGTCGTCGAGTACGGCGCCATGCGCGAGCGCGACATCAGCTATTCCGACAAGGACGGCAAGGTCGTAGCCGCGCCGCGCCTCCAGGTTCCCTATGTCTTCGTCTACAACAAGGACTGGAAGGACGCGGCGGGCAATCCGAAGCCCATCCTCGACCAGGTCGAACTGATGTACGAGTGGGCTGACATGCAGAGCGACTACAAGGACAAGGACGGGAAGGTGGGCGATCACTACAAGACCTACACTGCCGCCCTCGACAAGCTCTACTCGGCCTTTGCAGCGAAGGTGAAAAAATAAGGACTAGTCCTTGGAAAGGAACCAGGCGCCGAGCAAGGCGAGAAGCAGGCCCGGCTCTTCCAGGCTTGCTTCCGCCTCGCGGGAGCAGGGTCCAGCGCTGCACGCACGGGCAACGGCATCCCAGGCACCAAGGCGAGTGTCGGCGCGGGCGACGAGTTCGGACAACTCATCGCGGTCTCGGGCCGGACCCAGCATTGCGTACAAGGCCGCATCGCCTGCATCGAGGAGAAGCCTGAGCGCCACGATGCCCTTTCCCGATTCGACTGCCAGGGCCAGGTCTGTGGCCAGTCCCAACGGCATCGCCGGTTCTGCCGCGCCCAGGCTCCGGAGCCGCCCTTCCAGGGCATCGAAAAGAGCGGCACGGGACTCCGCTCCGCCGGATTGCTGGTCGGCAGACCCGAGGCCGCCCAGATAGGGTGCGAAATCAGCCGCGTCTCCAAGCAGGTTGGCCATGGCCATGACGTATTGCCGACGCCCGCCCTGGCCCGAGGAATCGAAGAGGCCGCGGTACAGACCCAGCAAGGCTATAGCCAATTGGTTGGAATCAGGCTCGCCATGGCGCGGGCGCGAGGCTGCCCCGAGGGCTGCCGCATCGAGCACGCGATGATCGTGCTCGGCAGAGAGGATGCTCGCCAGAGGCAGGCTGCCCGGACCTCCGGACAGGGCGCCGATGGACTGGGCGGAGGCAGTCCGGAGGGCTGTCCCTCCCTCCCGCATCGCCTCCTCCAGTGCAGGCAGCGAGGCCGGATCCCCCAGGCGCCCCAGGACCCGCGCAGCCTCTACCCGGAGGTCCCAGCCCAGGTCCAGGAGCCGCGACTCAAGGGCATCGCGGGCTTCCTCGCCGCCGATGCGGCCAAGGGCTCGTATGGCCTCCTCCCGCACCTCGGGCTCAGGATCGTCGAGGCGGCCTATCACTTCGCGGACCACGAGTTCACCCTCGTCGCCGTCGATGCGCCTGAGTGCGCGGGCAACCCGGGGATCGCCCGCGTGACGCCGGAGGTCAAGGAGCGATGCGTAGGTGCGGAAGAGTCCCGCGCTGGCCATCTGCGTGATGAGTCCTGCGATAGGCCGTTCCCGGCCTTCACGCACACCGCGAAGGACAAACACTGCAAGAACCATCACCGCCAGCGCCACGACATGGACCGCACTGAAACCATCGAAGCCCGGCAGCAAGGCCCGAAGCTGCGCGAAGGGTCCCCCTGTGGCGGAGTTGCTGCCGGCAGTCCCGCTTCTGGCTCCAAAGGCTTCCATCAGCTGGCCGCCCGCCACGGGCCCCAGCGCAGCCACGAGCCCCACGATGGTGTTGAACCAGGCTATGTAGACCACGCGGCGCGGGGGAGGGGCCAGTGTCAGCATGAGCTGTCCAGCACCCTCCCAGAGTGCCGGTCCGAAAAAGCCCTGGAAAAGCGCCACAATGGGCAGGATATAGCTGTAATTGCCATGATCGATGAAAAAGTAGCCCAGCCAGCCACCGACGACGAGGCAGCCCAGTACCACCGCAGGTTTCCGGCCGTAGCGGTCCATCACGAAGCCCCACAGGGGCGCCATGGCCACCCAGGCCAGGATCGTGATGACAGTCATGATGCCCAGCCAGACGTTGGGTGCGCCTACAAAGGCCGGGTCCGTAATGCGCGGCGCCTGGAAGGGGGCCGCCACATTGACTGCGAAGACCGCGATGCCCGTGCCCAGGGAATAGCGGAGGAAATTGAGGTCACCCAGGGGGCCCAGGAACTCCGCGACGGTGAGCCGGCCCTCGACAGGGGGAGGCGCTGGCTCGGGGATGCGTACATGGAGGAGGATATCGACCATGCCTCCCAGGGCGCCTATGCCGAAAATCGCGGCGTAGGCAAAGGAGCGACCTGACTCGGGTACGAGGTCCAGGAGTACGCTGGCGGCAAAAAACCACAGTACTGTGACGGACTGGAAGACGGCAGAGCGCCGGAGGAAGAAGGATCCGCGCACGTCCTCGGGGACAAGGTCGGCCATCCAGGACAGCCAGCCTGAGGTCGATATGCTCATGAAGACCCAGGATATTGCCAGGGCCAGGGCAGCCAGCCGTGCGGCCTCGAGGCCGCTCCTCCCGGCAAGGAAGAGAAAGGCGGAGGCCGCGATGCCAAGGCCGAGGAAGCGGTGGATCACGGACATCACGATGAAGAAGGTCTTCCGGCGCGGAAGGGCCCGGTAGATGAATACGGAAACCAGCTGCAAGGCTCCGGTTGCGAGCATGAAACCGAAGAGGAGGCCCAGAAGGGAGGCCGGGGCCCCGAGGTGGTTGGCGAGGTAGACCTGGAAGATGGGCTGGATGCTGCAGACCGTCATGAAGAGGGCGCTGAAGCCCCCTGCCGCCATGGCGGTACGGGTGGCGCGGGCATAGTCAGAACCCCTGATGCCCCCTCTGGGCGTGGAAGCTCCGGCGCTCAGCGTCGACCAGCTTCGAAGGCCGGCAGCGCCTCGAAGCCCTCCATCAGGCCGGGGCCAGGCGCTGAAGGCCGCCTGGCCAGGAACTCGCCCGACTCGCGGTCGAACTCGTAGTCCTGGGCCCACTCGCGATAGTTTCGTATGACCTCCACCACGGAACTGCCCACATGCCGGGCCTCGGCGTCTGTCATGGTGGGATGGATGGATACCCGCACCCAGCCGGGTTTTTCCGAGAGGTCGCCCGAATCGATGAGGTCAGTGATGTGGCGCGAAG